>JAJFGH010000074.1 GCA_021776275.1 Alphaproteobacteria bacterium | reverse complement strand
GGGAAAGAGCTCCGCTTAGCGCAAGGCCAGCCAAAAAAACCATCACGGCGATGATCCATGGCAGCGTTCGCGTCGAAGGGTCGCGGCGAAACTGAAGCTCGACAGGTCTTGAAAACATTTAAGCGATTTCCCGTGTGGCATCCCTTGCAGGGGGCGCGGCATCCTGCGGGCAAGAAATGAGCTTGCCATCCGTAAGGCGAAGCGCCGGATAGGAAAATTGCCCGACGAGCGATTCATTGTGGGTGGCAATGACGACGGTTGTTCCAATTTTGTTGAGCTCTTCAAACAGACGAAGAATGCGCATGGCGCTTTGTTCATCGACATTTCCGGTCGGTTCGTCGGCAAGCAAGAGGCTTGGCCGCGAGATAACGGCCCGGGCAATGGCAACGCGCTGTTTCTGTCCCCCCGAAAGCGTTGGCGGGCGTGCGTTTATCTGGTCGGCAAGGCCAACCCATTTGAGCAGCTCCGTGACATGTTCGGTGATTTCTTTCTTCTTCGCCCCGGCAAGGCGCAAGGGCAAGGCCACGTTTTCGAGGGTAGAAAGGTGGTTAAGGAGGCGAAAGTCCTGAAAGACAATGCCGATGCGCCGCCGCAGGGCCGGAAGCGCCGAGCGCGGCAAGGTCGTCACGTCTTTTCCAAAGATCCGTATCCAGCCGCGCGTCGGCCGTTCGGCAAGGTGCATCAGCTTCAAAAGGGTTGATTTGCCGGCACCGCTGGGGCCAGTTAGAAAATGGAAAGACCCGGCCGCCAATTCAAACGAGACGTCGCTAAGAATTTCTTCTCCAGGGCCATACCGCATGCCGATATTCTGGAGTCGCACTATCGGGGTTGTGTCCACGCTCGTTCGGTCTCCAAAAAGCTAGGAAATTCGGGCAAAATAGGATCGCATAGAGGGCTCAACCGCGTCCAGCGCCCTGCGTGGCCCTTGCCATTCAAACTTGTCTCTGCCTATAAAATCAGCCAGTTTCCCGGGGTAATTTTTCGATGATTCTTAGCTGCAGCAGTTGCGCCGCCCGTTACTTGGTTGACCCCCATGCCATTGGTGCGGCTGGGCGCAAGGTCCGCTGCGCGAAATGTGGCCATGTCTGGCATCAAGAACCCTCCCATGTCTCCACGGAACCGCTTGCCGCACGCCCTTCCGAGCCACGGGCCATTCCGGACGGTTCGAATCTTCCAAGCGTCCGACGCGCATCGCCGGGTGGGCGGAACCTGCTTGGCTGGGCGACGCTGCTGCTTTTTGTCACGGGCACCATCGCCATCGGGTTGCTTGCGCGTCAGCAGGCGATTGCGGCATGGCCTCCGGTTGAACGTTTCTATGCGTTGGTGGGATTGGCGCCCGAGATTGCTGGAACGGGTTTGGAAATTCGCAGCGTTGCATCTGGGCGCATTTCCGAAGGCGAAAATCAATGGCTGGTCGTAACGGGAGAAGTCTTGAACACCTCACAGCACGTACGAGAAGTGCCCGAACTTTCCGGAATGCTTCAGGATGCAGAGGGCAAAACGGTTTACGAATGGTTTTTTGTCGCCACGGAGATGCGTCTTCTTCCCGGTGAGAGTGTTGCGTTTGAAACAAGAGTCGAAAATCCTTCTTCAACGGCCGAGGCAATGGCCATCGGTTTTTCCGGGCGCGACTAAAAATTAGCTTTTTGCATAGCGGTTAAAAAATGGCGCGTGTTCTTGTAGCCGAAGATGAAGAATCTGTACGGCAATTCGTTGCCCGCGCGCTGACCCATGGCGGGCACGAGGTGACGGCGGTCGAAAACGGCCTGCTTGCCCTCGATATGCTGGCGGCAGGATCTTACGACCTGCTGTTGACGGACATTCTCATGCCGGGCATGGACGGCATCGCCCTGGCCCTGAAGACCGCGAAAGAGAACCCAAACATGCCGATCGTATTGATGACCGGCTATGCGGCAGAAAAACAACGCGCACACAATCTCAATGTCTTAATTCACCGGATCATCTCAAAGCCCTTTACGCTGAAAGAGATTTGCGATGCCGTTGACGCTGCCTTGGCGGCTGGCAACGCTTAGATTCCCTAGAAGGCCAGGGCGCGCGGGTGAACCTTTGATCGAAAGCCAAACCATTTTGGTGTAAGCATTAAGGCACCGTTCCCCCATTGAAATCGCAGCTTCAGGTCTTATGAATAAAAAAAGTAAAAACAGAATTCTTTACGGCGCGCTCATCGCCGTCTCCCTCCTGCTTTTTCTCGCGCTGATTGTTCCGAGCTTTATTGATGCGAATCAATACAAGGACCTGATCGCGGACAAAGCGCGTTCCGCAACGGGCAGGACGCTTACGATCGAAGGAGACATGGATCTTTCGATCCTGCCGACGCCGGCCTTGTCCGTTCATCGAATAAAACTTGCAAACCTTGAGGGGGCTGCCAGCCCGGATATGGTGCAGCTAGCAGCGCTTCGCGTGCGCGTTGCGCTCTTTCCGCTATTCACGGGCCGCGTTCAGATCGAAAGCATCGCGATGATTGATCCCGTCATCGAGCTGGAGCGGCTCGCCGATGGCCGGGCGAATTGGGAATTCGCACCGCCGGCAAGCGAGGAAATCGCCGACACGGCAAAGGCGCTCGCGGAAATGCCGGCGGAGCAAGCGGGGGCGGATACGGACGCCGGTGGCGCTGCGCAGGCAATCCAGGTGGATCGGTTCACGATTGAAAACGGAACGCTTGTTTACCGGGATGGACAATCGGGAACGTTGGAGCGTATCGAGAAATTAAATGCGGACATTCATGCCGAATCCCTGGTTGGGCCGTTTCGTGTGGGCGGTGATTTTATCGTCCGTGGTTTGCCGGTCTCCCTTGAGTTGGGCGCGGGGGCCCTCGTCGAGGGGCCCGGGACGCCGATTGATTTGGAAATTAGCGTCCCGAAGGCGGATACAACCTTGGGCTTTTCCGGAACGCTTTCGGCGCCCAATCCAACGGGGGTGCTTACCGGGACCCTGACGGCAAAAAGCGCAGATCTTGCAGGTTTGATCGGTGCGTTCGCCGAGGCGGGGGCGGCGCCATTGCCGGGCGCGCTGGCGCAGGAATTTTCCTATCAATCGTCGTTCGTCGGTTCTTCCAGCAACATCGAGCTTCGCGAAATTGCCCTCGGTTTCGGAGGGGCTACGGCCGATGGCAGCGTAAAAATGCGCCTTGGCGAAACCATCCATGCCGAAACGGCGATCCGGGCTTCGAAAATAGACCTGGATGCGTGGTTGGCAATGCAGCGGGAAGCTGCGCCCAAAGCGGCCAAGACAATCGAGGAAGAGGGGGCCGCTTCGCCAGCAGGGGGCGAGGGTCCTTCGGGGACAAAAAAAGAGAAGAAGAAAACCGTCTTCGCTTTTCCAAAAAATTTCAGCGGTTCTTTCAACCTGGCGGCCGAATCCATCATCTTTCAGGGCGCGGCAA
Organism: Alphaproteobacteria bacterium; assembly: GCA_021776275.1. Lineage (GTDB taxonomy): Bacteria > Pseudomonadota > Alphaproteobacteria. The sequence goes on along the minus strand of JAJFGH010000074.1, from coordinate 50,534 downwards.
TACGCGAGGCTCGCATCCATGCGTCGCTTGCGGATGGCGAGCTTGCGCTCGATCAGGCCGCGGCCCAATTGCCGGGCGGCGCCAGCCTTTCAATGTTCGGTTTTGTTTCCGCGGTGAAGGGCGCGCCGCGTTTCGAAGGCGATTTGGACTTCCGTACAAAAAATCTGCGTAGCCTCTTTAACTGGTTACGGGTCGACCTTGCGGATGTGCCGGCGGGCCGCATGCGCGAGGCGGCGTTGACGGCGAAGCTCGCCATTACCCCGGAAAGGGCAACCGCCGAAAAACTGGATCTCAAGCTCGATGATTCGCGGCTGACGGGGATGCTTTCCGCAGCGTTTGCGGGCCGTCCGAATTTACGCGGCCAATTGTCCATGAACCAGTTGAACCTGGATAGCTATTTGGGAAAAGAAAAGAAGGATGCCACCGTAGGCGCGGCTGCAACCCCTTCCGCTGGTTCCGAGGCGAAACAGGAAAAGGAAAAACCGAAAAAAGGGGCCGCCTCCGGCCTGAAAGTTCTGGAGGATTTCGATGCCGATTTTTCCTTTGCGCTTTCCAGGCTTACCTATCAAAAGCAGCCGATCTCCGGAATTCGTTTAAGCGGCATGCTTGAGAATGGCGCGTTGACGCTTCGGGAAGCCAGCGTTCAGGACCTTGCCGGCACTCAGGCAAAACTTTCCGGCAAGGCCGGAAAATTTTCCGACACGCCACAATTCGATGCCAAGCTGGACCTGCGTTCGAGAGACGTGGGGCAGTTGTTTCGTTTAACCGGCGATGCGCCATCGGCGGCGGTGGCGAAGCTTGGGCCCGCGACCATGCAGGCGCGTCTTGCCGGTACCCAGGACCGTTTGAACCTCAACGCCGAGCTTGGTGCCGCAAAGGGGGTCGTTCGTGCAAATGGGGACATCGGCAATCTGCCGGAAGCACCCGATTTCAATCTTCGTCTTGCCGTTGCCTACCCGAATCTGGCGACGCTTCTGGAAGTCTTCGATTATCGGCCGCAATCAAAATTGGGCGCGATGGATCTGAAGGCGCAATTGCAGGGAACGCCCACATCCATCGTCCTTTCCGGCCTGGATGGGCAAGTTGGCCCGGTAAAACTTGCCGGAAAAATCGGCGCAAAGCTTGATGGGCCACGGCCGGTGATTACGGCAAAGCTCGAATCGGGGGCAATCCCGGCGCATCGCTTCCTGCCCGCGCCGTCCCGTGCCGCCGCCTCGTCGCCGGCGCCCGACCAGAAAAAGGCGGCCCAGGCCCCTTCCCAAGGCGGCAAGGGCAGCGGCCATTGGTCAAAGGCGCCGCTCGATCTTTCGGGCCTTCGGCTGCTCGACGCGGACATCGATCTTTCGGCAGCCGCCCTCATCTACGACAACATTCGTGTCGAACAGCCGCGCATGGGCATCGTGCTTAAAGAGGGTGTCCTTAATCTCAACAAGCTATCCGGAAATTTATTCGACGGCGCTTTTGATGCATCGGCAAAACTTGCGGATCACACGCCGGCAACGGCGAACGGCAAGCTTGTCGTAAGGAACGCCAATATCAAGAAAGCGCTGTTTGCTTCTTCGGGATTTGATCTCGGGGATGGCACGCTGGACTTTGATCTCGATCTGAAGACGTCCGGAAACAGCGAGCATGCACTTGTTTCGGCGCTAAACGGGGCGGCGAAGCTTCATGTCAAAGACGGGACGGTCCGGGGCTTCGATCTCGACGCGGTAAGCGAGAAGTTGGACAATTTGGACCGGCCGGAGGCCTTTCTTGGGCTTCTGGACACGGCGCTTTCAGGCGGCGAGACGCGGTTTCAGAATTTAAGCGGCACGATCCCGGTCGCAAACGGCGTTGCCCAAATAAAGGACATGCATATGCAGGCACAGTCCGGCACGGCGGACCTTACCGGGAAGGTGGATTTGCCAAATTGGCACATGGATCTGCGGACCGATTTCCACCTCGCTTCCGAGCCGGGGGCGCCGGTCTTCGCACTTCTCATGAAGGGGCCATTGGACAATCCCCATCGCCGTTTCGATACAAAACAGTTTCAAAAGCACCTCGTCAAAAAAGGCATTGGCAGTTTGTTGAAAAAGGTGCTGCCGTTTAAAGAGCCGAGGGCGCCGGAAGGCGCTGCGCCAGCGGAAGAGGGCGGCGGCGAAGAAGCGCCCAAGCCGGAAAAAGTCATTCAAGATCTTTTGAAGGGCTTTGGCCTTTAAGGCTGGCCGGGTTCGGCCCCGCGCGGGGCGCGGTCTCGGAACGTTTGCAGGACATAAACGCGAATCGCACTTGAAAGATTGTTCGGGTTTTCGCGGTCGATTTCCGTGACGAGGTGGTTGATCGAGATGCTGCGCGCGGTGGCGATCTCGGACAGCGCCTCCCAGAACGTCTCTTCTAGCGAGACGCTCGTCCGATGGCCGGCGACAATCACGGATCGTTTGCGAATCAGGTCTGTTCGGCGGGTTTCCTGGGGCGTCATGGTTTCCCTGCGACTGTTTTTTGCTTCCCCTTCTTGGGGCTTTTTGCGCGGAGGGCCACTTCAAATGCCTTGCGCGCCCAATCGCACAGCTCCTCCCGGTCTTCCATGATGTCGGCCGGAACCTCGTAATAGGAAATCGTCATGCTCGGGTCCTTGTCGAAAGCCCGAATGGAATCGTGAATACCATGGGCCGCGAAAGCCTCACGATTTGAATCGTCCACTTTCAAATACAGCGTGTCGTCAAAAATGATGGCGAAGGGCAGCCCATCCCTATAGATGCAATGCCCCCCAAACATGCGCCGTCGGTTAAGCGGCTCAAGCGGTCTCAGCAGGTCGAAGATATAGTCGATAAATTCAGTTGTCGTAGACACGGAACGAATTTCATTTCGTCTGGAGTTGCCGCATGCAGGCTATTTTTTGCGAAAGGTATCGAGGGGGATGACTTCCGCCGTTGTATCGTCTTCGGTTTGATCCGATGTGGCCTTGCCGCCCTTGTCCTTGGTGGCCGTTTCGGGCCGTGGCTGGGGTATCCCTTCTTGTGGAAGGATGGCGCCACCTTCCGATTCTTTGCCGCCGCGAAATTGCAGGCCAAAGCGCACGGAAGGATCGACAAAGCTGGTAATCGCCTTAAAAGGCACGACCACTTGTTCCTGCATGTCGTTGAAGCTGAGCGTGACTTCGAACAGCTCGTCCGTCACTTTCAAATCCCAAAACTGATTTTGCAGGACAATCGTCATTTCGTCCGGATAACGGGCCCGCAGGCTGTCCGGAATGGAAACGCCGGCGTGGTTGGTTTGGAAGGAAATATAAAAATGGTGGTCTCCAAGGAGGCCCTCTTTGATGACGCGCGTCAGAACCGTTTGCACAACGCTGCGCAGCGCATCTTCAAACAGCTTGTCGTAATCCATTTCGCTCATCGTTCCATACCGGCTTCGCAGGTGGCAGGTGGGGGGCTTCTGTTGCCCGGTGCCCCCCGGACCGCGCTTGCTTAATGCTTAAGCAGCGAGTGCATAACGATTGTTGTCATTGGCACTTATAAAACGACCCGATAACGGTGGTATCATACCGAGCAAAAATTAAGCCTTTATCACGTGCGTCGATCCTAGTTCGCCCCCAAAGCGCCCATCGTCCAAGACGATTGGGCAGGTAAATTTGGTGGAGGCGCCGGGTACTGCCCCCGGGTCCGCACCGTCTATTTCACTTAACGTTTATTGCCATAGCCGGAAAACCGACCCCTCTAATATAGGCACTTCGGGGCGCGGTGGAAAGGTTGGCCGGGGGGATTTTCGCGCGCGGGAGCGCTGGCCTTGGCCGGACCCAGGCGCTAAAGTGCCGACCGGACGAACGCGTGGAAGGCCCAATGTCACTTACGCCCGAGCAGCTTCAGGAAATCGACGACCTTCGCGCAAACCAGCAGCCGACCTGCCGCGTAACCGTGCCCGCGTTGGAGGCGATCCTCTATCAGGCGGTGCCCCTGCTCGACCACGGCTTTGTCCGTGTTATCGATTACATGGGAGACGATGGCGCCATTGTTCAGGCGGCCCGCGTTTCTTATGGCAAGGGGACGCAAAAGACGCGCGAAGATCAGGGGTTGATCAACTACCTGATGCGCCACCGGCACACGACACCGTTCGAAATGTGCGAAATCAAATTCCATGTAAAACTGCCGATCTTCGTTGCCCGGCAGTGGATCCGTCACCGCATGGCAAGCGTGAACGAATATTCCGCGCGATATTCCATTTTGGACCGCGAGTTCTATATCCCCACGCCGGAACAGCTCGGCACACAATCTTCAGCAAACCGTCAGGGCCGCGGTGACGTTCTGGAAGGCGAGGAGGCGGCGCGGGTCCAGCAATTGTTGCGGGAAGATTCAGAGCGCGCCTACGCGCACTACACGGAAATGATGAATACCGACGAAGAAGGCAATTTGCTTGACCCAACCCGTTCCGGTTTGGCGCGGGAACTTGCGCGGATGAACCTTTCCTTGAATTTCTATACCCAGTGGTATTGGAAGATCGATTTGCACAATTTGATGCATTTCATCTCGCTGCGCGCGGACCCCCATGCCCAGTATGAAATCCGGGTTTATGCGGACGTGCTTCTCGATACTTTGAAGCACTGGGTGCCGATGACCCATGCCGCCTTTCGGCAATACCGCATGGGGGGCGTTCATCTTTCGGCGGAGGGGATGCGCGTCGTTCGCCGCATGTTGGCGGGAGAAAAACCCACCCAGGAAGAAACGGGCCTAAGCGCCCGCGAATGGCGCGAGTTGATGGCGGTCCTCGAAGAAAACGGGGAGGATGCGTAAGCTTCCGATTTAGGCTACGCGCGCTTCCAGGCTTTTCCACACATGGTTGGCAATTTCCCGGTAGGCTTTGGCATGTTCGCCTTCCGGCTCGGCGATGACGATGGGCACCCCTTCGTCCGCCCGTTCGCGAATGGCAATGGCAAGGGGGACCTCGCCTAGGAAATCCACGCCAAGGCGCTTGGCTTCTTCCCGGGCGCCGCCATGGCTGAAAATTGGCGTTTGATCGCCGCAATGGGGGCAGGTGAAATAGCTCATGTTCTCGACGATTCCGAGAACCGGCACGTGCACCTGCCTGAACATGTTCAACCCTTTGCGGGCGTCGAGAAGGGCCAGATCTTGTGGCGTCGAAACGATGACGGCGCCGGTAAGCGGCGCGCTCTGTGCCAGGGTCAATTGAACGTCTCCGGTGCCAGGGGGCAGGTCAAGCACGAGAACGTCCAGTTCGCCCCAGCGCACGTCCCGGAGCATCTGCTCGACCGCACGCATAACGATGGGGCCCCGCCAGATGACGGGGGCGTCTGCTTCGACCAGGAACCCGATGGACATGCAGGCAATGCCGTGATTGGCAAGCGGAAGGATCGTCTTGCCATCGGACGTCTCGGGTTTGCCGGCTATTCCCATCATGCGGGGGATCGATGGGCCGAAGATGTCCACATCCAAGATCCCGACGGCAAGGCCGTTCGCCTTCAAGGCAAGGGCCAGATTGACGGCGGTCGTGGATTTGCCGACACCGCCCTTGCCCGACGCCACCGCCAGCAAGCTGCGCACGCCGGGGATGCGGGCAATTTCTTTCGGCCCGTCGGACGGGCCATGGGACGGCGCGTCGGGCGGCGCGTGGGCGGCTTCGCTGCCAGCCGTTTCGGCGGTCAGCACGATGCTTGTCGAAAGGACGCCAGGAAGGCTTTGCACCGCCGCCTCGGCGGCCTTTCGGACCGGCTCCAGCTCCTGTGCCCGTTTCGGATCGATTTCGAGGACAATGGCGACGTTGCCCTCCTTCTGAAGGACGTTCGCCACCAGGCCGCTGGTCACGATGTCTTTGCCGCTTGCCGGGTCGGCGATCTCGCGAAGGGCCTTCAAGATTTCCGGATGATCTTTCGTCGCCATGCCTCTTGCCTTGCCCCCTTTTGAAAGCGGTTTTCAGCGTAAAATGCCGTTTAAATAGGCCATCGTTGCGCGACAACCCAAGCTGTCATATAAGGCCCTAAAGACGCCTTGAAAAGGCGGGCATTTCATAAAGCCAAGGAGACGCGAACAATGCCTTGGACTGGTCAGGGTGGAAACGGGGGGCAAGGCGGCCCCTGGGGGCGTGGGCCGGGTGGTCCGCAGCCACCGGATATCGAGGACCTGCTTCGTCAGGGCCAGGACCGATTCCGAAACCTTTTTCCTGGCGGCAGTCGCCGCGGCCTGATTCTGGCCGTGCTCGTGGTGGCCGGCATTTGGCTCGCCAGCGGGTTTTATCGGGTGCTTCCCGACGAGCAAGGCGTCGTCCTTCGTTTTGGTGAATGGATCCGGCCGACAAGACCGCCGGGTCTTCACTACCATCTGCCTTATCCGGTCGAGCGGGTTGAAACGCCGAAAGTCACGCGCGTCAACCGCGTCGAGGTTGGCTTTCGTTCGGCTTCCGAGTTTGGGGGCGCCGGTGCCTTGCGTGGGGTGCCGGAAGAAAGCCTGATGCTGACGGGGGATGAAAACATCGTCAGCGTCAACTTTACGACTTTCTGGGTAATCAGTGACGCCGGAAAGTTTCTCTTCAACATTCGCAGCCCGGCCGAAACCGTGAAATCCGCATCCGAAAGTGCCATGCGCGAAATTATCGGACAAAAACCGATTGCTCGCGCATTCGCCGAGGGACGCCAGCAGATCGAGCAGGAAACCCATGCTCTTCTGCAGCAAATTCTGGATTCCTACGATTCGGGCATTCAGATCACTCAGGTGCAGTTGCAGAAAGTGGACCCGCCTTCCGAAGTCATTGATGCGTTTCGGGACGTTCAGCGTGCCCGAGCCGACCTCGAGCGCCAACGCAACGAGGCGGAAGCCTATCGAAACGACATTCTTCCGAAGGCGCGCGGCGAAGCCGAACAGAACGTTCAGCAGGCCGAAGGCTATCGGCAGGAAATCATTGCCCGTGCGGAAGGGGATGCGAGCCGTTTTCTCGCCGTCTACAAGGAATACCGCCGGGCAGAAAAAGTCACCGAGCAGCGGTTGTATCTAGAAACCATGGAAGAAATTTTCCAAAACTCAGAAAAAGTTATTATCGATTCCGGCGCATCGGATGGGCAGGGTGTGATTCCTTACCTTCCGCTTCCCGAAGTCCAAAAGCGGATCCGTAGCAAAGATGGGAAGGAGCGGGGAGAATGAAGAAGAACGCGCTTCTTATCGTAGTTGGCGGGATTCTTTTCGCCATTATCGTGGCCCTGAATGCGTTTTTTACCGTGCAGCAGACTCAGCAGGCCCTCGTTCTGCAATTTGGTGATCCGAGACGGGTCATCACAGAATCGGGCCTCAAGTTCAAAACCCCCTTCATTCAGAATGTCGTCTATTACGACAAACGGCTGTTGGATTTTCCCCATTCCGCGGAAGAGGTGATCGCCGCCGACCAGAAACGATTGGTGATTGACAGTTATGCGCGTTGGGAAATCATCGATCCGCTTCTTTTCTACGAAACGGTCGCAAATGAACTTGGCGCCCGCGCGCGGTTGAATTCGTTGATGAGCGCCGGCCTTCGGCGCGTGATCGGCAGCGTGCCCTTGGCTGAGGTGCTGACGGAGAAGCGCGCCGATATTCGAAAGAAAATCCGTTACGAAGTGGATAGCGAAGCGAAGAGTTTTGGCATTCGCGTGACCGATGTCCGTATTCGTCGCGCCGATTTGCCAGCCGAAAACAGTCAGGCAATTTATGCGCGCATGAAAAGCGAGCGCGAACGTGAAGCGAAGGAATTCCGCGCGGAAGGTGCCGAGATTGCCCAGCGTATCCGCTCTCGTGCCGAGAGGGATCGCGTGGTTATCCTCGCTGAATCTAAGAAGCAGGCACAGATTCTGCGTGGCGAAGGCGACGCAAAATCGATCCAACTCTACGCGGATGCCTTTACCAAGGCGCCGGACTTCTATGCGTTTTACCGGTCCTTGCAAGCCTATCGCAAGGCGCTGCAGGGGGATAACACGACGCTCGTGCTTTCGCCGGACAGTGCTTTCTTTAGGTTTTTCAAAGAATTAGAAGGAAGCAAGCAGAGCAAAAAACGCTAAGTCGAGGGCCAGACAAGGCCCGTCTCTCGACTTTGTGATCCGACTTGTAGGCTGCACGCTTGATTTTTTCCGTCAAAAGCTAAATCTATTCGTGAGTTCCATCCGAAGGCATGCGGAACAGTCTTGTGAAGAAGACTCTTAGGGGCGTCGACCGAGACGTTGACGAATCCGACCTTTCCGGAGGGATGTTTGAAGGGGCGTTCCTTTCAAATATGAACCGAAGACGTAAAGGTAGATAGGAGACCCCTAATGACCCGGACCAAGTTCTCGGCAGTGGCGCAAACTGCGCCGATCGCAAAAAACCCGGTTTCAATATTCGTCGCCTTTCCGGCGATCCTCTTTTTAGTTTTTGCCAGCTTCTTTATCGTCGCTTCCGCTGAAGCCAGGCAGGGGCCGGATAGTTTTGCGAAACTTGCAAAAGAATTAACGCCGATGGTCGTCAATATTTCGACCACCCAGACGGTCAAACGGCGCGGACGTGGGCCGGGGCAGCAAGAAGCGCCGCAAATTCCTCCGGGTTCGCCTTTCGAGGAATTTTTCCGCGAGTTCGGAGAGCGCCAGGAACAGCGTCCCCAAAAAGCAACGTCTTTGGGTTCAGGGTTCATCATAAGCCCGGATGGTTACATCGTAACGAACAACCACGTCATTATGGACGCGGATGAAATCAACGTGATTCTTCACGACGACACGAACCTCAAAGCAAAAATTGTCGGCCGTGATCCGAAAACGGATCTGGCCCTTTTGAAAGTTGAAACGAAAAAGCCCCTTCCCGCCGTGCGCTGGGGCGATTCGGATGAGGCGGAAGTCGGCGATTGGATCATTGCCATCGGCAACCCCTTCGGGTTGGGGGGCACAGTGACGGCCGGCATTATTTCGGCGCGTGCCCGCGTCATTCAAGCTGGCCCTTATGACGATTTCATTCAAACGGACGCGCCGATCAATCGCGGCAATTCCGGCGGCCCGATGTTCAACATGCAGGGCCAGGTCGTTGGCATCAATTCGGCCATATTTTCGCCCACGGGTGTCAACATCGGCATTGGCTTCGCGATTCCCTCTTCCCTGGCCAAGCCGGTGGTTGAGCAACTGAAGAAATTCGGTCAAACGCGCCGTGGCTGGCTTGGCATCCGCATTCAGGAGGTCACGCCTGAAATTGCCGAAAGCCTTGGTATGGGCCGTGCGCGTGGCGCGATGGTCGCCAGCGTCGTCGAGGGAAGCCCGGCGGATAAGATAAAATTGGAGCCGGGGGATGTCATCCTGCGCTTTGGCGACGAGGAGATCGATAAGGTCCGGAAACTTTCCCGTGTCGTTGCGGAAACCGGCGTCGGCAACAAAGTCAGTCTGGTCATTTGGCGCAAGGGCAAGAAGCAGACCTTGACGGTCGAGATCGGCCTGATGGAAGAGGCTGAAATGGCGGAGGCAGAAAAGGTGCCTTCGGAAGAGGGCGCCGCCTCCGGTGAAACCGCCACGGCGCTAGGCCTTTCCCTAACCTCGCTGAATGGAGAAATCCGCCGCAGGTTTAATTTGCCGCGCGACGTAAAGGGCGTGGCAATCGCCGGTGTTGATGAAAACAGCGAAGCCATGGAGAAAGGGATTCGACAGGGCGACGTCATTGTACTTGTCGGGCAGAATCACGAGCAGGTAAATTCCCCAACGGACGTCCTTGAGAAGGTCGAGAAGGCGCGCAAGTCAGGCCAGAAGTTCTTCCTTCTGCAGATCGCACGTGGCGGCGATCAACTGCTTTTCATCACGCTTCGAATCGAGAAAGACTAATTGACGTTTTGCACTTTCCCGGCCGCGTGTTTCCACCGCGGCCGGGAACGGCAAAGATTTTGAAACCTATTTCTGGAAACCCTTCGGGATGCCGCTCATAGCCCCCTTTGCCGGTCTGCGGCCGGTACGCAACCATGTCGCCGATGTGTTGGCGCCGCCTTATGACGTGCTGAACAGCGACGAGGCGCGTGCCCGCGCGGAAGGCCGGCCATGGAGCTTCCTGCATATATCGAAGGCGGAGATCGACCTGCCGCAGGGGACCCAGGCTTACGACGATGCCGTCTATGCGAAGGCGGCGGCAAACTTGAAGGCCATGTTGGCGGCAGACGTGCTTTGCCGCGATCAGGCGCCCTGTTACTACATCTACCGCTTGCGCATGGGCAACCACGAACAAACCGGCATCGCCCTTGCGGCTTCCGTCGATGCCTATGATGCGGGCCGCATCCGTCGTCACGAATTCACCCGGCCCGCGAAAGAGAACGATCGTGTGCGCCAGATTGAGGCCTTGGATGCCCAAACGGGGCCGGTCCTGTTGGCCCATGCCCCGTCTTCGGCCATTACGGCCTTGATCGCAAAGCTCTGCGAGCAAGCGCCGGAATACGACCTTGTTGCCGACGATGGGATCGTGCACGCCCTCTGGGTGGTGCGGGACCCCGCCAATATCGCGGCGATTACCGAGGCCTTCGAGGCGATGCCGGCGCTTTATATTGCCGATGGCCATCACCGTTCGGCTGCCGCTTCACGGGTTGCGGCGGCGAAACGCGCCGCCCATCCGGGTGACAAGGACGATGCGCCCTATAACTATTTTCTCGCCGTTGCGTTTCCTTCCGACACGCTTCAGGTGCTGGATTACAACCGGGTTGTTCGGGATTTGAACGGCCATGGGAAGGCGGCGTTTCTAACCCGCGTCGAAGAGGCGTTTTCCATCGAGGAAAGCACCGAGGCCGTCTCGCCCGCGCGTTCGGGCGAATTTGGCATGTATCTCGAAGGGAAGTGGTATCGGCTTGCCATTCGCCAGGCGCTTGTGCCGGCGGACCCGGTTGCCAGGCTCGACGTCAGCCTGCTTGCCGATCATTTGATCGCGCCCGTTCTTGGCATTGAGGATCCTCGCACCGACGACCGGATCGATTTCGTCGGCGGCATCCGCGGTTTGCAGGAACTCTCCCGCCGGGTTGATTCCGGTGAGATGGCCGTTGCCTTTTCACTGCATCCGACGGGGCTGGACGATTTGATGGCCGTCGCCGATGCCGGTCAGGTGATGCCGCCAAAATCGACCTGGTTCGAGCCAAAACTGGCCGACGGACTGATCTCACACATGCTATCTTAAGGTTCTGACCGCGGGCTTTCTTTCAAAGACCAGTCGAATGTCATGACAGAACGCGTCCTCGCGATTTGTGGCCCGACCGCAAGCGGGAAGTCGCAGCTTGCTCTTGCCGTTGCCGAAGCCTTCGATGGGGTTGTCGTCAACGCGGACAGCATGCAGCTCTACCGCGAGCTTCGTATTTTGACGGCCCGTCCCGACGCGGCGGCCCTTGCCCGTGCGCCCCATCGCCTCTATGGCGTGCTCCCGGCAACGACGCCCGCTTCCGCTGCGATGTGGCGCGACATGGCCCTTGCGGAAATTCGTGACGCAAAGGCGGCGGGAAAATTGCCTATCCTTGTCGGCGGGACCGGGCTTTACCTGCGCGCCCTTGCCTTCGGTCTGGCGCCGGTGCCGGAAATTCCGCCGGAGATCCGAAAAGACGCGGCAGAGCAATGGGCGCGTCTCGGCGGCGAGGGCTTTCACGCCATGCTTCGGGAGCGCGATCCGGAAATGGCGGCACGTTTGCCTTCGGGCGATCGCCAGCGGCTGCTTCGAGCCTGGGAGGTGTTTCAGGCTACTGGCCGGTCGCTCGCCGATTGGCAGCGCGAAACCAGCGAAGAAGCAAGCGTCTCCCTTGTCCCCATCCTTCTCGCCCCGCCCCGTCCCGCCCTCTATGTGGCGTGCGACCAGCGTTTCCTCCACATGCTTGCGATGGGCGCCCTCGACGAGGCGGGGGCCTTGGCTGGGCTCGACCCGGCGTTGCCCTTGCGAAAGGCGTTGGGCGTGCCGGAATTGCTGCGCCATCTGGAGGGGGCGATCTCGCTGGAGGCGGCTATTTCCGAGGCTCAGCAGGCGACCCGGCGCTACGCCAAGCGCCAACTCACCTGGTTTCGCAACCAAATGGCGGAGGGGCACTGGGTGAATGAGCAATATTCGGAAAGTTTAGAGCAAAAAATCTTTTCATTTATTCGTCAGTTTCGATTGACCGCGACCGACTGACCGACTAGGTTGGGCGGCTCGCCGGGGAAATCCGGGGGATTTCGCCTGTTTTTCCTGGCAATCCGGCCATAGGACCATCTGGGATCGACGGCGAGCCGAACAAGGACATGGGAATGAACCAGGATCGGATGATCGGATCGGAAATCGTCCTTAAGGCCCTCTGTGACCAGGGGGTCGAGGTCATTTTCGGCTATCCGGGCGGTGCCGTGCTGCCGATTTACGATGCGCTGTTCCAGCAAAAGGAATTGCGGCACATCCTCGTGCGTCACGAGCAGGCGGCGGTCCATGCGGCGGAGGGCTATGCGCGTTCGACCGGCAAGGTGGGCGTCGTCTTGGTGACTTCCGGCCCGGGGGCGACGAATGCCGTCACCGGCTTGACGGACGCCCTCATGGATAGCGTGCCGATCGTTTGCTTAACGGGGCAGGTGCCGACGCATCTCATCGGCAACGATGCTTTCCAGGAAGCGGACACGACGGGCATTACGCGACCGTGCACAAAACACAATTATCTTGTGCGCGATACGGACAAGCTTGCGCGCACCGTGCACGAGGCGTTCTACGTTGCGCGCACCGGCAGGCCGGGTCCGGTCGTTGTCGATTTGCCGAAAGATATTTTGATGGAAAGCGGCCCATATTTTGGGCCTACGAATGTCGAGCACAAAACCTATAAGCCGACCGTAAAGGGGGACGCAGATGCCATCCGTCAGGCGGTGGCGCTTATAGGTTCGGCGAAGCGTCCGCTTATCTATTACGGCGGCGGCGTCGTGAATTCTGGCTCGGCGGCGTGTCAGCTGCTGACACAATTTGTTGAAATGACGGGGTTCCCGTGCACGAGCACCTTGATGGGGCTTGGCGCCTTCCCGGCGTCGCATCCGCAGTTCCTTGGCATGGTCGGCATGCATGGCACGTGTGAATCGAATTGGGCGATGCATGGCTGCGACGTCATGATCAACATCGGCGCCCGCTTCGATGATCGGGTTACGGGTCGATTGGATGCCTTTTCACCAGGCTCGAAAAAGATTCACATCGATATTGATCCGTCCTCCATCAACAAGAACATCGAGGTGGACCACGCGATTATTGGTGATGTCGCCCATGTGCTGGAGGACATGATCAAATTCTGGAAGGCGGCGCAAGCCAGGCCCGATAAGAAAGCGCTGAAAGATTGGTGGGCGCAAATCGAGGAATGGCGGGCAAGGGATTGCCTGCGCTTTAACCAGTCCGGTAAATTGATCAAGCCGCAATATGCCATTCAACGGCTTTACGAGCTGACGAAGGACCGCGAGACGTTCATCACGACGGAAGTCGGGCAGCATCAGATGTGGGCGGCTCAATATTATAAATTTGAAAAACCGTACCATTGGATGACATCCGGCGGTCTCGGAACGATGGGGTATGGCCTGCCGGCCGCGATGGGCGTTCAGGTGGCCCATCCGAAGGCGTTGGTTGTCGACATTGCCGGCGAGGCGTCCATCCTGATGAACATTCAGGAAATGTCGACCCTTGCTCAGTACCGATTGCCGGTGAAGGTCTTCATTATCAACAACGAATATATGGGGATGGTCCGCCAATGGCAGGAGTTGATGCATGGCGGGCGTTATTCCGAAAGCTATTCGGCCGCGTTGCCGGATTTCGTGAAACTCGCGGAATCCTTTGGCGGGGTTGGCCTGCGTGCGACGAAGCCGGAAGAGGTCGATCCGGTGATTGAAGAGATGCTCGCTGCCGATGCACCGGTCATCGTCGACGTTCGTGTGGACCCGGCGGAAAATTGCTTTCCGATGATTCCTTCCGGCGCCCCTCACAACGAGATGCTGTTCGGACCGGAGGATACGCAGGCTACGATTTCAGATGAAGGAATGGTTCTCGTTTAGGGCGGGGACGTGATCGGTCGAGGCGAAAACGTGGGAAACGTTGCAAAACATACCATCGGGGTGCTCGTCGATAACGAGGCGGGGGTGCTTGCCCGCGTCATCGGCCTCTTTTCCGGTCGCGGTTATAACATCGAAAGCCTGACCGTTGCGGAAGTCGACGTTGAAAAGGAGCTTTCCCGGATCACCGTTGTCACGTCAGGAACGCCCATGGTGATCGAACAGATCAAGGCGCAGCTTAGCCGGCTTGTGCCAGTCCATAAGGTCAGCGACCTTACAACCGACGGACCATCGGTCGAACGCGAGCTTGCGCTTATCAAAGTCGCAGGCAGTGGCGAACAGCGCGTCGAATCGTTGCGGATTGCGGATATTTTCCGTGCGCGCGTTGTGGATAGCACAAGCGAGTCGTTCGTTTTTGAGATGACCGGCTCGACGGACAAGTTGAATGCCTTTATCAGTTTAATGATCCCGTTGGGACTTACCGACGTTTCGCGTACTGGCGTTGTTGCAATTTCACGGGGCCCAAACCCGCTATAGAAGGAAGAAGTTATGCGTGTTTATTACGATCGCGATGCCGATATAAACCTTATCAAGCCGAAGAAGGTGGCGATTATCGGCTATGGCAGCCAAGGCCATGCCCACGCGAACAATTTGAAAGATAGCGGTGTAAAAGAGATCCGGGTCGCATTGCGGCCAGACTCAAGCAGCGCAAAAAAAGCACAAGATGCCGGCCTTGAAGTGATGACGCCGGCCGAAGCGGCAAAATGGGCGGACGTGATCATGGTCCTGACGCCGGACGAGATTCAGGCGAGCGTCTACCGCGATGAGCTTGCCGCCAATATGAAAAAAGGTGCGGCGCTTGCTTTCGCCCATGGCTTGAACATTCACTTCAACCTGATCGAGCCCCGGCCGGATCTGGACGTTTTCATGATTGCGCCGAAAGGGCCCGGCCATACGGTGCGCTCGGAATATGAGCGTGGCGGCGGCGTGCCATGTTTGGTTGCGGTGGCACAGGATGCGTCGGGCAATGCCCTGGATGTCGCCCTTTCTTATGGGTCGGCAATTGGCGGCGGCCGTGCCGGGATCATTGAAACAAGTTTCAAGGAAGAATGCGAAACCGACCTCTTCGGTGAGCAGGCGGTGCTGTGCGGCGGATTGACCGCCCTTATTCAGGCGGGTTTCGAAACCCTGACGGAGGCGGGTTACGCACCGGAGATGGCGTATTTCGAATGCCTCCATGAAGTAAAGCTGATTGTCGATCTCATTTACGAGGGCGGCATCGCCAATATGCATTATTCGATTTCGAACACGGCGGAATATGGCGAGTATCGCAGCGGGCCGCGTATCATCAATGCCGAGGTAAAGGCAGAGATGAAACGCGTCCTCGACGATATTCAGTCGGGCCGTTTTGCCAGGGACTGGGTGTTGGAAAATGCCGCCGGCCAAGCCAGCTTCAAGGCCATGCGGCGGCGCTCTGCGTCTCATCCCATCGAAGATGTGGGCGAAAAGCTTCGGGCCATGATGCCCTGGATTGCCAAGGGACGTCTCGTCGACAAGGCGAAGAACTAGCCGAAAGCACGGAAGGTTCGGCCCGGCCGCCGTTTTGCGGAGGCAAGGTTGCGGGAATTTATTGGACCGTTTGGTCCAAAAGCGCCATATTGCCTGATCGGAAAAAAGCGGCAAGCAACACGACCGAGGCGCAAATGGTTCGCCCGCGCGAATTTGATCATGGGGAAGCGCTCCACCGGGCGATGGAGGCCTTTTGGGAAAAAGGCTATGGGGCGACCTCGCTGCAGGATCTGCTCGTGGCCATGGGTATCAGCAAAAGCAGCTTCTATGAGGCCTTTGGCAACAAGCGGACCCTCTTCCTTGCGGCCCTGGAACGCTATGGGGACGTTCAACTCGAACAGATCAAGACCCATCTCGGCGGCGATGTGTCGCCGCGCCAGGCCATCGCGGATCTCTTCGAGATGGCCATTGACCGCCTCCTAACCCCGGAAGGGCGCCATGGCTGTTTTGCTGTCAATACGGCGGTGGAGCTGGCCGCCCATGACCCGGAAATTGCGGCGCAGGTGAACGGGATTTTTGAACGGATGGCGTCGGTGTTACAGCCGGTCATCGCCCGCGCCCAGGCGGCAAGCGAAATCCGGGCCGATCGCAGCGCTGGCGTGCTCGCCGGCTACCTGGTGAGCAGCCTTGGCGGCCTTCGGGTCATCGGCAAGGCCAGGCCGGACCGCACCGCTTTGAACGATATCCTGCGCGTCGCGCTGACGGCCCTGGACAGGTGATTTCTCTGTTTCGGACTTATCGGTTCAAAATACCTGCTCTATGATAACCACCCCTTGCGCCGAGAGGCATCGCCCAGCTTAATTTGGACCGATCGGTTCACAATAAAAGGCGAAGCCGTTAAAAAAAACGTCCCGATCGTTGCAAAATGTCCCTAGGAAGCGCACATTCCCTAGGCTTACAAAGAAAGCGTTAACCAATTTTGTTGACAATTCCCTTTGGTTGTTAATCCTAACCGCAGGGGATGAAAGGCAATTACCAGGTTCAATCACGCTTTCGAGCCAGCGGAAAGACGAGTGGCATGGTTACGCGGTCGAAAAATCGGTTTGATTCGACATCCGGCGGGAAGGGTTCTTTCCGCGGGCGCCGTGGCGTCGTTGCTGCCGCAACCCTCTCATCGCGCGTACCTGCTGCGAATTCTCTCGCGGAGATTCTTCGACTTAGTCGCCCTGGGCGTTGCTGCCACTTGCTGGCGGATGTTCAGGGAGAGTTGTCTTAAGCCTGACGTTTATTCGAAGAATCTGAAGGGGCATTCCGATGAGTAAAAGCACGGATAAAAACCGAGTCATTATTTTTGATACGACCTTGCGCGATGGCGAGCAATCGCCCGGCGCGTCGATGAATCTCGAAGAAAAATTGCGGATCGCGCAAGCTTTGGCAGATCTTGGCGTCGATGTGATCGAGGCCGGTTTTCCAATTGCCTCGAAGGGCGATTTCGAAGCCGTGCACGAGATTGCGAAGACGGTCAAGGGGCCTGTCATCTGCGGGCTCGCGCGTTCGGGCCGTGAAGACATCGAGCGGGCGGCGGAGGCGCTGAGGCCGGCCAAACGCAAGCGTATCCATACGTTTATTTCGACCAGCCCGCTCCATATGAAATACAAATTGCAAATGGAGCCGGATGCCGTTCATGAAGCGGTGATCGACAGCGTTTCCCATGCGCGGAATTTTACCGACGATGTCGAATGGTCTTGTGAGGACGGATCGCGAAGCGAGCGGGATTTTCTATACCGCTGCATCGAAAGTGCGATCAAGGCCGGGGCGACAACCATCAACGTTCCGGACACGGTCGGCTATGCGGTGCCGGATGAATTTGCCGATTTGATCGCGTCCATTCGCAATCGGGTGCCGAACATCGACAAGGCCACCCTCTCGGTGCATTGCCACAACGATCTAGGCCTGGCGGTCGCGAATTCGATCGCGGCGATCGAGGCGGGAGCGCGCCAGGTTGAATGCACGGTGAACGGTCTCGGCGAGCGCGCCGGCAATGCGGCGATGGAAGAGATCGTGATGGCGCTTCGCACGCGTGCGGACGTGCTTGCCTATCAAACCGGGGTCAAGACGGAGAACATCTCGAAGATCTCGCGGCTTGTTTCGACGATCACCGGCTTTACGGTCCAGCCGAACAAGGCCGTTGTCGGGGCAAATGCGTTCGCCCATGAATCCGGCATTCATCAGGATGGCATGCTGAAACATGCCGGTACGTATGAAATCATGACGCCGGAATCCGTTGGCCTGACCCAGTCGAAACTGGTGATGGGGAAGCATTCCGGCCGCCACGCCTTCCGGGTGAAGTTGAAAGATCTTGGCTATGAGCTGGGCGACAACGCCATCGAGGACGCCTTCCGGCGGTTCAAAGACCTCGCCGATAAAAAAAAGGACCTCTACGACGAGGATATCGTCGCGCTCGTGGATGACGCGCTGATGCAGGTAAACAATCGGATCAAATTTGGGGAGTTGCGGGTAGTGTGCGGTTCGACCGGGCCGCAGACGGCAGATCTAGAACTTGAGATCGACGGCGAAACGCGCAAGACGACGGCATCCGGCGACGGGCCGGTCGACGCGACCTTCAATGCGATTCGCGAGCTGTTCCCCCATGACGCACGTTTGCAGCTTTACCAGGTGCATGCGGTGACGGAAGGGACAGACGCGCAGGCGGAAGTCACGGTTCGGCTTGAGGAAAACGGGAAGACGGTGAACGGCCAGGGGGCAAACACCGACACGCTGGTGGCTTCTGCGCGGGCCTATATCAACGCGTTGAATAAATTGCTCGTCAAACGGGAGAAGACCGCACCGGCGGCTCTCACGGCCTAAGAACGCATTGTGGAAAAGGGTGCGAACGTCGCCCTTTGCCGCGCAACCGAAATCAAGGTGAGGCAGAATGTTATCGAAAATACTCGGCATACTATCCGCGGACATGGCAATCGATCTTGGAACCGCAAACACACTGGTCTATGTGCGGGGTCAGGGCATTGTCTTGAATGAGCCGTCCGTCGTGGCGATCGCCAATGTAAAAGGCCGCAAGCAGGTTCTTGCTGTCGGCGATGAGGCAAAAATGATGTTGGGGCGTACGCCGGGAAACATCGAGGCGACGCGCCCGTTGCGTGATGGGGTGATTGCCGATTTCGAGGTTGCCGAGGAAATGATCAAGCACTTTATTCGTAAGGTGCATAACCGGCGTACCTTTGCTTCGCCTCAGATTATTGTTTGCGTGCCGTCCGGTTCGACGGCGGTGGAACGTCGCGCCATTCAGGAATCGGCGGAAAGCGCCGGCGCCAGACGGGTCTTTCTGATTGAAGAGCCGATGGCGGCGGCGATCGGCGCGGGCCTGCCCGTCACGGAGCCCACCGGTTCGATGGTCGTGGATATTGGCGGTGGGACAACGGAAGTGGCGGTGCTTTCCCTTGGCGGAATTGTCTATTCGCGGTCCGTCCGCGTTGGTGGCGACAAAATGGACGAAGCCATCATCGCCTATATCCGCCGTCACCATAATCTCCTCGTGGGCGAAAGCAGTTCCGAGCGAATCAAAAAAGAGATTGGCTCCGCCTGTCCGCCAGACGATGGCGATGGCCGCGTGATGGAGATCAAGGGGCGGGATTTGATGAATGGCGTGCCGAAAGAGCTGGTGATTTCCGAGCGGCAGATTGCGGAAAGCCTTTCCGAGCCGGTGGGAGCGATCGTCGAGGCCGTAAAGGTGGCGCTGGAACATACGGCGCCCGAACTGGCCGCAGACATCGTCGATAAGGGCATCGTCCTTACGGGCGGCGGCGCGTTGCTCAGCAATCTGGACCGGGTCTTCCGCGAGGCAACGGGGTTGCCGGTTTCCATTGCGGACGAGCCGCTCTCTTGCGTGGCACTCGGTACGGGCCGTGCCCTGGAAGAAATGAAGACACTGAAGAATGTCCTGTTGAGCAGCTACTAACGGGTTTCGCTTTCAGCTAGGCCGGAGGTTCAAGGAGAAGGGGGATGGCAAGATTGCGCGCTGGATCGTTCCTGCGTCTCACGACGCCGGTGAGATTGTTTGCCCACCGCTTCCCGTTTTTGCTTTTGGTTGCGGCAACCCTGGTCCTGATGGTGATCGGGCGGCTGGAAACTTCCTTTGCGGAACGGCTGCGCGCCAACGTCACGGATTTTGCGGCGCCGATCGTGGACCTTATCTCCCGTCCGGTGGTGGCAAGCCGGGCCCTGCTTGGCGAAATATCGGATCTGGCGACGCTGCGTGAGGAAAATCAGAGTCTGCGCGCTACGGTCGCGAGCTTGCAGCAATCCAAATTGACGGCGGAACGGCTTGCAAGCGAAAACGAGAGCCTGCGTGCGCTTTTGAATCTCGTGCCAGATGCCCCGGTCCACTTTGTCGCGGCGCGCACGATTGCGGATTCAGGCAATGCCTTCGTTCGCAGCGTTCTTATCGATGCTGGAAGGCACGAAGGGGTAAAAAGGGGCGACCCGGTGATCAATGGCGAAGGGGTCGTCGGCCGGATTGCGCAACTTGGAAATCGCGCGTCTCGTGTGCTTCTGATCACGGACTGGAATTCGCGTATTCCCGTACTGGTGGAATCCTCACGGGAAAAGGCGATCCTAGCCGGTGACAACACCCGCCATCCGCGCCTGCGCTACTTGCCGTCGACGGCCGCCGTTGCACAAGGGGATCGCATCGTCACGTCCGGCCATGGCGGGGTTTTTCCGCCCGGTTTGCCAATCGGTACGGTGGGTTCCGTCGGAGAGGATGGGATTCGCATTCAGCCTTTTGTGACCTGGAACCGTCTCGAATTTGTGCGCATCGTCAATTACGGCCTGAAAGGGGCGCTTCCGGACTTGCTTGGGGATTCCCAAACGAAAGAGATATTGCGCAAATGACGGCCCCCTTTTGGTATCGCTTGAACCAATATGTGCGCAATCTGGCGCCGTTCTTAAGCGCCGTCGTCCTTTTGTTTCTTACCGTGATCCCGTTTCATGTGCCCGCTTATGCGGCGATCGTCCCCATGCTGCCGTTGACGGCGGTCTATTATTGGGGGCTGTACCGTTCCGACCTGTTGCCGGCGCCGGTGGTGTTTTTTATTGGCCTTGCGCTGGATCTGCTTTCCGGTGCGCCGATCGGTTTGAACGCCGGCATTCTTCTGCTCGTCTACGGAACGGTCGTTTCACAGCGCCGTTATTTGCTGCACGAATCCTTCTCCGTCGCGTGGGCAAGCTTCATGGTGGTGGCGGCGGGCGCGGCCATCCTTCAATGGGCGGCGTTGTCGCTGCTTGACTGGACGATCCGGGATCCCAGCCCGGGGGTCTTCCAGTATTTTCTCACCATTGCCCTTTATCCATGCCTTGCCTGGGTCTATGCCCGGACCCAGAAGACCATCCTTCGGCAAGCCTAATGTATCGGGAAGGCGACCGTTACCGCGTCTTCAGCCGCCGGGCCGCGATTCTGGCGGGCGGGAAAATGGCGCTGGTCTCGGCGCTGATCGGCCGCCTCTATTATTTGCAGGTTCTCGAATCGGACCGGTACGTCACCTTGGCGGAAGAAAACCGGATCAATCTTCGTTTAATTCAGCCGTCACGAGGCCCGATTGTTGACCGCAACGGGACACCGATCGCAAGAAACCGGAAGAACTACCGCGTTGTCATGGTTCCGGAGCAGACGCTGGATATTGAAGAAACCTTGGATCGTCTTGGCGCTATCTTGCCGATTGGGGCTGCGGAGCGGCGGCGAATTCTCCATGAAATGAAGCGCAAGCGCGGTTTTGTCCCGGTCATGGTGCAGGAAAATCTGGATTGGGAAGAGGTTTCGCGTGTCGAAGTGAACACGCCGGATTTGCCCGGCGTGCTGATCGACGTTGGCCAAAGCCGCCATTACCCGCTGGGTGCTGCAGCGGCACATGTCATTGGCTATGTGGCAGCGGTTACGGAAAAAGAACTTACGGAAGATCCGTTGCTTCAACTCCCCGATTTTCGCATCGGCAAAAGCGGCATCGAGAAGATTTACGATTTGGCGCTTCGCGGCAAGGCGGGCAGCAGCCAAATGGAGGTGAATGCGGTTGGGCGCGTTGTGCGGGAACTTTCGCGCGAAGAAGGAAAGCCCGGCCACCAGGTGGCGCTGACGCTGGATTCCGATTTGCAGCAATTTGCGAGCAAACGATTTGAGCGCAAAAGCGGCGGCTGCGTTGCGATGGATGTGCACACCGGCGAAGTGCTTCTGATGATTTCGACGCCGGCATTCGATCCGAACGCATTCGTAACGGGCTTGAGTGAGGAAAGCTGGAAAAATTTGCTTTCGGATCGGCGCGCGCCTCTGACGAACAAATGCATCGCCGGCCAATATGCTCCCGGTTCGACCTACAAGATGATGGTCGCGGCCGCCGGCCTTGAAGCCGGTCTGGTCTCGCAGCAGAAAAAGGTTTTTTGCAAAGGCTACGTCGAGCTGGGCGGGGACCGCTTCCATTGCTGGAAACGGGAAGGCCATGGCCTGGTGGGGCTTCATGAGGCAATCCAGCAATCCTGCGATGTCTATTTTTACGAGCTTTCCCGGCGTTGCGGCATCGAGCGGATGGCCGAGATGTCGCGCCGGTTTGGCCTGGGCCAATCCCTGATCCCGGATCTGGCGGGCGAGCAAACTGGGCTTGTGCCGGACCCCGATTGGAAAATGGCGACCTTCGGCGCGCCCTGGCAGGGGGGCGAAACCCTGGTCACCGGGATCGGTCAAGGCTATGCCCTGGCCACCCCCTTGCAGCTTGCCGTGATGACGTCCCGGCTGGTGAACGGCGGCTACGAAGTGTTTCCCCATCTAACCCAAGAACTTGTGCAGCCGGAAAGCGTTGCCGACCGGCCGCCGGCGACCTTCAAGCCGCTTGGCATTCGCCAGTCCACGCTTTCGCGTATCCGCCAGGCAATGATTGCGGTGACGAGCGAGCCCAAAGGCACGGCCTTTGGCGCCCGTATTCACGACAAGGCCATGGCCATGGGCGGCAAGACGGGTACGTCTCAGGTGATGCGCATTTCGGACCGGGAGCGAAAAGAGGGGGTCCTCAAGAACCGGGACCGCCCCTGGCAGGAACGCGACCACGCGCTTTTCGTTGGCTTTGCGCCGTTGAGCGCCCCGAAATACGCCATCTCGGTCATCGTCGAGCATGGCGGCAGCGGCTCGGCCGCCGCCGCCCCCATTGCGAGGGACCTCTTGCTTGAGATTCAGCGAAGACAGCCATCGAAGGCCGCGCGTAAGAATCCGGTGGCGTCATGATCGAAGCAAGCGATTATCACGGCGATACCCTTCGTTTTGGCGACAAGATCCGCCAGCTCCATTGGGGGATGCTTTTTCTTCTCTTCCTGATCGCAGCGATCGGCATTGCCATGCTTTATTCCGCCGGCAATGCAAGCCTTACGCCTTGGGCGGGCCAGCAAGCGATCCGCTTTGCCGTTGGGCTTGCCGTTCTCCTTGCCGTTGGGCTTACGGACATTCGTTTTTGGCTGCATCATGCTTATACGATCTATGGCATTTCCCTTTTGCTCCTAATTGCGGTCGAGTTTGCCGGCATCGTTGGAATGGGCGCACAGCGCTGGCTGGACCTTGGCTATTTTCAGATCCAGCCTTCCGAAGTCGTGAAGATGACGCTGGTGCTGGCCCTTGCCCGTTACTTCCATGGGGCCAGCCTGGAAGATGTTGTCCGCCCGGCCTTTCTGTTGCCGCCGCTCGCCTTGCTTGCCTTGCCGGCGCTGCTGGTCCTTCGGCAGCCGGATTTGGGAACCGCGCTGATGCTGATCATCGGGGGCCTTTCGGTGTTTTTCCTGGCAGGCGTGCGCATCTGGAAATTTGCCCTGCTGATCGGCGGCGTCCTTGCGGCGATGCCGCTTCTCTGGATGGGTTTGCACGACTACCAGAAGCGCCGCATTCTTGTTTTCCTGGATCCCGAAAGCGATCCGCTAGGCTCCGGGTATCATATTCTGCAATCGCAAATTGCCCTTGGTTCCGGCGGGCTTATAGGAAAAGGGTTTCTTCAGGGAACCCAGGCCCATCTGAATTTTTTGCCGGAAAAACAGACGGATTTCATTTTCACGATGCTGGCGGAAGAATTCGGCATCGCGGGCGGCCTGCTTCTGCTGACGCTTTATGTGCTGCTTGTCCTTTGCGGGTTCTTGATCAGCCTTCACTGCCGCAACCAGTTCGGGCGCCTGCTGGGCATGGGCATCACCGTCACCTTCGCGCTCTATTTCTTCATCAACATCGCCATGGTGACCGGCCTTATCCCGGTGGTCGGGGTGCCGCTTCCGTTGATCTCCTACGGGGGCACGGCGCTTTTGACGCTGCTGTTCGCCTTCGGCTTGTTGATGAGCATCCACGTTCATCGCGACGTGCGGCTAAGCCGCCGGGGCGGCGTGGACGACCTTTAAAGGCCTTCAGGCGGTCGGATTTCGCTGGCCTATCGACAAGACGGGCGGGCTTTGCTATAGGGGCTTCCCCCTTGGGGCGCATAGCTCAGTTGGTAGAGCAGCTGACTCTTAATCAGATGGTGTGTCGGCTGTAACTGTAGTAAAAACAATAGGTTAGTCGTTATTTAGCTAAGATTTTGATGGCATTTTGATGACTTTTCGCTTATTGATGTTGAGGTTAAACGGGGGAATCACTAAGGGCGATTAGCTCAGTTGGTAGAGCAGCTGACTCTCGATTGGGAGCCCGCGTTGGAAACGGCGCGGTGAACAGGTGTCAAATTCGGGGAACCCTTCCGTCCATGGACGTTGGCAATCCCGAGCCAAGCCCCGCAAGGGGAAGGTGTAGAGACTAGACGGCACCCACCTACATCCTCCGGGATATGGTGATGGGATAGTCCGGGCCACAAACCCGAAAGGGGCGGCGAAAGCCGTAGTGGTGGAGTAATCAGCGGGTCGCAGGTTCGAGCCCTGCATCGCCCACCAATTCCTCGAAGGGGTCAGAACGGCACATCGTTCTGACCCCATTTAATTTGACCTTTGATGCTTCTCCCTACTACGCACTAGAAAAGTAGACGGGTCTCTCGTGCTATTCGCCGCGTCGTACGCGGTTCCACTCATTCTTCAGAATCGTTTGCGTGATCCCAAGGGCTTTGTCGCGGGCAGATTTAAACCCTGCCTGCAACCTGTGTCGGTCTTCTTCCGTCTCACCCGGCTTTGGATCAGGGGCCGCGAGCGCAACCTCTTGAAACGCACTCACCAAGTCGTTGTGTACCTGCTCATTTGGGTTAAGCCGCAGCCTGATCCGCATCAGGAGTTCGGTAGCACGTAACTCGGCTTCCATTCTCCGATCAAAAACCTCTAGATGCTCATTTTCATTAAGGTTGGGGCTTGGTCTTTTAAGTTCTTCAATTCGAGACATTAGGGCTAGAGCCTCGGCGATGTCCTGCCGCAACTCGTCTATCCAGACTTGCCTCTTAGAGGAAACATTTGAAGAAGAAATCTGGTGTTTGACGATGTCGAGTTGGCGTCTGGCGATCATCCAGCTCACGAGTGGCGAAACGATGACTGCTACCAGTGCGGTCATCACGCTGATAACCGGAATTAGGTCCTTCCATGTCGCGGGATCATCCATCGCTCTGATACTGGTCCCGGCGTGTAGGGCCGAGCGCACGATGCTGTGTCTTTGGCCTCAACCGATCTGCCTTAAGAAGTCTCGTAAATACATTTCGAGACGTTCTCCTTCTTCAGAGGACAGGAGATTCGTGTGCGCGATAACATTTCTCGTCCGCTCTGCATCCTGAATGCGGCTAATGACCCAAGCTTGATTATCGAAGAAATCGTTGAAAACGTTCCAGTGGTTGGTGATAAGGAGCCCAAGGTCGCCGAAATCCAGATAGAAAATAGGCTGCTTATTTCTACCGATATGCCATTGATTTTTTTCCTCATTCTTCTCCCGATCCTCGACTTTTTTCTTCATCTGGCTTGATGCACGTTTTTCAAACCAACCTTCTCCGTCTAGTTCCTTTAAGCGAGTAATAATGAAGTCTCGCACGAGATTCTCAAATACAAATAGCATTCGATACCAGCGCTGCATCTGAATGGAGCCGCCGCGGATACTTTCCGGGACCGGTGCGAACAAATCTTGTTCGCGCCGTTCGTCAGGTGTTACCGCTGGCGTTCGGAGGAGACCTTTAGCTTGCAGGTCACGGATGCAGTGTGAAGCCAGGACCCCGGTGAAGACAAAATCGTTTATCTGTGATTTCACGGCATGAGCTCTTCTCGCAGAGCACGGAAAATCGCGCGAAACGTTTCCACATTCTGCGTGTCAGGAAGATGAATTTCCAGCCGATAAACAAAGCCCAAACCCTTCATGTCAGATATGGGAGGCGGCGGTAAATCCGTTGGCTTCTCCTTATCGTTTTTTTCTGGCTCAATTTTATCTTTCTTTTCAGGCTCCGCCTCTGGGGTTTTGGGTTCAGCATCCAGGGCGGCTGTGAAATCAGCGTAGGCTGCAAGTGATTTGAACTGCGTTGCCATCTTTTTCGCGACAGAATCACTTGCACCTGTTTTGGTTTTGAACCAGCCTTTAAGCTGTTCTGCAGATTTGTTGTGAGCATCCTTGTCGCTGAGGTAAAGGTCGTCGAAGGCGGCGCGTATGCGCCCTGCGAGCACTCCCTTTGCCTTAGTATGGTCAACAAACTCACGGTAAGCAGTCTGCGGGTGCCCTGAAGGGTCTAGCATACCGAGATATTTCAAGACCTTGATTACTGGTCGATCATTGGAACTCGTAAATCCTAAGTCCTTCAAAAAGTCGAGATTAAAAACTTCAGGAACGCCAGCCTTTTGGATTGCGTCCAAGATTTTCTGGAGGTTGGTCACCGACGGCATATATGGGACGTTCGTATCCAACTCTTATCCTCCTTTGCGCACATTTGTCGCAGAATTGGATTATAGCCAACTTGTAGTAGACTTGTCGCTAACTAACTCCCTTTTAGATACCGAGGAAGGTGTTGGTTTCCTTCGTGTAAATCTCCGTCTACCAATTGACCTCCCTCGGCGGGCCGAGTGAGCCCGAGCAGTGCATCACCCCGAACCACGCCATGCTCAAGGCCGCGACCATGTCGTCGTTCGCCCTCGCAGGGGCGCGTTAAACGACCGTTTGCTAGATAGCACACCTGACGCTTGATCAGCGGGTCCACGGTTCGAGTCCGTGTGCGCCCACCACCTATCCCCCCTGATTTACAAGGGGTTTTTACAAATTCTTTGAAATTTTGTGGCCTTCGCCCTATATCATCCTCTTCGTCTTCGAAGACCCGGACGTATCCTGCTTTGTCAAGCCGACCTAGCTGCTATACCCCAGGAATTTTTTAACGAGGACGCGCCTACGCGTAACGTGCGGGCGGCTATGACAATTAAAGAAGGAATAAGTCAAATGAGTACTGGAACCGTGAAATGGTTCAACCCTGTCAAAGGATATGGGTTTATTACGCCAGAAGATGGATCGAAGGATGTCTTCGTCCATGTTTCAGCGGTCGAGCGTGCTGGACTGCCGGGCCTCAATGAAGGTCAGCAGGTCGAGTATGAGCTTGAGAGCGGGCAGAATGGTAAAACCTTTGCCGGCAATTTGAAGCTCGCCGACTAATCCGGCTGCGGATAAGATGAAATGAAAGGGCCCGCGCTTTGCGCGGGCCTTTTTATTTAGAGTCGCTGCGAAATTGGACAAACCGCTCAATCAGTTCTTCCAAAGTTTGTTCTGCGCAAAAGCCCGTTGCCGCGTCGAATTTTTGTGAATTGATAAACGAGCGCGATTGCGGCAAGCGGAATTCCCCAGGCTTTGGCACGGCGCCTTTCCGAAAGATGAATTTCGACCGCGTGCCGGCAAATCGGTCGATGGTTTCAATCAATTCCTTCCAGCTGCAGAAAGGCCCGGCGATGTTGTAGGGGCCGGTCTCGGTAAGGCTGATAGAATCGGCGATGGCGCGTGCCAAGTCGCGATCGCCGATGAAGGACGTGCCGTAGGTTTCAAGCGCCTCCTCCGAATCCAGGAGAAACGCGCTGCCTTTTTGGCATTCCTCGTAAATCATCTCGTGAAATTGCGGCGGGCCTTTGCTTTTTGCAACGGGGCCAAACATGACGGCCATGCGAAGGGAAAGGCCGGCGCCACGATTGCCCGTTTCCGCCGCCATTGCGATTTGAAATTCGTTGCAGATTTTTCCAAGGTCGTACCAGACGACCGGTTGCAAGGGGGCGGCCTCGGTAAGGTCGCCTTGGGGCACGCCGTAAACCGTCTGGCTGCTGGCATAGACGAAGTTTCCTCGCGCCCAGGCATCGAGAAGATGCCCAGTGCCAAGGATGTCCTTCTGAACCACCTCTTCCCGGTTGTTGCTGCGTGCCGATGCGACATGGACGATGGCGTCGGCCTTGGCTATCTCATGGGCCAATTGGCCGACGTCTTCGAGCGTGCCGAGAACCGGGCGACAACCCTTGGGAAAAACGGGCCGGCGCACCATCGCCGCCACCTCATGGCCCCGGGCCAGCAACTCGCCTGCCACCGCTTGGCCAAGCTGGCCGGAAGCGCCGGTGAGAAAGACCGTCGTCATGAGGCGCGCCGATCGGGTCTTCCGGCAAAATTTGCCAATGGGTTATGGGGCATGGCCTTGAAAAGGGCGCCATGACCCATTTCGAAATAAAGCGCCTGCACCGTCTCAAGGGTTGCGCCAAGGCCCAGCCGATCCCAGCCAAACGCGGCGTTCAGGCGCGCTTTCATCTCGGGCATGGCCGCGGCGGCTGCCAAGGTGGCGTCGCGGATTTTTGGGTCCAGATCGTAGCCATAGGCCGACACCATATCGCCTGCCGCCTCAATGGGAACAACGCCGAAGGCGGCGGGGTTGTCCATGATCGGCGTCGCGGGGAAAAGCCCGAAGGGGTTCAAAACATAGGTTGTGTTTTCGAAATTTTGACACGTGTCGATCAGGAACGCCACGGATGCCGTCGTTTCCTCGGGCGTATCACCTGGGAAGCCGGCGATCAAATTGATGAAAAGGGCAATCCCCGCCCCGTGGACGGCGCCAAAAATTTCGGCAATCCGCTCTTGATCCAATCCCTCCACATGCTTGTCCATCAATTTTTGAACGCGCGGCGAGATGCTCTCAAGCCCGAAGATGATTTCGTAGCACCCCGCCTCGCGGGCAAGACGAAACAGCTCGGGCGTCTGCGAGGGGTCAAGCTTGCACCGGCATCCCCAGCGAAAAGAAAGGCCACGCTCCAGGATGCCTTCGCTGAAAAGGCGGAGAAGCGCCGGCGATACGGCTTCGTCCGAGAAATGCAGGTTCCGATAACCGGCGGTGATTTGTGCCTGAATGCGATCCAAAGCGCCGGCAATTTCGGACTTCGTAGGCACCCGCGGGTCATCATATTTTGAATTTTGCGTGCAGAACGTGCAGCGGCTCCAATAACAGCGCCGTTGGCTAATGCGCGTCCACAGCACCGGTTCGCTTGAGAAGGTCGGCACAAGAGGGGCGGGCAAGGCTTGTGCGGAGGAAGCCGCTGGAGCTTCTGGGAATTCGGTTTTCCGCAAGAAACCGCGGATGGGTTTTTGGGCCGCTATCCGCTGGGCTAGCGCCGGCAAAATGACGTCCCGCTCGTCCCGCGATTCGATCACCGTGTCGAAAATCGTGTCCAGCGTACCGGCTTGGCGGAGGCGATCGAGATGCGGCTGCAGGGAGAAATTCTCATAACCATGATCGGTGAGACATATGTGAAGACGCGGATGGCGCTCGCGAAGAAGGCGGGCGGCGATAAGCGCCGTCAGAAAATCAAACGGTGAGTTGGCGGAGAGGCAAAGCAGATCCACCGCTTCCGGACAGTCTTCGAGGGCCGCCACCATCGAACGCGCAAGCAGCGTGTCACGGTTTGCGTACCGGACCAGTTCCGCGCTTGCCCGATAATTCAGCCCATGCGCTAGGACCCCATGCTGTAGGGAAAACGTCAATTCATCTTGCGCGCCGTTTAAGGCCTCCACGTGCCTGGCAAGGGCCATGACGGCCGTAAAATAGGCTTCCCGATTGGCATAGGTTTCCGGCCGGTAGAAATTCGCAAGCGCCTCGGCGGCGGCTTTGGTGCCTGCCTTTGCTTCAAAATCCGCGGCCGACCATTCGAGACGTCTGCGCAGGCGCTGGGTCGCGGAGAGGGGGGCGAGCACGGCCTTCCAGACGGCGGGCGAACAGAGGACACGCCACCAGGCATGGTTCAAGCTGTAGGAGAGGACCTCGATGCCGGGATCCGTGGCGAGACGGTCCAGCCAACGGCCTGGGTCGTGGACGACCGTCGGAAAGCGACCGGGAGGGAGGATACGAAGAATTCGCAACGGCGTATGGGCGGGTGCCTGGGTTCGGTTTCCCTAACCCCGCACTCCGGTCACGGTGGTGGTGCTGCAACAATTCTGGGCCAGCATTTCCGCCTCGGCATCGGGGGCTGTCGGCAAGGGGGAGCTTTCCGCCTTGGCGGCCATGGTGGATGTGGGAGAAGCGCCAAGGCCAAAGGCGCCCATCAACGCCAGGGCCCAATGGGCGGCTTTTCGGATCGTGCGTTTTCTCAATGGCAAGCTCGTACTCCTTTTACCCCCGCACCCCGGTCACGGCGCAGCCGCAGCTGGTTTGAGCCAACATTTCTGCCCCGGCATCGGATGCGATCGGGCCGATTGGTTTTTCACTTTCGGCGGCCATGGCGGGCGGCGTGGAAATCGCGCCAAGGCCGAAGGCGCTCACCAGCGCCAATGTCCAGCGGGAAGCTTTCTGAATGGTTCGTTTTCTAAAAGGTAGGCGCGCTGTCATTTGTCTCATGCCCCCATCGTCAACGGCCTAATTCGTCAACAGAATGTATTCGGTTGGTGTGTCGTCTGTGTTGATGATTTTGATGACGAATGGCGCCGTCTCTTCGGGGTCCCATTCGCAAAGCGAGGTAACGCCCTGGCGCATGTCCTCGCAGATTTTCTTTCCCGCCTTGTCTTCGATGCGCAGGTCCAAATCGACGTTGTCCTGCGCTTCGATATAAAGAGCGGCGGGCTTTTTCCCCTCATAGGTAATTTCATAGGCATCCGTCTTGCCGGAAAGAATTTGATCCAGATGTATGACACCGCCTGCGCCGCGGGGGGACATGGCGGCAATGTCCTCGATCAAGGCGAGAATGTCCTGGCGGTCACCGGCAAATTCCCGCGCCTTCTTCAAAAGATTGCCGACCGAGTGATCGAGAACGAGGGACATCTGCTCGGAGCCGGTGGATCGGTCCTCAGCCAAATTGCCGCTGATCTTCTTCGGCGGCGGCCCTTCAATTGGCGGGATTTCTCGGAAAATCCGGGCGGCGACGATCAGGGCGAAGGGATCCTTGTCTTCGATCCCAAGCTGAATGATCTGGCGCGCCAGGTTGACCTTTCGCAGCGTTTCCACTTCGACATTGGACGCCTTTTCCGCGGCTTGGGGTGCGGCAAAGGTCAAAAGAAACGCTGCGCTGAACGCAAAAAGAAAGAATCTTGGCTGCTTCGAAAACATCGCGGCCATCCTCCGAAAGGTAGGGGCTAGAAAGCTCGCAGCAATTTGGTGTGCCGCTAGCATTCCCCATCCGGGCCGGCTTCGCAGGCCTCGCCGGTTCCGGCGCTCGCATGGGCGTTGCCACCAAGCATCACGACCGGTGCGAAAGAGGCGAATGCGAAAGCGATGACGAAAAAACAGGCGAGCAATTTGGACGTTTTCATGACCGTTCCCCCAAAGAGACGATGAAAATCAGGCTATTGATTTTGATGCCAACTTTCCGGTTAAGTCAAGGGTATCCCTAAAGGGCGATTTGCCTAACCTACTGAAATGGCTATCAATTTGTGAGATTCATTACTTTTATAAGCGTTTTTTGCGCCCTTTTGGCGATGGGTTCCAGCGCGCGTCAAGCTGTAGCGGCAGGTACCGCTCCGCCGGAAAGCCCCATTCTCCGGATCGAGGCGGGTACCCACACGGCCTCGATCAATCGCTTTGGCGTGGACGCCGCCAACCGCATCCTCGTTACGTCCTCTTATGACAAGACCATCCGGGTTTGGGCGCTGCCGAAAGGCGAGCTGATCCGGGTCATCCGCATGCCCATTGATGCCGGCAAGGAGGGCGCCCTCTATGCGCTGGCCGTTTCTCCCGATGGCAAGCGTATCGTCGCGGGTGGTTGGACCGGTGGCTGGGGCGAGGACTGGAGCCTTTATCTCTTTGAGACGGCTTCCGGTCAGATGATCCGTCGAATCGGCGACTTGCCGCTTCGGCCCCTGCATTTGGCTTTTTCGCAAGACGGCAACTATCTGGCGGTCACTTTCAAGTCGGAGCATGGCCTTCGAATCTATGACGCAAAGGATTTTCGGCTTGTCGCCGAAGACAAGGATTACGAGGACGATACGCTTTCGGCCGAGTTCGCCCAGGATGGCCGATTGGTCACGGCTTCTCTGGATGGTCATGTCCGGCTTTACGATGCGTCCTTTCGCCGGATCGCAAAGACGCCGTCCTTGCCGGCGCGAATCCCCGTCATGGCGAGCTTTTCGCCGGATGGAGAGAAAATCGCCGTGGGGTATGATGAGCCGCTTGTAGAGGTGTTCTCCGCGCGCGATCTCGCGCTTCTTTTTACGCCCGATATAAATGGCATCGAGAAGGGAAATTTAGCTCGGGTTGCCTGGTCTCTGGATGGCCGTTTTCTTTTCGCCGCCGGTAAATATGAGAAAGGCGGTCGCAAGCTTCTTCTTCGCTGGGACAAAAGCGGGAAAGGCCGGCGCCTTGAGAGAGCGGCTTCGCAAGATATGGTGATGCACCTGCTTGCGCGGAAAGACGGTGGCGTTTTTTATGCAAGTGACGACCCGGCCTTTGGCGCTTTCGACTCTTCTTTCCGAAGGGTTTTTACGCAAACGACGTCGATCGCGAAGTTTCAAAATCTGGACGACCGGTTTCTCGTTTCCCCCGATGGCGGCACCGTTTTTTTCGGCTTTGATCGTTGGGGGCAGTCGCCGGCGCGTTTTTCGATTGCCGCGCGCGCTTTGACGCGCGATCCGCCCGCGGCTGGAGATGGCTTCTTGCCGCCGGTCACCGAGGGCGAGGGGCTCGTCATTGAAAACTGGCGGGATTCCCGCGAGCCGACCCTTCAGGGCCGTCCGCTTCCCCTCAAGCGCCATGAACGGGCCTTTAGCCTCGCCATTCTGCCGGATGGCGACAGCTTTCTGTTGGGCACCCGTTGGCGCCTGCGCCATTTTGACCGCAAGGGCGCAGAGATTTGGAACGTGCAAACGCCCGAGCAGGTCTGGGCCGTCAACGTTGCGCAAAGCGGCAAGCTTGCCATTCTTGCCCTTGGGGATGGCACCATCCGTTGGTATCGCGTGGCCGATGGCGAAGAACTGCTTGCCCTTTTCCCGCACCGGGACAAGCGGTGGGTGGCGTGGACGCCTTCGGGCTATTACATGGCTTCCGCTGGCGGGGACGACCTCATCGGTTGGCATGTGAACCGGGGCAAGGGGTACGCCGCGGATTTCTTTTCCGTCTCGCGTTTTCGCGATGACCTTTACCGCCCGGACGTCGTCGGCCAGGTTCTGGCTTTTCTGGACGAAGGCAAGGCGCTGGCCGCCGCCAACCGCGCTGCCGGCCGCAAGCAACGGCAACGCGGCATTGCCGAGATCTTGCCTCCGGTCATCTCGATCGAGGCCACCGAGAAGGCGGCGGGCCCGGATCAGGTTACGCTTCGCTATTCCCTGCGTTCGGCAAACGGAGAGCCTGCGGCAGAAATCCGCATTATGGCGGACGGCAGGCCGATCGCCGACATCGAGGGAAAGATCGCGGCGACGGCAGATGGCACCCAGCATCGCCTTGACGTCACAATTCCAAAAAATGCCAGGGGCATCTCGGTTGTCGCCAAGAATCGTCACGGCGTCTATAGCGAAGCGGCTTCCTACGCCTTGACCGGCAGGAATGCGGCTGGCGGAAAGCCAACGCTCTACGTATTGGCGGTCGGGATAAGTGCTTATGAAAATCCTGCGCTGCGGCTCAATTATGCGAACCAGGATGCCCGCGACTTCACCGCGATCGCCAAGCTTCAAAAAGGAGGCCTTTACCATTCCGTAGAGACTAAGCTTCTTCAGGATGATAAGGCATCTCTCGAAAATATTTTTGCAGGGCTCGAATGGATTCAAACGGCGCCGCAGCCAGGCGACGTTGCCATCGTCTTTTTTGCCGGTCATGGCGTTGACGATGCAAAGGGAAATTATTTTTTCCTGCCGACTAAAGTGGATCCGGAACGCTTGAAAGAAACGGCGATGCCGTATGAAAAAATCCGGGACGCCCTGGCCAGCATTCCTGCCAGAACGTTCCTTTTCGTCGATACCTGCCATGCCGCCGGGGTTTGGGGAGGGGATCGTCCGCCCGTAGACGTCAACCGCGTTGTCAACGACCTTGCCAGCCCGGAATATGGCGTTGTGGTTTTTGCTTCCTCGGCTAGCGAACAGCTTTCATTGGAAAGCGAGGTTTGGCGAAACGGCGCCTTTACGGAAGCCTTGCTGGAGGCCATTGGGGGAGAGGCCGCCTATCGAAAGAAGCCTTACATCACGGTCTCGATGTTGGATGTCTATCTGTCCGAGCGGGTCTTCGAATTAACGGGCGGAAAACAAACCCCAACGACGCGACGGCCGTTGGCCGTGCCTTCGGGCTTTCGTCTCGTTCTTCCTTCCAGTCTTCTAAAGCCTGCGGAATAAGACGCGCCGTCTTTTCGTTATTTCGGCGGCAAGGTCTGCCAGCTGAAGATCCGCATGCCGGCCCGTTCCGACGTTGATCGCTCTGGAGTCAGTCCGCGCGTTCGTGGGGGGTTGAAACCCGCGTGACGGAACATGGCTTCCAATTCGGCATTTGGACGCGTGGCGGAATCATTCGACTTCCTCCCGCGCGTGCGCGGAAGGCTCGCTTGTGCAAGGAAAGTGAACTCAACAAGCGGCGCGTTCGCCTCGGCCTCGACGGCGATTACGATCAGGCGTTCCAGGCCGACCGTCTCGGCATTTACCTCGGTTTGCAATGTGTAGAATCCCCCTGCTTCGATGCGGTTGATTTCGCCCGCTTCGGTGGGGAAAAGGGGCGTGATGCCAAAATCGGTATCGACGAACAGAAGGGTCAGATCCAAAGGCAGGGGGCCTGGGTTCGCGATTGCAAATTCGACAACATCGCTGGCCTGGAAATAGGGAATGTCGGAAGGAAAATAGCGTTCCGTTTTTCCCGTACCCGCCCGTGTGACTTTCGCCGAAAGCTCGATTTTTTTGGCGGTCCGGCTTGTGGAAAGTTGGCTTGCAAGCTTCAAGAGGTTGAACATTTTGGCCATCCGCATAAAGCTTGTCTCCAGCTTTTCGTAGATGGCATCCCGGCCTGCGTTCAGGGCGATGGAATGGGTTTTGCCGGCACCCTCCGTTACGATTTCGCTCGACGGCGGCAACAGCCAGAGAACGGGGCCGGCGGTGTCCGGCGATTCTCCGATCGCCAAGCGGATATCCGCCATCTGGTTCGGCGGAACCCACGTGATGGCGATGCCGTCCTCCTTTTTCCCCAATGCCTTGGCAAGCGCATCGAGGAGCGATGCAACTTCACGGTCTATCGGTGACGGTGGTGTGGATGCAGGGGGCTTGGCTATTCGAATGCCGGGCGTGAAGCGCTGGGATGCCAGACGGGCATAAGCGTGATCCGGGATGTCCGTTGATGCCAAGGCCGGGACGCCCCGATGGGCAATGGGAAGAAGCCTGCTTTGCAACACGTTCGCTTTTTCAAGGCGGACATAGCCTAAAACCGCGTCCTGGCTCGAATTGGCCTTCGCTACGATGGCGAAAATGGACCCTTCCGCCAATTGATGAAGGCTGCCGGCGGCAATGTAGAGGAGATCGTCTTTCCGTTTGGCCTTCCATTGCCGCGCCTGGCGCTGCGGGCGGCTACCGAAGAGCGGGGCGTCCAGTGCGCTTCCTTCGAACAGGGGCGTATGATTGCGGCGGTTTTGGGACGCATAAATCTGCAGCACACGCTCTCCAAGTTGCCGATAGGTCACGTCTGGGTCCGTGGCCAGCGCCTGCATCACCGTGAAGGTGAATAAACCTTGGGAACGGCGTTCCGGATGGCCTGCCGGCAAGCGCATTTCCGGTGTCGTTTCCGTCGTCTGCACGGCAAAGAAGGCAACGTAGCCACCCGCTTCCTCCATAAACCCTGGCCCTTCCTCCCTAGCCGAAGACGGCAGAGAGGATATGTCGGATTCGAAGAGCGAATCCGGAATGGCAAGGCTGGATGGCGCTACTTTTCGTAAACGCATGGCTTCTTCACCCGAGGGCAGGCCGCGCGTCATGGTTCCCGAGTGGCAGGCATCGAAAACCGCCCAAACGAAAGCGCCGCGATTGCGAATTTTCGTGATTGCAGCGCCCAGCTCGTCATCCGTGATCGAACGCGCAACCTTGCCGATGGCGTTGTCCCATTTGCCGATGTCACCTGGCAGAAAAATTTCATCAAGGCCGTCCGTCTCCCAGGCGGTGCCTTTGGCCGTAGGGTTTATGGGCTGTTGCGAGCCATGGCCGGAAAAATGGAGATAGACAAAATCTTTTTTCTTAACGTTGGCGGCCAGCTTTCCAAGCTCGGAGAGAATAGCAGCGCGCGTTGGTTTTTTTGCGCCCTCCAGCCCGTCCGTCAGGAGGGTGATGTGGGATTCTTCAAACCCATTTTCCTGAAGGACGCCGGCAACCAATTCCACGTCGTTCCGCGGGCCTTTTAATTGCAGATAAGCCGGTAGGCTTTCATAATCGTTCACGCCCACCAAAAGGGCGTAGCGGGTTTCTGCCAAGGCTGACCGGGAAACAAAAATTGTGGCACAAGCGATGGCAAGCATCGCAAGGAGCAATTTAAGACAGCGAGGTGACGCATAATGGATGCGAGGTAACACGGCTCCTCCTTGTCGCGTTGCTATTGTGGGGACAATTCTAAAGATAGCGCAAGGCTGGCCCGCTCAAAAGCGACGCATGCAGCCCAGGTTTCTCAAAAATTCTTCTGACATCCCAAAAGGTTATGAAACGCCCTTGTCGGCACAGCCTTTCTGGTGAAATTAGAGGGAGGGAGTGCCCGCCTTTGGGCGCTCGCAAGCGACGAGGTTTCGATGGCTTCCCGATTCAAATTTACGATCATAGCGGCGATTTTTGCCATCCTATGGTGGTTGGCTGCGAACTACCTGTAACAGCCGTTCTTCAGCTCTGCCAAGGAGGCCGACGCAAATGACGACAGCCACGCTTGATAAAGACAGCGAAGTTTTACGCCGCTATGCGGATGCGTCGAAAATTCGAGAGGAAGCGCTTTGCTGCCCCATTTCGTACAACCCCGCCTACCTCAAGGTTATTCCGGACGAAATTCTTGAAAGGGATTATGGCTGCGGCGATCCCACGCCCTACGTCCGCGAGGGCGAAACCGTGCTCGATCTGGGAAGCGGCGGCGGCAAGGCCTGTTACATTCTCTCTCAGATTGTCGGCGCCGCGGGCCGGGTGATTGGCGTTGATTTCAACCCCGATATGCTGGCGCTTGCGGAAAAGCACCGTTCGGAAATCGCGAAGCGTATCGGCTGGGACAATGTGACTTTTCACCGGGGGCGTATTCAGGATTTGCGGACGGACATTGCCGCGCTTGAAAAGAAGATCGCAGAAAAACCAATCGCGAATTATGCCGATTATGGCGCGCTTGAGCGTTTCCGCCGCGAGGACATGACGCCGCTTGTCCCCGACAGCCATGTCGACGTCATCGTTTCGAATTGCGTGCTGAACCTCGTCCATCCCGATGAGAAAAAGCAGCTTTTTCAGGAAATGTACCGGGTGTTGAAGGTGGGCGGCCGCGTCGCGATTTCCGATATCGTGTCGGACGAGGAAGTGCCGGCCCAGCTCCGCGAGGATGCCGAGCTTTGGTCCGGGTGCATTTCCGGAGCCTTTCAGGAAAGCGCGTTCCTGCGCGCCTTTGAAGAGGCGGGCTTCTACGGGATTTCCCTCGCAAAGCGCGATGCGGAGCCTTGGCGGACAGTGGAGGGCATCGAGTTTCGTTCGGTGACCGTCACGGCGCATAAGGGCAAAGAAGGGGCCTGTTGGGAGCGCAATCAGGCCGTCGTCTACAAAGGCCCATGGCGCGAAGTTCAAGACGACGACGGCCATGTCTTGCAGCGCGGCGTGCCGGCGGCGGTTTGCGACAAGACCTACCGGATTTTCACCTCCGCTCCCTATGCGGAGGACGTTTATCCGGTGCCGCCCCGAGTGGCTATTCCCCTCGATGAGGCCGCCCCCTTCGATTGCTCGCGGACCGTTGCGCGGCACCCAAGGGAGACAAAAGGGGTGGCGTACGACGCCACTACGGAAGAAGCGGACCTTTGCGGATCCGATGGGGAATGCTGCTAGAAATGCGGTAAATCGAAGAAAACCGGACATGGCCCCCCCCCTTTCGCGTTTGCGGCCGTCTCACAAAGTTGTGATCGCACGCCGTTTGAACGGCCTTGCCCATGCCGATAAAATCCCGCTCGAACGCTATGCCACTCACGGCAAATCGACCTTGCTTACGGACCAATGGGGACTCTTGGGCTGGAACGCGCCTAGGAGAAAAACGAAAGGAAAGTTGGAAACGAGTTTTTAAACTCCAGTAAGCAGGAGAATTCGATGCGGACCGATTCCCAAAAACCCCTCAAATCCGCTTTGCTATCGGGGACCGTGCTTCCCATGATGGTTGGCGCAGGGGTCATCGCGATAAGCGTGACCTTGGCCGGACCCCCGGCGCAGGCCGACCAGTTGGCGGGCTATTCCAAAAGCACCAGCAGCAAAAACCCGTGTGCAGCGAAGAACCCCTGCGCGGCAAAAAACCCGTGCGCGGCAAAGGGCTGCAACCCCTGCGGCCCTTGTAGCCCCTGCGGTCCATGTGGCGCAGCGGCGGGGCCGGAACTTTCGGACGCGGCAGCTGCGGCCCTTTATAAGGCCCAGAAGCATGGGATGATGAAGGCCTACAAGAAATCCGGCCTTCCCTATGCCGCGACCTATCAAACCTGGAAGCGCTACAACACCGTCCCTTACAATTCCGGCACCCATGGCGGGCGTTATGTGAACAATTACGCCAATGCAAAGGCGGGCGCTTACGGGAAATACGAAGATGCCGGCCGGTTGCCGGAAGGGGCCATCCTTGTAAAAGACAGCTTCACAGCCGCTGCGGCAAAGGGCTGCAACCCATGCAACCCATGCGCGGCGAAAAACCCATGCGCGGCAAACAGTTGCAACCCATGCAACCCTTGTGGGGCGGCCGCCGCCTCGCCCATCGGGCCGCTTTTCGTCATGGAGAAAATGGGCTCTGGCTTCAATCCGGCCAGTGGGGATTGGCGCTACACGATGGTCCTTCCGAACGGGCAGATCCTTGGGACGACGAACGGAAAAGGCTCCGACAAGGTCGAATTCTGCATTGCCTGCCATGCCGCCGCGGAAGATTACGACCATTTGATGTTTCTGCCGGAAGAATACCGGAAGAAATAAAACGAAATTCGGCGTCGATTGCTCGGAAAAACCCATGCCCTGCCGGTGCGGTTTTGCATCCTGCGATGCACCGCCCGGTAGCGGCAAAAGCGAAGGGGAAGGACGGTGATGTGTAGGGGTTGGATGAAGGCTTTTCTTTTCATTGCGGGCATTTTCATATTTTGCGTATCCGCCCAATCTTTTTTCCCTGGGAACGAAGCGGCGGCCAGCGACCTTCGGCGCTGGCGTGGGGAATGGCCGAAAACGGATTTTGCAAAGACGTCGATTGATTTCAACGACATTGTTTCCGGCGGGCCATCGAAGGACGGCATCCCTGCGGTCAACAATCCGAAATTTAAATCGGTGGATTCCATTACGGCAATCGGCAATGACGAACCGGTTGTAAGCGTCGTCATTGGCGATGAGGCGCGCGCCTATCCTTTGCAGATCCTCATGTGGCACGAGATTGTGAACGACCAGATCGGTAGCGTGCCGCTTGCCGTTACCTTTTGTCCGCTTTGCAATTCCGCAATTGTCTTCGATCGCCGCTTGGATGGAGTCGTCCTGGATTTTGGCACGACGGGCAAGCTTCGAAATTCGGATCTCGTCATGTATGACCGTCAGACGGAAAGCTGGTGGCAGCAATTTACAGGCATGGGTATTGTCGGGGCATATACGGGCGAAACTTTGAAAATGATTCCTTCGCGGGTCGAATCTTTTGCGAAGTTTCGGAAGCGGGCGCCGAAGGGAAGGGTGCTTATCCCGAATTCGGCAAGCATGCGTGCCTATGGCTACAATCCCTATGTCAGCTACGACAGCAGCCAGCTTCCGTTTCTGTATAAAGGCGATCTGCCGTCCAATCTGCCGCCTTTGGAACGGGTGGTCTCGGTGGGGGGCGAGGCATGGAGCCTGCGGCTTCTCCAGAATCGTGGAAAGATCGTCGTCGGGGATCTGGTGCTCACCTGGGAAACGGGTCAGAACTCGGCGCTTGATACGGAGCGCATCCGCGAAGGGCGCGATATCGGCAACGTGGTTGTGCAGCGAAAAACGGACGATGGCCTGGAAGACGCCGTGCACGACATAAGCTTCGCCTTCGCCTTTCGTGCCTTCTACCCCAAAGGCGTGATCCACGTCGATTAAAAGAGAATTCTTTCAATCGGTTAGGCAAATCCTACCGGGTGCCCGGCGAGGGCCTCGGCAAGCCGTACCGCGTTCCTGGCGACCAGCGCGTAAATCGATATCTGCGGATTGACGCCGAGGCTTGTGGGAAAGAGGGACCCGTCAAAAACGGAAAGCCCTTCTATCTGGTGGTGGCGGCCGAAGGAATCGACCACCCCCAGCCTGGCGTCCTCCGACATCGCACAGCCGCCCATGATGTGCGCGGAGAAGACGAGCGCCCGAGGCGGTTTCATGGAAAGGCCTTCCTTGATGGCGCGCTTCGCTTCCCGCCAGCTTTCATAGGGCCTTGCTTCCCGATGCACCGGGAAAACGGATTTTGCGCCGGCGGCAAAGCTAAGCTCCGCCATCGAAAGATAGGCATGCTGAAAGCCCTCCCAGTGAAACGCGTTCGTTTGGTAATCCAGCACGGGGCTTTCGTCGCTTTGCAGCAGGACGCGGCCGCCGGAAAAGGACGGATGAAATCCGTCCCGCATTAAGGCAAGGATGGCATGGGTATGGGGAAGCGCGGCCATGCCCGCTGCATGGATGTCGCCGAATAGCGGGATGGCGATGGCCGCCTGGACGGGAAAGAGCGGCGGCACTTCAAGCTTGTACCCCGCTTTTCCGGCGACGCCGTCTCGCCAAAGGAACGCATCCGAATAGATGGATTGCGGTGCGCCCTCAAACGGCAGAACTTTTTCCGGCAATTCGCCGGCAAGGGCGTTGACGGGATGGAGGAAGGTGCGTTTGCCAAGGCGGCGATGGGGGTCCGGAAGCCGGGATCGTAAAAGCAGCCCCGGGCCGTTGATGCCGCCCCCCGCAACGATCACATGGCTGGCATGGACGCGAATTTTGCGCCCGGTCGGATGCAGGCTTTCGGAATCGAGGGCAAGGCATTCAACATGAGTGACGCGGTCGCGTTCGGTTTCGACCGTCATGGCCCGGGCGTGGCTGATGAGGATGGCGCCATGATCAAGCGCTGCCGGGATCGTCGTGACAAGCATGGATTGCTTGGCATTGGTCGGGCAGCCATACCCGCAATAGCCAAGGTCCCAGCAATCGCGGACGTTTCTGGGTACGACGCCATGGTGCCATCCAAGGCGTTCGCAACCCCGGCCTAGGGCCGCGTTGTTTGCATTCGGCGGAACGTCCCAGGGGGCAACGGAAAGGCGGCGCTCGACCATCTCGAACCAGGGCGCCATGTGTTCCGCATCCGTTTCCTTTACGGCAAAGGCTTCGGCCCAATGGGCAAGGGTTTCGGGCGGCGTGCGGAAGCTTGCCGTCCAATTGACGACGGTGCTGCCGCCGACCGTGCGCCCCTGCAACAGGGTGATCGCCTTGTCTTTCGTCTTGCGGCTGGCGGCGTCCCAATAGAGCGTCCGAAAGGCCTCTCCCTCGCGGCCGTTGAAATCTTTCGCCGTGTGGTACCCGCCCGCTTCGATCAAGACGACCTGAAGGCCGGCCCGGGCCAGAATTTCGGCCGCCACGGCGCCGCCGGCGCCGCTGCCGACGATGGCGACATCGGCGGCAAAGCTTTCGTCCTTCTCAAGCCTTGCGGCATCGATGTGAATGCGTTCCGCCATCACACGGCCTTGCGAACCGCATCCGGGATGTCCGGGGGGCCGTCATAGCCGACCCGGGCCCAGGCGTGGGGGTTGTCGTACCAGGCGGCCATGACAAGGTCGTGGAGGGCCGCGTAAGCCAGTTGGAGAAGCGTAAACGTGCTTGTCGACCAACGGTCGAGGAAAGCGTCCACCTCCTGCTCGGAAACCGTCTCCCAGCCGCTCCAGACGCCGGCTAGGGCGATCCGCGTCGGGGGGAAGCCGAGAAGGTCGAAAAGCTGGCGTAAATCGGCCTGCATAACCGGCGGCATCGCCGCTGCCAGCTGGT
The DNA here is from genome assembly GCA_021776275.1 of Alphaproteobacteria bacterium. GTDB lineage: Bacteria > Pseudomonadota > Alphaproteobacteria. The sequence goes on along the minus strand of JAJFGH010000074.1, from coordinate 8,529 downwards.
CGATGGCGGCAAGGATCTCGGCAATGCGGCTTTCCCTCCCATCCCTTGGCAGGGCCTCTCCCAGCAGGCGAGGGGCAAGGGCGGCGAAAATTCGCCGATCCTGGGTGGTGAGGAAACGAAAGCCGGCGGGCGCCCCCTGGGCCGCCTTGGCGGCATGGCGCCACAGCCCGGCCAGGAAAATCAGGCCGGCTCCGGCAAGACCGAATTTCAGAAAACGGCGGCGTCCGGGGTTCTCCGGTGGCGTCCTGCTCTCGGCTATTTTCCACCCCCTCCTGCGGCCGGGCCGCCTGTCCGCTTGCCCGGATGTTCCGGCCTCAGGGCCGTTCGGACGAATCGGCAAATTATGGCGAACGCCCTTGGCGCCACCTAGTATTTTTCCAAAAGCTTTCTATGCTAATGGGTTAGGGGAAAATTCATGGGGTAGGAGCGAGAGAGGATGATGGGAAAGACCAAGATGCGGGACGTTTGGGTTTGGGCCGTCCTGGCCACCGGCTTGATTTTCGGAACCTCGGCCATGGCCGAGGAAGTGCCGGAAGGAACGGTCATCAGCGCCAAGAATTTAGGCGCGCTTCTCGAAAAAACCTTCGAGGGGGAAACCATCCAAAGCCTTATCCCCGAACATTTTCAGTGGCAGATCCGCGAAAAGGGACTGACGATGAAGCTGGCCCACGCCAAGCCTCATCCGAAGGACCCGAAATGGGTGGCGGCGACGAATCAGAACGTCGACGTCGTCACGCTGGACGATGCCTCGAATCAGGTAAACGGGTGGGTCGCCGGCGCGCCTTTTCCGGTGATCGATCCCGACGATCCCAAGGCGGGCGTAAAAGTCATGTGGAACATGTTCCTCGGCAAACAGCAGGGGGACAACCAGGAATACCCGAACACGGTGATCGCGCTTCTCAACGAGAAAACCGGTCTCGAACGTGTTCAGAAACAGTTTGTCAAACGGGCCTTCGTAAGAGGTGCGCTTCGCCGCGACAATGGCGCGGGGTCGGAAAATAAAAGAATTCTCGAGAAAACGCTCAGCGTCCTGACGGCTCCACAGGACATGAAGGGGAACGGACTGGTCCTGATTCGCTATGTGAACGGCGATCCGGACTGGCTGTTGGCCTACGCGGTCGCGGCGCGCAAGGTGCGCCGCTTTTCGGGCGGATTCTGGATGGACAAGCTGGGTTCGACGGATTTTCTCAGCGACGATATTATGATCTTGAGCGCGCACCCGACCTGGTATGACGGCTTCAAGGTTCTCGCGAAAAAGAAAATTCTTGTCATCGCGAACGTGACCAAGCCCTTTTGGAACCCGAGGGGCAGTACGCCGAAGGAACAATTTCCCGTTTTCGATTTGGAGACGCGCCCCCATTGGAACCCGGTGGAAGAATGGGAGCCTAGGGAAGTCTATGTCGTTGAAGGCATGACGCCGGAGAGCCATCCCTACAGCCGCAAGGTGGTTTACGTCGATGCGGAACTCTGGACCCCTTATCTGGGCGAATATTTCACGCCGAAAGGCCAACTCTGGAAGACGACAATTCAGGGGTATCGCGTTTTTCCGACCGAGGACGATCCGGACGGCAAGGTTCTATGGCCGACATGGTCCGCCGTTTATGATTTTCTGATCGGCCACGCCACCATTTTGATGACGGATGAGAACATCAAGTTCAATACGGATATGCAGCCGACGGAGATCAATCTGAAGGCTGTAAAACGGGCAAAGTGGTAGCGCCTCGTTGCACAAAAAAAGGGTGGCACCGGAAGGTTCCACCCTTTTTTTATGAAGGATTGTTCGTGGCGATCTAATTGGGCCGATATTCTTCCGGGGTGTAGAAGATAAAATCGTCCGGTTCGGCCGCTTCGTGGCAATTCATGCAAAAGTCGACGTTTTCCGCGCCCTGTCCCTTTGTCGTGCCGAAGACGGTGCCACCCGGAAAAATCATCGTGAACTGCCAATCGCCGCTCTCCGGATTGAAGCCTTTTTCCATTTTTTCCATAACGAATAGCGGCCCAAAACAGGCAAAGACGCCCGGCGGCGTTTTATCGCCAAGCGCTACGTTGCCCGTAAGGCAGGCTTTGGCTGCCATAAAGCTGTCTCTTACCAGGACCGCGCCTTTCGGCAGGGGTTTCCCCTTTTCAAAGAGGCCATAGGCGCTGGCTTTCGCGTTGCCATAGATGTTGCTGTAGCGCCCACCATGGGTTCCGGAAAGAAACGGTACACGGTTAAAACGCTGCCAGCCCATATAGACGGCGGCAGTGTCATCGCCGCCGGCCCGATAGCTCTCGACCATGGCTGCACGAAGGGCGTTGTAGGTCATTTCCGCCCCCTCGTCGGTCAAAGGCTCTTTCGAGACGGCTTCGCCGCCGATCGCCGCGGCCAACAGAAAGGCAGCACCGATAAAGGCTGGAAATTTCAGAAAGCTCCGAGACGCCATTGCCATGGAAATCCTCCTTTCCCCATTCATGTGGGGAATCCGCAAGCGCCAAAAAAACCGCCGCGCCCGCCAGATTTGGCCTGCGACAAGTAATAGTTAGGGCCCTCTGGGCAGGGTGTCAATGTGCGCCGGGCGCAAATTAAAATCGTATAAAAAAGGGGGGCGCCGAAGCGCCCCCCAATTTCTCACAACGAATTCTACCCGTTGAATATGGAGACGAACCTAGAAATAGATCGTCTTCTTGTATTCATCCGGCAGGGCAAAAAGGTAGGTCGACCGTACACCCTTTTCTTCGGTGATGTCCTGGGCCACTCCTTTGTGGTCGATTTTAGTAATCTTCCAGTCGCCGGTCGCGGCGTTGAAGCCATTTTTCATCTTCTGCAAGATAACCAGCTCGCCGGCTTTCCATCTGGCGGCGAAACCGATGCGATCCGCATCGCCATGGAAACTATCGATCACGAGAACGGTCCCAATCGGCATTTGATCAAAATTTTCCCATTTCTCGACTTTTTCATTTGCATAAAGATTGATGTATTGATCGCCGGTAAATTCCCCGGTCTGGAAGGGAACGACGTTGTAGCGCTTCCACTCGGAATATTCGGAAACGATCTCGTTGTTTGATTTTTCCCAACCCTCGATCATCTTGAAGCGAACGGCTTCGTAAAGCGCGTTTGCTTCTTTCATGTTGAGTTTGTTTTTCGCTTCGAGCGCGGCTTTTTCTTCTGCCGACATCAAGTCCTCGCGGCCCACCACTTCCCCGCGAACGACCGGGGATTCAATCGCGTTGACGACCAGCGTATCGCCCTCGCGGGAAACGACGATTTCCCAATAAAGGCCGGTTGCGAAAAGGGACGTTACGGCAAGAACGAAAAGGTCATAGTCGAATGGCTCGCCTGGGCGTACGCGCTTGGCATGGTCTTCGCCAAGAATGTACTTCGCGGCAAAACCTTCCTCGAGAACCTCTTGCCCCGTAACGAGGAGCTTCGGGATGACTTCGCCGCTCTTGAAGGGCCAGCCCTTCGGCGCGTAGAACGTGCCGGGGTTGTCCACCGGGTCCGGATAGAACCGGTACTGACCTTTGTTGAGCTTCATAAAGCTCTGCAGGGCGGCTTCTCCGTCATAGGTCGATTTAACGACGTTGTACTCATGACCCCCGCGCATGAATGTCTCCGGCGCATCCGTTGATTCCGCAACCTGCTCGAAGGCGATGGATGGCTTTTGAACCATTTCCGCCTTGGCTGGGTTGTGCGTGATCAGTGCGGCGGTTGTTACGACGCCGGCTCCGATCACCCATGGAAGGATCGCTCCGGACGACAGAAGGGATTTCACGAAACTTGAACGCATGGCTTCCTCACCGTCTGTGTATCTGTCTGGGAATTCTTTGTTTTTTTATCGTTAGCGTTGGGCTGCCCCATTGAGTGGACTAACATATTTTCAACAGGGCAGAAAATCTAGTCAATTACGCCCTTTTGGGCGGTCGGCCTGGATTGAGGGTGGGGCCCGCCACCGGAGATTTTTCTAACTAATTGATTAAGATGGATAAATTTTGTTAACTGTGTTCTCCATCGGGTTTTGGCAGCTTGAGAAGGGGGTGGAAAACGGGATGGCTGAAAGCGAAAAGACGGCCCTTGCCTCGATCCCACGCCCCCGGCTGGAGGCGCAGATGGCGGCCGCTCAAGAAATCCTGGAATGCTACCGGCTTCTCGCCAAGACCGGGGACAACATCGTTGGCGAGCTGATCCGTGGCCACGAGACCTTTTATCAGTGGAATCACTACCCGGATGGGGACGCCTATGATGGGGAAACCCATTCCCAATATTATTACCATTCCCATCGGGAAGACCGGGAGGAACACGGCCATTTTCACGTCTTCTTGCGGCCGAAGGGCATGCCCGCGGGCATGCGGCCGGCCCCTTTGCCGGATTTCGAGACGCCCGAGGATAGCAACGGCGCGCTAAGCCATCTGATTGCGATCTCGATGGACGCCTATGGCTTCCCGACCAGCCTGTTCACGACAAACCGCTGGGTAACCGGCGAAGCATGGTATGTGGCGAAGGACGTTTGCCAAATGATCGCGCGATTCGAAATGGACCAGGCGCGTCCGTCCTGGCCGGTCAATCGCTGGGTCACGGCGATGGTCCGGCTTTTTCAGCCCGAGATTTTTGATTTGATCGCACGGCGCGATTTGGCCGTGGAGGCCTGGGGAAAACAGCACCCGGACCGGAACGTGTATGAAGATCGCGAGCTTGAAATCACCTCGGAAATGGACATTTCCGTCGATGACAAGCTTCGGCAATTGGAAACGGTGCTGGCGCAACAATGAAAACGGCGCCGCTCTCCATGGGGGCGACGCCGCTAAAAAAACTTACCTGGGAGGGCTATTTCGTCGCTTCTTCCAGATAAGAAATTAGGTTCTGGCGCTTGGCCTCTTTCTTCACGCCCGGAAAGGCCATCTTGTTGCCCTTAATGTAGCCTTTCGGATTGGCAAGATAGGCATCCAGCGTTTCCGCGTTCCACGTAATGCCGGATTCTTGCATCGCTTTCGAAAATTTAAAGCCCTCCGAAGATCCGGCTTTCCGGCCAAAGATACCGGCCAGAGACGGACCTACCTTATGCTTGCCAGCTTCCAGCGTGTGACAGGCTTTGCATTTCTTAAAAACCTTTTCGCCTTTCTTTGCGTCACCTGCCAGTGCCGAGCCGCTGGCCAGCGCTAGGGCAAGGGCGAGTCCAAGGCCAAGGCCCAAAATCTTCGATGATCTCATCTGTTCTCTCCAGAGCGTTCCACAAGGCTTGTGCAAATTCGCCCGCAGTATCCAAAAGATAGGGGCGCCTTGCAACCGGTTCCTAGTTTGCCTTCCGCCGATAGCGAAAGGGAGGGACCTCCTGGCCGGCCTCGTTTTTCACCATTTGAAGGATCCGGCCATGGTCGGGGGAAAGCTCGCAGACTGGGTCCGCCTGCGCCGCATCGCCCGTCAGCATCAGCGCCTGGCACCGGCAGCCGCCCCAGTCGATTTCCCGCCTGTCGCAGGACCCGCAGGGTTCCGGCATCCAGCCGGTGCCGCGAAAGCGCCGGAAAGCGTCCGATTCAACCCAGATGTCGGCCAGGCTGCGCTCGCGGACATTGTCGAAACGAAGGTCCGGGATGGTTTCGGCGGCGTGACAGGGAAGGGCCTTGCCGGATGGGCTGATATTCAAAAATTGCCGTCCCCATCCGCCCATGCAGGCCTTTGGCCGCCGGGCGTAGTAATCCGGCGGCACATGATCGAAGAGCAGCACGCCCTTTAGCCGCGCCTCGGCGTCGGCGATCAGGGCGTTTGCCTTTTCGATCTGGTCGCGGCTGGGCAGCAGGGCCTGACGGTTTTCGATGGCCCAGCCGTAATATTGGACATGGGCAATTTCCAGCCGCCCCGCGCCGAGCGCGACGGCAAGCTCGATCATCGCGTCGAGGCGCTCCAGATTTTGGCGGTGGAAAACGCAATTGATCGTAAGCGCGAGACCGGCCTCGCGAACGCACCGGGCAATTTCCAATTTCTTTGCATGGGCGCCTGGCATCTTGGCGACCCGGTCGGCTTCCTCAGGCAGCGTATCTTGCAAGCTAAGCTGGACATGTTCGAGACCGGCCCCGGCGAGGGCGTCGATTTTTTCCCCATTGAGGGGGATGCCGGAGGTGATCAGATTTGTATAAAGCCCGGCGGCGCTCGCATGGCGGACAAGCTTGGGCAGATCCTTGCGAAGGGCAGGTTCACCTCCGGAAAAATGGACCTGATAGGCGCCAAGCGCCGCCGCCTCATCCAGAATCCGGCACCATTCCTCCGTGCCAAGCTCTCCCTCGACGCCTTCAAGCGCCAATGGGTTCGAGCAATAGGGGCATTGCAGGGGGCAACGGTGGGTCAGCTCCGCAAGTAAGGCCAAGGGCGGTTCGGGCGTGCTCATAAGGTAAGAACTCCCTGGTCCATGAGGTCCTGCAGCAGTTCCAAGATGTCCCCTTCAAGGGTTTCAGGGGTGGCCTGATACGTTTCGGCAAGGGCGGCGACCATCGTGAAAATCGATGCCTGCCCGTCGCAAAGGCGAAGCACTTCAACGGCAATCGCATCCGGTACAAGAAGGCGCTCCGGCGCCAATATGACCCATTGGGTGCGCTTCGCATCGAAGCGAAACTGCACATGCGGCGCAAAGCGCGGCACCGCATCGGCGTTCAGCTCAACGCGGGCCATCAGGACGCGTCTTTCGGTTGAAAGGCGCCGGGCGGAATTTGGCCGGGCGCGACATAGGCGTGCATCAACGCGTCCAATTGCGCCCACAACACGTCGCATTTGAACGTAAGCGCGCCCAGCACGCGGTGTTGGGCGTCCGCCGTTCGCGCTTCCCGTTTCACGTAATCCAGAGCGAAATCCGCATCCCGCGTTGCCTGATCGAGACGTTTGCGGAAGTAAGAGAGCGTGGCGTCCTCGATGAAGTCGTAATGCTCCAACATGCCGGCGATCCGCTCGCGGTGGATTTTCGGCGCAAAAAGTTCCGTCAGGGAGGAGGCAATGCCTTCAAGCAAGGGGCGCTCGCCGACGAAATGTACATAGGCTTCGACGGCAAATCGGGTCGCCGGCAGCACGCCCTTCATGGCGATGACCTCGTCCCGGGGAAGGCCAAGGCCGTCCGTCAGCTTCAGCCAGCGCGCGATGCCGCCTTCGCGTTCCTGGGTTCCGTCATGGTCTTCGATGCGCACCCGCCAGATCCGCCGGAGTGCCGGGTCGGTCATTCGCGCCAACAACACGCCATCCTTGATGGGAATATGCGCCTGGTAGCAATACCGGTTCAGCGCCCAGGCCTGCACCTGTCCTCTCTCAAGCTTGCCGCCATGGAGAAGGGCGTGGAAAGGATGCCGGTCGTGATAACGTTCGCGGCCGATAGTGCGCAATGCCTCTTCAAGGGCTTCTGGCGTCAATGGCGCGGGGCTCACAGGCAAATCTCCATGCCGTCATAGGCAACTTCCCAGCCCGCCTCTTCGACGCGTTTGCGTTCCGGCGAGTCTTCCACAAGAACGGGGTTCGTGTTGTTCAGGTGAATAAAGATTTTACGCTTCACGTCCAGTTTCTGAAAGGCGGCTAGAGTACCGTCCTGGCCGGAAATGCTCATATGTCCCATGCGCTTTCCCGTCTTTATGCCAACGCCTGCCGCAATCATTTCATCGTCCGTCCAAAGCGTGCCGTCGAAGAAGACGAGGGGCGCGCCATCCAGGCGCTCCGCCAATGGGTCGGGAAAGGTGGCGCAGCCCGGAATGTAATAGAAATGGCGATCGCCCGTCTCCGATGCCACCCGAAGCGCGATCGTGTCCTCCGGAACGCTGCCAAAATTGGGGCCGGCGGTTGGGTCTTCCAAATAAAGCGCCACTTTCCCCGGAACGGTGAAGGCTTCGACGACAAGACCCGAAGGGGCGTTGTCGGCGGTTTCAAGGCGCGTTGGCTGGCCAAGGGCGAACGGGCTTCGACGCACCATCTCTGGGTTGAGGGCGTTAAAAATTCGGTTTGCGTTGAACGTTTCTTGTACGCGCGCCGTCGCGTAAAGGCGCAGCGGCTGGCTTTCGCGCAAGTTCAACAGCCCGGCAATGTGGTCGATGTCGGCGTTGGTCACAACGGCGCCGCCGATGGGGCTTCCGCGGCCCATATCGGCTGGGTGCAGGGCGGGGGTTTCGTTTAGTTGCTGGCGCAGATCGGGCGAGGCGTTCAACAGGAACCAAGGGCCGTCCCCGGCGCGCACAACCAGCGACGATTGGGTTCGGGGCCGAACCATCGGGTCCTTCGCGCGGGCACGTTGGCAGATCGAACAATTGCAATTCCACTGCGGGAGGCCGCCGCCCGCCGCCGATCCCAAAACACGAATCTGCAACAACCGGAATCTCCCGTTGTGGGTAAATTTTTTAGGCGTTCAATGAAGTGAAAGGGTCGAGATCAGCCTTCCGAGCAGGCGTAAGCGTTGATCTCAAGGCCGATACGGATCACCTGGACCCGAGGCTTTTTCCACTGCTTGCACATATCCGTTTCCCTTGGCCTTGTTTTCTTTTCGCGGTCGGCTTTTCGGTGCAAAGTATGGCCTTTCCATCCGCCGCGAGGCA
>JAJFGH010000073.1 GCA_021776275.1 Alphaproteobacteria bacterium | reverse complement strand
ATGCAACGCTTCGCGCAACTGAAGGGGGCGGCCCGACCGTTCCTGGCCTTCGTGCTACGCCGGTTCTCGGAAGATCGCTGCGTACAGGCGGCGGCCGCGCTCAGCTATACGTCGTTGCTGGCCTTCGTTCCGGTCACGGTGATCGCTTTTTCCGCCTTAGCCACTTTCCCAGGCCTGGACGAATCGCGAGAGGCCGCCATGGGCGTCCTCTTCGACAATTTTGCCCCGCATATGGAAGGCGTCATCCAGGACGAGCTTTCCAGCTTGGCTGAAAACGCACGCAAGGTGACGACGCTTGGGCTGTTGGTTCTGTTTGCGACGAGCATCATGTTGTTGGCGACGATTGAGAAGACGTTCAACCAGATTTGGCGGATCGCAACGCCACGAAAACTGGTGCCGCGTCTGCTCGCTTATTGGGCGGCGATGACGCTGGGCCCGGTGCTTGTCGGCGCGGGCCTTTCCGTTTCCGGTTATCTCTATACGGCGACGGAATGGCTTGGCAACGCGCGTGCCGCGGAATTGCAGCCTTTCTTGCGCTTCTTGCCATTCCTGTTTGAAGCCATGGCGCTTGCGCTTCTCTATATCGCTATTCCGAATCGCGACGTTCATTGGCGGGACGCGCTTGCTGGCGGCGTCGTCGCGGCCGTTCTCTTCGAGACGGCCAAAAAGGGTTTTGGCATCTACTTGTCGACCTTTGCGAATTATGAGGCCATTTACGGTGCCCTTGCCGCGATCCCGGTCTTCCTCATCTGGATGTACATTTCTTGGCTGGCCGTGTTGGTGGGGGGGCTTTTTGCGGCGGCGCTCGGCGATTGGCGAGAGACAGCGGGCGGGACCTCTTGACGGATGGGTGCGATCGCTCTTTAACCTGCGCAAAATCATCTGCTGCAAAGAGAAACCATGTTTGAAACTCCGGAAAAAGATCCGATCGCGCTTTTCGGGCGCTGGTTTGCCGAAGCAAAGGACGCCGAGGCGAAAAACCCCGATGCCGTGGCGCTGGCTACCGTTGGCGCCGACGGCATGCCCTCCAACCGGATGGTGTTATTGAAGGGCGTGAACGAAAAGGGATTCGTTTTTTTCACGAATCTGGAAAGCGTAAAGGCGCGGGAGATCGAGGAAAATTCAAAGGCGGCGCTTTGTTTCTATTGGAAGACGCTTGACCGGCAGGTGCGGGTTGCCGGTACGGTTCAGCCCGTCGGCGACGCCGAGGCCGATGCCTATTTTGCGACACGCGATCGCATGAGCCAGATCGGCGCATGGGCGTCGCGGCAATCGCAGCCTTTGGAAGGCCGTTTTGCGCTTGAGAAGCGCGTTGCCGAATTCACGATGAAGTTTGGCGTCGGCCCGGTGCCGCGTCCCCCTTTCTGGTCCGGTTATTGCGTCCTGCCTGAGCGGATCGAGTTTTGGAGCCAGGCCGCATTCCGTCTGCATGACCGGTTGGTGTATCATCGGGATCGAGACGCATGGCGCGTGCAACGCCTCTACCCTTGATCGCTAGGAAAAATTCGTGACGTCAATTCCTGAAAAACCTACGCCCATCCCCGAGGAGAGCGCACGCCTGATGCGGCGTGCGACGGTTGCGGCCGTCGCAGTGGCGCTGGTGCTGGTCCTCGTCAAGGTGGGGGCCTGGTTGGTGACGGATTCGGTGAGCTTGCTTTCCTCTCTTATTGATTCTCTGCTCGACGTCGGAGCGTCGTTCATAAACCTGCTGGCCGTTCATCATGCGCTTCAGCCTGCCGATTACGAGCATCGCTTCGGCCACGGCAAGGCCGAGCATTTGGCCGGCCTTGGGCAGGCGGCTTTTGTGGCCGGCTCGGCGGTATTCCTGCTGATCGAGGCTGCCTACCGGTTGGCACACCCCCGTGCGATCGAACATGGCGAGGTTGGGATCTTTGTCATGCTGTTTGCGATCGTCACGACCATCGCTTTGGTGCATTACCAGCGTTACGTCGTGCGTAAAACGGGTTCCGTTGCCATTGATGCCGATTCTCTGCACTACACAGGCGACGTCTTAATCAATGCCAGTGTGATCCTGGCGTTGATTTTGGGGGCAAATATTGGCTGGGGCTTTGTGGACCCGTTGTTTGGTGTTGCGATCGCCCTTTACCTGCTGCGCACCGCTGGCAAAATCGCCTTTCTTTCGTTGGACCCCTTGATGGACCACGAGCTTCCGGAGGAAGACCGCGAACGCATTCGCGAGATCGTCCGCGCCCATCCGGAAGCGGGGGATCTTCACGATCTGCGCACGCGAAAATCCGGCAACACCATCTTCATTCAGTTTCATCTCGAACTCGACGACAAGATCACCTTGCGTCACGCCCATAAGGTGGCGGACGAAGTGGAAAAGAAGCTCGCCGCTTCTTTCCCGGCGGCCGAAATCCTCATTCATGAGGACCCGGAAGGCGTCGTCGAATACCGGCCTTACTACCCGCCGCCCCGCGGGGCGCCGGGAAAATGGCTGCGCATTTTGCTAGGCCTGCCGAGGGAATGGGGTTGAGGTGCGCCATGGCGGCCGGGAAGGCTTTACTTCTGTCCGGGGCTTCGTCAGAATTTGTGCAAGCTGAAAAGAACAAGGTTTTTCGCAGGGGAGAAGAAATGTTCAAGCGTCATTTTCCTAGCCTTTTCATGTCCGTCTTTGCGGCGTTTCTTGCCGTGGCACTTCTGGCCCAATTTGGGGCGGGGCGAACGGCCCTTGCCGCCGGGGCGCCGATGCCGGAAGATGACCCGGCAAAAATCGTCAAGACGGCCATGGAGAGCTGGTCCATTGGCTGGAACACGGGCAATCTTGACCTGATCGTCGCGGCCGTAGGCAATGGCTCCTATTGGGATGCGTCGCTGCCGCCGGAGGGGATTAAAGGCAAGGCGCTTCGCGACTATGCGGGCGTTCTGTTCAAGGCCTTTCCGGACAGCAAGTTTTCGTACAATCACGTGAAGTACACGAAAAAGGCGGTCTATTGGGAGTGGACGTGGAAGGCTACCCATACCGGCGCCTTCGCTGGCAAGGAGCCGACGAACAACTCGATTGAGCTGAGCGGGATCGACGTAATCCGTGCCCGTAAAGACGGGACCGTCAGCATCAAAAGTTATTGGAACGAAAACTCGCTGCTGAAAGGGATTGGCGCGGCGGAATAGAGCGTCGCCTAAGCGGCGCGGCGCAATTCCAGTCGTTTCCATACGTCCAGTAGGGACTCGACCAAGTGATCCATCATCGCATCCGTGTGGAGCGGCGACGGCGTGATACGCAGCCGCTCGGTGCCTTTTGGCACGGTCGGGTAATTGATTGGTTGAATGTAGATGCCGTGATGCTCCAGCAGCAGGTCGCTGGCTTGTTTGCAAAGCCGCGCATCGCCAACGATTAGTGGCACGATGTGGCTTTCCGAGGGCAGCACGGGCAGGCCCGCTTCGGCAAGCAGGCGTTTGCAGGTGGCGGCGCGCTCCTGATGGCGCTGGCGCTCAAGGCCGCTGGCCTTTAGGTGGCGTACGCTTGCAAGGGCGCCGGCGGTGATCACCGGGGGCAGGGCTGTCGTGAAAATAAAGCCGGGCGCGAAACTGCGAACGGCGTCGACGAGCTGCTCGGAGGCGGCAATGTAGCCGCCCATGACGCCATAGGCTTTCGCCAGCGTTCCTTCAAGAATCGAGACGCGATCCATCATGCCTTCGCGTTCGGCAATGCCGCCGCCGTGCGGTCCGTACATGCCGACGGCGTGGACTTCATCCAGATAGGTCATCGCGCCATATTTTTCGGCAAGATCGCAAATTTTGGCGACGGGGGCGATGTCCGCGTCCATGGAATAAACGGATTCGAAGGCAATCAACTTTGGCTTGGCCGGGTCCGTCTCGCGAAGCAATTCCTCGAGATGGGCGACGTCGTTGTGGCGAAAGATTTTTCGCGGCGCGCCGCTGTTGCGGATGCCTTGAATCATCGAGGCATGGTTGAGGGAGTCGGAAAAGACGACGCAATTGGGCAGCAGCCTGGCAATCGTGCTTAGCGCGGCCTCGTTCGATATGTAACCGGAGGTGAACAGAAGCGCGGCTTCCTTCCCGTGAAGGTCCGCAAGCTCTTGCTCAAGCAGAACGTGGTAGTGATTCGTGCCGGAGATGTTGCGCGTGCCGCCGGCGCCGGCGCCGTGGGTTTCCAGGGCGCCTTGCATGGCTTCGCGCACCTGCGGGTGCTGGCCCATGCCTAGGTAATCGTTGCTGCACCAAACGGTGACTTCTTGCGCATCGCCACCCTTCTGCCGCTTGAACGCCAACGGGAAGGAGCCCGATTTGCGCTCAAGATCCGCAAAGACCCGATAGCGGCCTTCCGCCCTCAGGCCAGCAATGGCTTCTGCAAAGTACCGATTGTAGTCCATCGAAACGCTTCTCCCGGGATTCCTGCGCTCTTGCGGCGCCTTGGATTAACCATTCTAACACGAAGGCATTGCTTCGTTGCAATCGCATCCCCCGTGGCAGTTCATGATTTCAGATCACCCTTAACAAAACCTTGCAACCCTTCGGCCGGGCCAAAGAGGGGCCTTTTTGACGTTCAAGCGTGCCGCCGGGAACTTTGAGGGCCCCACCCCGCCGGGGCGTTCGCATCCGGACGGCGGATGGGGGAGGTCGCCCTCTGCCCGCTGCTGCAGCGCTTGTTTTTACAGGGTTTCCAAGGGGTTGCCCAGAAATCCGAGGGCCGAATGAGAGTTTTTCATATTTATCAACATATGGTAGCCTAAGCGGTTGAAGCGTATAGATCTTGTATATGCTTCGCCCATCCTACGAGTAAGTCGCATAGGCGACGGGGGAGACACTTCGATGGATGCACTTAGAACTGTTGCAAAATGGGTTGGCCAAGTTACGGAAGTTGGGCTTGCCCTAATCGCGCTTGGGATCGTCATTCAAATTCTCTTTGGAGAGAATGCGACCTTCCTTACCGGCGACATCGTCGGCAATCTGATTAATCTGATTCGTGCCTTGGGTGAAAATGGTCTCGTTGGCTTGATCGCGTTGGGCATTATTCTCTACCTCTACAACAAGAGCCGCGATTAGGCTTTGTTTGCAAGACGATTGGCGGCAACCGGAACCCCGGTTGCCGCCTTTCGTTTGCCCGCGCACCCGTTTCTTTTTTTCCCCAGGAAAAGGGTGAGATATCCACAGCTTTCTCCCCAAGAAATTGCATTTTTCAAGCTTAGGCCCCTTTGTTTTCAACCGCCGAAATGGGATGATTTGCGCCGTGAGAACACCTTGCGGCGCGGCCCTCCGCGTCGTTTCGAGCAAGGCTTGGAATGAACAGCAAAATTGATTTTGAACGCGTGATCACGGACCCCGCCTATCGGCGTCGGGTCATCGCCCGCCTGAACGGGGGGGCGGCGGACGAAGAGCTTCCCGATGGGGCAAGGCCGATTGCGAGCCCGGAAGTACGGCCACGGGCGCTTTCCGGCGCACGCTAATTTCGGCGCATTTTTCATAGGTTTCCATGGCGCTTTTGCACACGCCCATCTGCGATTTTGGCTGGAAGGCGGTAGATTTTTGCCTTCCGGGCGTGGATGGCAAAACCTATCGACTAGCCGATATCGCCGGGACGAAGGCGACCCTGGTCACGTTTCTTTGCAACCATTGTCCCTATGTGAAGGGGGCGATTTCGCGGATCGTGCGCGACGCCCGGGACCTGGCGGCGCTTGGCGTTGGTACGGTTGCCATCATGGCGAATGATACGGAAGCCTATCCGGAGGATTCCTTCGAGAACATGCAGCGCTTCGCCGAGCAGCATGCATTCCCCTTTCCCTATTTGCTTGACGCGACCCAGGCCACGGCCCGGGCCTACGGGGCCGTCTGTACGCCGGATTTCTTTGGCTTCAATCGGGCGCTGGCGCTCCAATATCGGGGCCGCCTCGACGCGGGCGGTCGCGAGGAAGTGGTTGCTGCACGGCGCGATCTGTTCGAGGCGATGGCGGCTATTGCCGAGACCGGCGAGGGACCATCCGAGCAGGCCGCGAGCATGGGCTGTTCCATCAAATGGCAGGATGACGACTAGGCCGTGTGGGTTTTACTCGCGTGCCCACTTCTTTCTGGATTGCCGCGTTTTTCAAGGGTTTGCCTTCGCTCGCGGCGCGGTTTATGTTACCCGCCCGGCCGGCCGAGAGTGCCAGAGGACCATTCGTGAACGACAACGTTTTCCGTGAAATCGACGAGGAGCTACGACGCGATCGCCTTCTCGCCCTGTGGAAGCAATATGGGCGATTTGCGATCGGCGGCGTGGTTGCGCTTGTAGCCATCGTGGCGATGAAGGTTGGCTGGGGCGAATACAGCCAGCATCAAGCGTTGAAGGCCGGCATGCGTTACCACGCGGCGGCGGAACTGCTGCGGCAGGGAAACGAGGAGGCCGCGCGGGAGGCCTTCGCCTTTCTTGCCGAGGATGGCGGGGAAGGCTATGCCGTTCTCGCCCGGTTGCACGAGGCGGCGATCACCTCCTCAGGAGGCGACATTGCCGGTGCTATTCGCCTCTATGGTAAAATTGCCGATGACGACGACGTTCCGGCGGCCTTCCGCGACCTTGCGCGCATCCTGGGGGCCTTTCGCCGGGTTGACCGGGAGGATCCGGAAACCCTGGTCGAGGAACTTGCGCCTTTGACCGCGGCGGAAAACCCCTGGCGGCATTCCGCCCTCGAAATTACGGCGCTCGTTGCCATCCGAACGGGCGAAACCGCCAAAGCGCTGGAGATATATGAAAATCTTGCGGCCGATCCCAAGGCGCCGGAGATGCTGGGCCAGCGCGCCAAGGAAATGGCGACGGCACTTGGAGAAAAGTCGTGACGCGTTCCGCCGTTAAGGCACTCCTTTTTCTTACCGCGGCTATCTTCTTGACGGCGTGTGAGTCGTCGGTTTTCGATCCGGAAGAACAAAGCATCCCGGGCGAGCGCATTCCAATTCTCCTGCTCGATCAGCAATTGAAGCCGGATGTGGAAGAAGTCGCCATTCGCCTGCCGCGTCCACAGGCGAATCCGGCCTGGCCGCAGGCAGGCGGCTACCCGAATCATGCCATGCATCATTTGGTGATGTCGGCCTCGCCGAAAGAGGTTTGGTCCGCGGACGTTGGCAGTGGCGCGGATGCGGAAAGCCGATTGATTTCCCAGCCGGTTGTCGCGGGTAACCGGGTTTACGTGGCGGATGTGGACGGGCGCATCACGGCTGTCGATGTGGAGAGTGGCGAGCGTCTATGGCGCACGGATTTGACGCCGGAAGACGAGGACGACGTTACTTTCAGCGGCGGAATTGCTTACGCCTATGGGTATCTGTTTATCAGCACAGGCTTTGCAGAGGTGGTTGTGCTGAACGCGGAGAGTGGAGAAACCGTCTGGCGGCGCGCCATGCCGTCGCCAATGCGGGCGGCGCCGACCATTAGCGATGGCCGGTTATTCGTAACCACTTTTGACAATCAGCTTTTTGTCCTCGATGTACGCAACGGCGAAACCTTGTGGAAGCACAAGGGCTTTGAGGAATCGGCCGGCATCCTGGGCGGGGCCAGCCCCGCAGTCGAAGGGGATATGGTCATCGTGCCTTATTCCTCTGGCGAGCTTTTCGCCATTTTGGCAAACAACGGACGGATCATGTGGTCCTACTCGCTTGCGTCTTCGCGGCGAAGCGACGTGATTTCCTCGATTGCCGACATTCGCGGCCAACCGGTCATCGACCGCGGTTGGGTGTTTGCCATCAGCCATAGCGGCCGGGTCGTCGCGCTGAATATGCGATCGGGAGAGAGGGTCTGGGAAAAAGAGCTCGGCGGCATTCAAACGCCGTGGGTAGCCGGGGATTACATCTATTTGCTGACGACGAACAATGAATTGCTCTGCCTGACGCGGGAGAAGGGCGAAATTCTTTGGGTTCTGCAGCTTCCCCGATATCAGAACCCGATCGAGAAAGAAGAGCCGATCGTGTGGCGCGGGCCGGTATTGGCCAGCGATCGCCTTCTTCTGGCAGGCTCGCATGGCAGGGTGCTTGCCGTTTCTCCCTATCGGGGAGACGTTATTGGCCAAATCACGCTCGACGACGGTGTGTCGGTTCCACCGGTTGTGGCCCAGGGCACGATGTATCTTCTAACCACGGACGCCGATCTCATCGCGTTCCGCTAGGTTTCAGGAAAGAATCATGGGGAAGACGGTCGTCATTGTCGGCCGACCAAATGTCGGAAAATCGACGTTGTTCAACCGGTTGGTTCATGAGCGCCTGGCGCTGACACATGACACGCCGGGGGTTACGCGCGACTGGCAAGAGGGAACGGCGGAACTGGGCCCCCTACGGTTTCGCGTTATCGATACGGCTGGTTTCGAGGAGGGCACCGGGAAAGACCTGGAAACGAAGATGCTTGCCCAGACGGAGCGTGTTTTGAAGGAAGCCGACGTTGCGCTTTTTTTGATGGATGCGCGGGAAGGGCCGACCCCGCTGGACAAGTACTTCGCCAAATGGCTGCGCAAACGGAGCACGCCCGTTCTTCTGGTGGCGAACAAATGCGAAGGCTCGGGCAGCGAGCAGGGCTATTACGAGGCGTTTAAGCTCGGCTTTGGCGAACCGATCGCCATTTCCGCCGAACACAAGGAAGGCATGGCCGACCTCTATGCGCACCTTCTCCCCTTTATAGAGGTGGAAGAGGAAGCCGCGCCGGAAGAGGAAGGCAATGGCCTCGGGCTTGCCATCGTGGGGCGCCCAAATGTCGGCAAGTCAACGCTGGCCAATCGCCTGATCGGCGAAGAACGGCTTTTGACGGGACCGGAAGCCGGCATTACGCGCGATGCCATCCCCGTCGCCTGGGAACATGAGGGGCGGCGCTTCTTTCTTGTGGATACGGCTGGCTATCGCCGCGAAGCGCGTATCGAAGCCAAGGTCGAACAGCTTTCCATTGAGGCGACGAAGAAGGCCATCCGCCGGGCCCATCTGGTTCTGCTAGTGCTGGATGCCGAAAACCTGTTGGAAAAGCAAGACCTTAACATCGCGGGTCAGGCGATTGAGGAGGGGCGGGCGCTGCTCATCGTCGTCAACAAATGGGACCGCGTGCCAAACCCGGCGGCGGCACGAACCAAGCTTGCCGAACGGTTGGAGCGTTCCCTGCCACAGGTTCGCGGGCTTCCCTGGGTCGTGCTTTCCGCCAAGACGGGCGAAAACGTCCCACAATTGATGCCGGCGGTGTTGAAGGCGTATGAAATATGGAACCGGCGCGTGCCGACGGCGAAACTAAATCAATGGCTTGCCGATGCGGTCGAGCGGCACCCGCCGCCCGCCGTACGGGGAAGGCCGCTGCGCCTGCGTTACCTTACGCAAATCAAAACGCGGCCGCCGACCTTTGCGCTGTTCGTTTCCCGTCCGGAAAAATTGCCGGAAGCGTATATTCGCTATCTCGTGAACAGCCTTCGCGAAACCTTTGGCCTGGAGGGAACGCCGGTGCGCTTTCGTCTGCGCAAGGGAAGCAACCCCTACGCGTAAATCAAATGCGAACCGTCTCTCCGTGGCTGGAGGCGGTTGCTTGCGCCAGGCGCACAAAGGTCTCGGTTACCGATTCCGGCGGCGGCAAACCAGCCGGATCTTCGCCGGGAAAGGCCAGGGCCCGCATGTCCGTTCGGACAATTCCGGGGTCCACCAGGTTTACCTTTAATTTCGTTTTTTGCACTTCGGCGGCATAGGTCTGCACCATTCTTTCAAGGGCGGCTTTGCTTGCTCCATACGCTCCGTAATAGGGGGTGGCGCTGCTGCCGACGCCGGAGGTCACAAATATCGCGCGGCCGGCATCGGAAGCCTTTAGCAGCGGCTCAAAGGCGCGAATCAGGCGCCAATTGGCCGTGACGTTCAGTGCGAAGGTGTGCTCCCATACCTCTGGGTCGATATGCGCTGTTGGCGAAAGCATGCCAAGGGTGGCGGCGTTTCCCACCAGCACGTCGAGCCGGCCGAAACGTTTGGCAAGCGCGCCGGCCATCTGGTCGATGGCAGCCCATTCCGTTAGGTCGAGCGGCACCAGGGTAGCTGGTGCGCCGCCCGCCGCCTGAATGGCATCGTCGACTTCCTCGAGGCCGGCCGTGCTGCGGGCGACCAAAATGACATGGGCGCCTTCGCGGGCGAAGTCTTTGGCAAGGGCGGCGCCAATGCCGCGCGAAGCGCCAGTGATTAACGCAATGCGGCCTTCAAGGCGTGGAGAAGAGGCGGTCACAGGCGTTTAACCGAGTTCGGCAAGCAACGAAAGTTGCGAGGAAGCATCGCCGCCATCCCGATCGGTGAGCTGAATGGGGTACTCGCCGGTGAAGCAGGCGTCGCAATATTGTGGGGCGCTTGCGTCACGCCCCCGTTCGCCCATTGCCCGGTAGAGTCCGTCGATGGAGATATAGGCGAGGCTATCCACCTTAATCTGCGCCGCCATTTCATCGATGCTGTGTTGGGCGGCGAGGAGTTGCTCGCGTTCCGGCGTATCGACGCCGTAAAAACAAGAATTGGTCGTTGGCGGACTTGCAATCCGCATATGCACTTCGCGGGCGCCGGCCTGGCGCACCATTTCGACGATTTTCATCGAGGTGGTGCCGCGGACAATGCTGTCATCGATCAACACAACCCGCTTGCCGTCGATCTGGCGGGCATTCGCGTTGTGCTTCAGCCTTACACCAAGGTGGCGGATTTGATCCCGGGGCTCGATGAAGGTGCGCCCGATATAATGATTTCGGATAATCCCCAGCTCAAACGGGATGCCGCTTTCGGCCGCGTAGCCTATGGCTGCCGGCACGCCCGAATCGGGTACCGGAATGACGACGTCCGCATCGATATGGTTTTCACGGGAAAGTTCGGCGCCGATGCGCTTGCGAATCTCGTAAACGTCCGTTCCTTCGACAACGCTGTCCGGTCTGGAAAAGTAAATGAATTCGAAAATGCAAAAGCGGCGTTTCTGTTTGACAAACGGCTTGATGCTTTGCAACCCGTCCTCATTGATGATGACGATTTCGCCGGCCTCGATATCGCGGACAAGTTCGGCGCCGATGATGTCAAGGGCGCAGCTTTCCGATGCCAGGATATAGGCACCGTCCAGCTCGCCGATAACCAAAGGCCGCACCCCATAAGGGTCGCGCACGCCGATCAGCGAATCCTTTGTCAAGGCGGCGATGGAATAGGCGCCTTCAACCTGTTTCAGGGCA
>JAJFGH010000072.1 GCA_021776275.1 Alphaproteobacteria bacterium | reverse complement strand
GCCCGATCAGGCGGCGCGGCTACTCGGGCATTTTTGGGAAGTCGCAGGCCGCGTCGAGCCCGGCGCCGGCCTTGGCCGGGATCTGGGCTTCCCGACCGCCAATCTGGCCCTTGGCGACCATCTGCACCCGAAGGCCGGCATCTACGCCGTGCGGGCCGGCATCGACGCGGGTCCGGACACCCTTTGGCAGGATGGCGTCGCCTATCTTGGGACGCGCCCCACCTTCGGGGGCGAGACGAAGCTGCTGGAAGTCAATTTTTTCGCGGCCCAGGAGACGCTTTATGGCAAGCATCTGCGGGTGCAATTCCTTGCCTATTTACGGGAGGACGCCACCTTCGCCGACGCCGAAGCGCTGCAACGGCAGATGGCGGAGGACCGAAGGCAGGCGGGCGAGGTTCTTGCGAAGGCGGGCGATCCCGCGTAGGAACCCTACCCATGGCCAGCCGTTATAAAGAAACCGTCTTTCTTCCCCAGACCGCCTTTTCCATGAAGGCGGGCCTGCCGAAGCTCGAACCCGACCTCTTGCAGCGCTGGGAAAAGCTCGATCTCTACCAGCGGCTTCGCGCCCAGGCTAAAGACCGCGAGCCTTTCGTGCTCCATGACGGCCCTCCTTATGCAAACGGCCATCTCCATATCGGGCACGCGCTGAACAAGATCCTGAAAGACATCGTCAACCGCTATGCCCAGATGCAGGGAAAAGACGCGCGCTACGTTCCCGGCTGGGATTGCCACGGCCTGCCGATCGAATGGAAAATCGAGGAAAAATACCGCGCCGAAGGCAAGGACAAGGACGCGATACCGCTGATCGATTTCCGCGAAGAGTGCCGCGTTTTCGCGCGCCACTGGATCGACATTCAACGGCAGGAATTTCAGCGCCTGGGCGTGCTTGGCGATTGGGAAAACCCCTACGCAACGATCGCCTTCGAAGCGGAAGCAAAAATCGTCGAGGAGCTCGGCAAGTTTCTGCTGAACGGCGGCCTCTACAAGGGAAAGAAACCGGTCCTCTGGTCCGTCGTCGAAAAAACGGCCCTGGCGGAAGCGGAAGTCGAGTATCACGATCACAAATCCTCGCAAATCTATGTGCGTTTCCCGATTGTGACGGCCCCGGACCCGGCGCTGGATGGCGCCAGCGTCGTCATCTGGACGACGACACCCTGGACGATTCCGGGCAACCGCGCCGTGGCCTATGGCGAGGCCATCGCCTATGCGCTGATCGAAATTACCGAGACGGCGCCGGAAAGCCTGGGCGTGAGCGGCGAAAAACTTCTCTTTGCCGAAGCGCTGCTGGAGACGGCTTTGAAAGACGCCGGCATCACCGGCCACAAAATTCTGGCGCATTTCAAGGGAAGCGACCTTGCCGAACTGCGCCTGCGTCATCCCCTCTTCGGCCAAGGCTATGATTTCGACGTGCCGCTGCTGCCGGGCGATCACGTGACCGTGGAACAGGGCAGCGGCTTCGTGCACACCGCGCCCGGCCATGGCGCCGAAGACTTCGATGTCGGCCAGCGTTTCGGTCTCGAAATCCCGGACACGGTTGCCGACGACGGCCGCTTCTACGATCACGTGCCGCTTTTTGCCGGAAAACACATCTTCAAAGCCGACCCGGACGTCATCGCCGCCTTGACACAGGCGGGCCGTTTGCTTTGGGCTGGCAGCGTCACCCATGCCTACCCCCATTCGTGGCGGTCCAAGGCGCCGCTGATTTTTCGCGCCACGCCGCAATGGTTCATCAGCATGGAAACGAACGGCCTTCGCAAGAAGGCGCTGGAAGCCATCGATGCCACCCGCTGGGTTCCGAAACAGGCCCGCAACCGAATGTTCGCCATGGTTTCCGACCGCCCCGATTGGTGCGTTTCGCGCCAACGCGCCTGGGGAATTCCGATCGCGGTCTTCGTCCATAAAAAAACCGGCGAGCCCTTGCGCGACGCGGGCGTAATGAAGCGCATCGTCGAAGCCATTGCCAAGGAAGGCGCGGACGCATGGTTCACCAGCCCGCCGGAACGCTTCCTCGGCAACGAGCATTCGCCCGACGATTTCGAACCCATCTACGAAATTCTCGACGTCTGGTTCGAAAGCGGTGCGACCCACGCCTTCGTCCTCGAAGCGCGATCCGACCTTGCCGCGCCGGCAGCCCTTTATCTGGAAGGTTCCGACCAGCATCGCGGCTGGTTTCAATCCTCGCTGCTTGAATCTTGCGGCACGCGCGGACGCGCACCCTTCGAGACCGTGCTTACCCATGGCTTCGTGCTTGCCGAGGATGGGCACAAGATGTCGAAATCCCTGGGCAACGTTGTCTCGCCTCAAGACGTCATCGAGAAATATGGCGCCGACATTCTCAGGCTTTGGGTCGGCACGTCGGATTACACGGAAGATTTGCGCATCGGCCAGGAAATCCTGAAACATCAATCCGATATGTATCGGCGCTTTCGCAACACGCTGCGTTACCTTCTCGGCAGCCTGAAGGATTTCGGCGAGGCCGAGCGGCTGGACCACGCCGACATGCCCGAGCTGGAACGCTGGGTTCGCCATCGGCTTTGGGGTCTGGATCAGGAAATCCGAAAACGGGCGCATGATTTTGATTTCACCGGCATTACAATTGCCCTTCACAATTTCTGCGCCGTCGAACTTTCCGCTTTCTATTTCGACATTCGCAAAGACGCGATTTATTGCGACGAGGTAAAAAGCGCGCGCCGGCGCGCCGCCCGGACGGTGATGGACGATCTCTTCCATTGTCTGACCGCCTGGCTTGCGCCCATTCTTTGCTTCACGGCTGAAGAGGCGTGGCTTGCCCGTTTCCCCGGAGAGGAGGAAAGCGTGCATTTTCGCCTCTTCCCGGAAATCGCGGAAAATTGGCGCGACGATGCGCTGGCCGCGAAATGGGAAAAAATTCGCGACCTGCGCCGGGTCGTCACCGGGGCGCTGGAAATCGAACGCGCCGAGAAACGCATCGGCTCTTCGCTGGCGGCCGCCCCGCTTGTTTACGCATCGGCCGACCATCTGGCGGCGATGGAAGGCGTGGACGCCGCCGACCTTTTCATTACGTCCGGCGCCGAATTTCACCAAAGCGACGCGCCGCAAGAGGCGTTTCGGCTTGCCGAAATCCCTGGAATTGCCGTCCAGCCAAAATGCGCTGAAGGAAAAAAATGCGAGCGTTGCTGGAAAATCCTCGAAGAAGTCGGAACCATCGCCGAGCATGAAGATCTTTGCCGCCGCTGTGCCGAGGCGGTTGCAAAGCTGGCACCGCAGGGGGGAGAAAAATCCGCATGATTCGTTTGGGCCTTTGGATTGCCATCGGCGTGCTTGCCCTCGATCAGGCGAGCAAATGGTGGCTGCTGAATTCCGTCATGACGGGGCCGGAGGCTTTCCTCCCCCTCACCTCCTTCCTCAGCCTCGTGCGCGTCTGGAACGAGGGGATCAGCTTTGGGATCCTGGGCGGCGAGGGCGCGCCTTCGCCGCTCCTGCTCGTCTTTTTTTCCTTCAGCGCCGCCTTTTTGCTGATGATCTGGCTCGGCCGGACGCACCGGCCCTGGATTTGCTGGGGGGTCGGGCTGATCGTCGGCGGCGCCCTTGGCAACGCGGTCGACCGGCTGCGCTATGGCGCCGTCTTCGATTTCCTGGATTTTCACGCCTTTGGCGTTCATTGGCCGGCTTTCAACCTGGCCGACGCGGCCATCAGCGTGGGCGTTGGCCTAATCGTGATCGATGCCTTGCTGGAACGGCGGGAATTGCCTAAATAGAGAGGCACGCCGGAAGAAAGAGAGAATCCGTGGCCCGATATCGCGTCTTTTTACCCCTTCTGTTGCTTGGCCTCGCGCCGGCAATGGCCGGCTGTCAGATTGCCGACGACCTCATTTACGGTACGAAAAGCAAACCGCCGGATGAATTTCAGGTGGTCAACCAGCCGCCCTTGAGCATGCCGCCGGATTATGGGCTGCGGCCGCCGAAGCATGGCGCCAAACGGCCAAACGCGGTCGAACCGGCCGAGAGCAGCCGCCAGGCCGTCTTCGGAATCAAGGACGACCGGCCTTATGGCGGCGACACAACCGACGTCGCCAGCCGCACCTCCGGGGAACGCGCATTGCTGAGCCGCGCCGGCGCCCTGCAGGTAGATCCGGGCATTCGCCGCGTCCTGAATGAAGAAGGCACCGGCCCGGTTGAAGACAGCCGTTCCCTTGCCGAAGAATTGCTGTTCATGGGCGAGGACGAAAAGAAGGACGAGACGCTGCTCGATCCGGTTGAGGAATACCGGCGGATCTATGACCAGCCCGTTCCCTCCGCGCCCGGCACGGAAGCCGACGACGACGAGCCGACCTTCGGCTACGAATAAGACGGGGTTCTTTTGCACCCGATGTTCCGTAGGAACGCCAGCCCCGCCTCCCCACGACGGATTGCCCGCCGCCTTGGTTTCCTAAGTCTATTTTTTCTGCTTCTTTTTGCCGCGCCCTTGACGTCGGCCGGCGTTTTTTATCCGGAAAGCTTTACCTTAAAGAACGGCCTGCGTGTCGTCGTCATACCAAATCCGCGGATTCCAGCCGTCACCCACATGGTTTGGTACAAGATCGGCGCCATGGACGAAGCGCCGGGAAAATCCGGCCTCGCGCATTTCCTCGAACATTTGATGTTCAAGGGCACGAAGAAAATGGCGCCGGGCGAATTTTCAAAAATCGTCGCGCGCCACGGCGGCAACGACAACGCCTTCACCACCCAGGACGTCACCGCTTACCATCAGACGGTCGCCAGCGATCGTCTGGAGCGCGTCATGCAGATGGAAGCAGACCGGATGCAGAATCTGGTTCTTGCCGACAAGGTCGTTCTGCCGGAACGCGACGTTGTGTTGGAAGAGCGCCGTTCGCGATTCGAAAACAACCCGACCGCCATGCTAAACATTAAGATCGACGAAGCGCTTTACCGCGACCACCCTTACGCCAAGCCGGTGATCGGCTGGGCTGATGAAATCGCCAAGCTGACGACGGCAGATGCGCTGGCCTTCTATCAAAGCTACTACGCGCCGAACAACGCCATTCTAATCGTCGCCGGCGATGTCACGGCCGCGAAGCTGCGCCCGCTTGCCGAAAAAATTTATGGGCCCATTCCGCCGCGCGAGATCGGCCCCCGGTTTGACACCCCGGCGGTTTACGCAACCGAGCCGCGGCGTGTCGTGCATTTTTCGACCGAAGTGCGCCAGCCCCTTTTTCTACGCCGCTACGAGGCGCCGAGCCAGCGGACAGCCAAGGCGGGTGAGGCTCAAGCCATTGAAATATTGGTAGAAATTCTTGGTGGTGGCGGCACCAGCCGGCTTTACCGTCGTCTCGTCGTCGAACGGAAACTCGCCACCACGGCCGGCGCCTATTACGACCCGGTCGACCGGGGGCCGGCAAATTTTTCGATCTACGCGATGCCGGCGCCCGGCATCGCCATTGAAACCCTTGAGGAGGCGGTGACGGCGGAACTGGAAAAATTGATCCGCGAAGGCGTTACGGCAGAAGAAGTCGCCCATGCGGCGGGACGCCTGCAAGCGGCCGCCATCTATGCGCGCGACAGCCTCAGCACCGGCGCCCAGACCCTCGGCATGGCGCTTGCCGCGGGCCTTGAAATCGCCGACGTCGAACAATGGCCGGAGCGCCTTGCAAAGGTCACCGCCGAGGCCGTATCCAAGGCCGCAAAAAACGTCTTGCGCAACGAACGCGCCGTAACCGGTTTGCTGCTTCCGGAAGCGGCCCGCCCGCAAGCAATGAAGAACGGGGAAACCCCATGAGCGTGCAACGCTTTTTACGACAGGGGAGCGTGCAACGCTTTTTACGACAGGGGTTCGGCGCGCTTCTGATGGTTGTCGCCCTGCTGCTTCCCGGCAACGCCTTCGCTCTTTCCATTGAACGCGTCGTCAGCGCCGGTGGCATCGAAGCCTGGCTCGCGCGCGACGCGTCCATTCCCATCGTCGCCGTGGAAATGGCCTTTGGTGCAAGCGGCAGCGCCATGGACCCGAAGGGAAAAGAGGGGCTCGCCTATCTCATTTCCGGCCTTCTCGACGAAGGAGCAGGCGAACTGAATTCGGAACGTTTTCGCCGGGCCCTCGAAGACCATGCCATTCAGCTTCGCTTCGACACCGGCCGGGACGACTTTGTCGGCAGCATGAAGACACTTCGGGAAAATCACGTTTTGGCGTTTGACCTGCTGCGCCAGGCGCTGACGCTGCCGCGTTTCGATGCGGACGCGGTTGCACGCATTCAAAACCAGGTTCTATCGACCCTCGCCCAGCGGGCCGACGATCCCGGCGCCATCGCGCAACGCACTTGGCTTCGCACCGCCTTCCCCGACCACGCCTATGGCAAGCCCAGGCGTGGCACGCAAAAAAGCGTGCAGGCCATCAACGTCGAGGATTTGCATGGTTTTGCGAGCCGTCACCTCGCCCGCGCCAATCTGATCATCGGCGTTGCCGGAGACATTTCGGCAGAGGAACTTGGGCCCCTTCTGGATCGAACCTTCGGCGCCCTTCCCGCCGCGCCCAAAGAAACGACGCCGCTGACGGAAGCGACCGTAAAAAATGCCGGCGAGGTGGTGGCCATCGAAAAACCGATCCCGCAAAGCGTCGTCGTCTTTGGACAGGCCGGGCTGAAGCGGGACGACCCGGATTACTACGCCGCCTATGTCATGAACCACATCCTTGGCGGCGCCGGCCTCAACAGCCGGCTTTCCCGGCAAATTCGCGAGGATCGTGGCCTTGCCTATTCCGTCTACAGCACACTGGTTCCTTTCGAACGTGCCGGCCTGCTGATGGGCGAGGTCGCCACCCGCAACGATCAAATCGGCCAGGTTCTGGAACTCATCCGCGCCGAATGGAAACGCATGGCGGAAACGCCGGTTTCCGAAACGGAACTTGAAGACGCCAAGACCTACCTTACCGGCGCCTTCCCCATTTCCCTCGACAGCACCGACCGGATCGCCGGGGTGCTTGTCACCATTCAGCGGCACAATCTCGGCATCGACTACCTCGATCGCCGCAACGGCTATATCGGGGCGGTTACCGCCGAAGACGTCGCCCGGGTTGCCCGGCGGCTATTGAAATCGGAGGCCCTTGGCGTCGCCATCGTCGGAAAACCGGACGGGTTCGCCACGAAACCGGCCACGGATTGAGGCCCGGACGGGGCCTGGAAAGGCCGGGCCGCCCTGTTCCACCCCGCGCCCTTCTGATAACCTGACCGGAACGACGACGCGACGCGGCGGACCCTTCGAAATATGCCCTATCAGCAAATCACCGACACCTGCTTCGCGACCGCTATCGGCGCAGGCGGGCTTTCCGAAGCGGACTTCGCGGCAACCCTTGCGAAAACGGCAGACGGAATCGCAAAGCTGCGCCGGCACCGCGCCGAAGGCAGCCTGCCCTTGCTGGCCCTGCCCGCGGCCCGGGACGACCTCGCCGCCCTTCAGCCCGTCGCCGCGCGCCTTCGGGAAAATTTTCGCCATGTCGTCCTGCTTGGCACCGGCGGCTCCAGCCTCGGCGGCCGGACCCTCGCCGCCCTTCGCACCAGCGCGTTCGGCCCGCCATCGGATGCGCCCTGCCTGCATTTTCTCGACAACATCGACCCGCAAACCTTCGCGGACCTCTTCCACGACCTGACCCCGAAGGAAACCGCCTTTCTCGTCGTCTCGAAATCGGGCGGCACGGCGGAAACCCTGACCCAGTTTTTCGCCGCCATCGATTGGGTGCGGAAAGATCGGGGCGAGGCGGCCCTCGCCAAGCATTTCACCCTCGTTACGGAGCCCGCCGATAATCCGCTGCGCCGCCTTGGCGCGCGTTGGGCCATCCCCTGCCTCGAACATGACCCCGGCATCGGCGGACGTTTTTCCGTGCTGTCCCTGGTTGGCTTGCTGCCCGCCATGATCGCCGGCGTGGACCCGATTGCCGTTCGGGAAGGTGCTGCGGACGTCTTGGAATCCACCCTTGCGGCGGCGACGCCGGAAGCGGCGGCGCCCGCGATTGGTGCCGCGCTGCAGGTTGCCTTCGCCGAAACCCGAAACATCCGCCAAACCGTTTTCATGCCCTATCTCGACCGCCTTGCCGCCTTCGGCTTTTGGCACCGGCAATTATGGGCGGAAAGTCTGGGCAAGGCGGGATGCGGCACGACGCCGATCCCGGCCCTCGGCACCGTCGATCAACACAGCCAATTGCAGCTCTACCTCGACGGGCCGAAAGACAAATGCTTCACGCTGCTTCTCGGTGAAAGCCTCGGCAAGGGACCGGGCGTGCCCCAGGACCTCGCCGACGATCCGGCCCTTGGCTGGCTGGCCGGCAGGCGGATGGGGGATTTGCTGGCGGCGGAAGGGCGGGCGACCGCCGAAAGCCTGGCCCGGCATGGCCGCCCGGTGCGCCTTTTGCGCATTGCCGACGCCGATGCAAAAACCCTCGGCGCCCTGTTCATGCATTTTATGCTGGAAACCATTCTTGCCGCCGATTTGCTTGGGGTGGACGCCTTCACCCAACCCGCCGTCGAAGAAAGCAAGCGCCTTGCCCGCGACTATCTTAAAGAAGGGGCCGGGTCATGACCCTTCGCCAACTTCCGGAAACGATCGTCAATCGCATCGCCGCCGGCGAAGTGGTCGAACGGCCTGCCTCCGTCGTTAAGGAGCTTGTCGAAAACGCCATCGACGCAGGCGCCGGGCGAATCGAAATCGTGATGACGAATGGCGGACGCAACCACATCTCCGTAACGGATGACGGCATCGGCATGACGGAGGACGAGCTCGCCCTTGCCGTCGAACGCCACGCCACGTCGAAGCTGGAGGACGACGACCTTCAACACATCACGACCCTTGGCTTTCGGGGCGAGGCCTTGCCCTCCATCGGTGCCGTTGGGCGCCTCAACCTTACGACGCGCACGCGCAATGCTTCCGCCGCATCCTCTCTCACCATCGAGGGCGGCAGGAAGGGCGCCGTCGCACCGGCCGCGGGACCGCCGGGAACGCGCATCGAACTGAACGACCTTTTCTTTGCAACGCCGGCGCGGCTTAAATTTCTGAAGACGCCGCAGACGGAACTGCAGCACGCCGTCGACGCCGTTCGCCGGCTGGCGATGGCCCATCCCGAAATTGCTTTTCGGTTTTCCGACGACCAGCGCGAAATCCTTCGATTGGAGGCGGGCCACGGCGAATTGTTCGACGCCCGCGCCATGCGGCTTGCAAAAATTCTGGGACGCGATTTTGCCGAAAACGCGCTTCCTATCGACGCCAGCCGGGAAGGCATCGCCCTGACCGGCCAGATCGGCCTGCCCACCCTGAACCGGGCGAACGCACGCATGCAATATTTCTTCGTCAATGGCCGCCCGGTGCGCGACCCGCTTTTCCTTGGCGCCGTTCGCGGGGCCTATCGGGACGTGCTGGCGCGGGACCGCTACCCGCTCTTGGCGCTTTTTCTTGAAATCGCGCCCGAACTGGTTGACGTCAACGTCCATCCGGCCAAGGCGGAAGTGCGCTTTCGGGACGCCGGCGTCGTGCGCGGGCTGATTGTCGGCGCCCTTCGTCACGCCCTCCATGAGGCCGGCCATCGCGCCGCTTCCACCATTGCCGACGCGGCCCTCGGCGCCTTTCGCCAAGCGCAAATGCCGGTGATGGCGGACACCACGACCGGCTTTCGCGAACCCGCGCCCGCCTACCGTTCGCGCCTGCCGGGAACGGGCCTGCCGGGCGGGGACATCGTTCCTCCCTTGGCACCCGCCGGGCCCGGCGGCGAAGCGGCGGCGGCCGAGCATTACCCCCTGGGCGCCGCGCGCGGCCAATTGCACGAAACCTATATCGTCGCCCAGACCGAGGACGGCATCGTCATCGTCGACCAGCACGCCGCCCATGAGCGGATCGTGCTCGAACGGATGCAGGAAGATTTGAACGCGAAAGGGATCGAGCGCCAGATTTTGCTGATCCCCGAAGTCGTCGAAATGACGGAGGCAAAAGCCAACCGCCTCCACCAGCGCGCCGACGAGCTGGCCGAGCTTGGCCTGGTGGTCGAGCCCTTCGGGCCCGGCGCCATCGTCATCCGCGAAGTGCCGGCGATCCTCGGCAAGACGGACCTCCAAGGCCTGCTCCAGGACCTTGCCGACCATCTCGAAGAATTCGATGACAGCGTCCATTTACGCGAACGCCTCAACCACGTCGCGGCGACCATGGCCTGCCACGGCAGCGTGCGGGCGGGGCGGCGCCTGACGGCGGACGAAATGAACGCCCTGCTCCGCCAGATGGAAAAAACGCCCCATGCCGGCCAATGCAACCATGGCCGGCCGACATACGTGGAATTGAAACTTCCCGATATTGAGCGTCTGTTCGGAAGGCGCTAAGAAGGACCCATGGAACCGGATCGTTCGGACAAACATTTCCTCGAAGCCTTGCGCGATTTTCTTACATCGCGGACAAAGCTGGAGTTGGTCTCGCTGGGCGCGATTGTCCTGCTTCTGATCGACCTGCTGGTGATCGAATTGCGGGCGACGACGCTTTTGCTGATCGCCGTCGCGACGCTGCCTTGGTGGCTTCCGTATTTTCGCTCCTATCTCTGGAAGGAAGAGGAAGCCGCCCTCGCAGAAAAGGAAACGGAAAAGGAAACGGAAGCAGTGCCCACGCCGCCCCGCTACGACGAGACGGACGAATACGGCGCGTAAATCATTCTGCTACCCCTTCGTGCAGCAAGAAAACAAGTTTCGCCGTACCGTAACGGCGTTCGTCGAACGGGCGAAAGCCAGATGGCGGGTTGAACGTTTCCTTTGCGCCGATTTCGATGACGATCACGGCGCCTTCCAGCAGCCCGCCCGCCTCGCGAAGGGCCGTCAGCGTCGGCGGCCCAAGATTTTGGCCATAGGGCGGGTCGAGAAAGGCCACGCCCGCCGCATCGCGCAGGCGGCCTGGCCGGGTGGCATCGGCGCGCAAGATCTGAACGCGGGCGCTTGCGTCCAGCTCGGCCGCGTTCTGGCGCAGCAGCGCCAGCGCGTCCTTGTCCTTCTCCAAAAAAGTGACGGACGCCGCCCCCCGGGAAAGGGCCTCGAACCCCATGGCGCCGCTGCCGGCAAAAAGGTCGAGGACATGCACGCCTTCCGGCAAAGGCCGGGCGCCTGGCACGCCGTGGGCAAGCACGTTAAAGGCCGCTTCGCGCACCCGCTCCAGGGTCGGTCGAATGCGCCGGTCCGCCGGCGCCGCCAATCGGCGACGGCGATATTTTCCGGCGATAATGCGAAGCGTCATTTTTCCGAACTGCCTTTCACCCATTCCGCGACCACCCGCGCCGGCACTTCGCGCAACGCGCCCGGCGGCAATTCGCCAAGCTGGAACGGCCCATAGGCCATGCGGATCAGCCGGTTTACTTGCAGGCCCAAATATTCAAGCACGTTTCGGATTTCGCGGTTCTTGCCTTCGGTCAAGGTGACGCGCAGCCAGAGATTGGTGCTTTGGCTTTTTTCGAGCCGCGCCGCGATCGGCCCGTAACGCACTTTGTTGATCGAAATCCCGTTCGCGATTCGCTCAAGCGCGCCCGGCGCCAGCCGGCCATAGGCCCGCACCCGATATTGCCGCTCTAGGCCGGTGGCGGGTCGCTCGAGATGACGGGCGAGCGCGCCGTCATTCGTCAGCAGCAACAGGCCCTCGGAATTAAGATCCAGCCTTCCGACCGAAATCACCCGCGGCAGATCGGACGGCAGGCTTGCAAAAACGGTCGGCCGCCCCTGGGGGTCCCGGTGCGTCGTCACCAGGCCTTTCGGTTTGTGATAGCGCCAAAGCCTGGCACCCGCCGCCTTGGGCAAGGGGTTGCCATCCACCGTCACCCGGGTTTTGCCGTCGACATTCACAGCCGGGCTTTTGACAATTTTTCCGTCGATGGCAACGCGGCCCGCTTCGATCCAGCGTTCCGCCTCGCGCCGCGAACAAAGACCGGCGCGGGCAATGCGTTTTGCCAGCCGCTCGCCTGCGGCCGGGCTTGCGGCGCTTGGTTTCGTCATCGTTCTGCGGCGGCGGCAACGAAGGCGGCGAAGATTTTTTCGTCCCCCTCGCTGACGGAATATTCCGGATGCCACTGAACGCCGAGGCAAAAACGCTTCGCCGGATCTTCGATGCCCTCGATGACGCCGTCCGGCGCCGTGGCGTTGACGGTCAAACCGTCGGGCACGGCCAGCACCGCCTGATGATGGGCGCTGTTGACGGCAAGGCGCGCGCTGCCGACGATGCGATGCAGCAGCGTATTCGCCGCGATCGTCACATCATGGCCGGGCTCGTCCCTCGGGTTCGGCTGTTCATGGGCAAGGGCGTTTTTCACCGCATCGGGAATGTGTTGGATCAACGTGCCGCCAAGGGCAACGTTCAAAAGCTGCTGGCCGCCGCAAATGCCCAGCAGCGGCAAGTCTTGCGCGTGGGCCTTTTGGGTCATGGCAAGCTCGAACGCCGTGCGCCGGTCTTTCGTCATGACGGTTTCGTGCTTCTCCCGGACGCCGAAATGCGCCGGGTCGATGTCGAAATTGCCGCCGGTTACGACCAGCCCATCGATCC
>JAJFGH010000071.1 GCA_021776275.1 Alphaproteobacteria bacterium | reverse complement strand
AAACGCTGGATAACCTGCTGGTTGTTTAGAGCGAAGCGATCGATCCGCTCTTGAGATGCTTTCAGATTGACCAGCCGGTCCGAATCGGCCGCAATTTCCGAATAGCGCACGGCAACTTTTTGCGTCGATATTTGATTTTGGGTGTCCAGGATCTGCTTCTGGGTGGTGAAGATGCGGTTCAGCAGCTTCGTTTCCTGAGCGAGATTGGCAATCGTTGACGAGATCATTTTTCCCTCCTACGGAACCAGATTGACCAGGACGTCAAGCATCTCGGAAATCGTCGAGATCATCTGCGCCGACGCGTTGTAAGAATTTTGGATCAGGACCATGCGGGCCATTTCCTCGTCGATATTGACGCCGCTGACGGAGATCGCCTGAAAAGACAGCTCGCCAACAAGGTTGCTGCGGAATTGCAAATTCGCCGAGACGTTGTCCGCCTCGGTTGCGTTTAGCGAAAGAATCGACGTCGCATATTCCGAAAGGGTGTTGCCAAGCGGTGGCAAGCCTCCTGCCGAACCGAAGGTAAGTTTCTGGGAAAAGTGGTTTGCCAGGGCTTGCGCGGCGGTGTTGTCGCCGATGGCGACGCCGGCATCGCCAAAAACAGGCCCGACTGCCAGGCTCAACGTTCCGCGCGAAAGCGTGGCCGGGTCGTTCGAGACGTTGCTGCGGACGGCAAGAACGCTGGATTCGCCGGTGCGGTCCGGCGCAATTCCCATCGAGGAAACCAGGCTGCCGCCGCCGCCGTCCGACACGAAGAAATTGTCGCCGTTCGTATCGGTGATCTGCAAACGGAAGGCGCCGCCCTCCTTGACGACTTGCGCCGTGACGTTGACACCGCTGCCGGCAAGTGTCCCATCCGCGTTGATTTTGGCGGCAAGGCTATCCAGGGTATCGCCGGCCACATAGGCGACGGTTCCGGTATAAGGGGCGCCGCCGACCGTGTCATACCCGGAAAAGACCAGATTGCCGCTAAGGCCCAGCGGGGTGGTGGAGGCGCTTTGCTGAACGGTCGAGTAGCTGTCGTAGTTCGCGCCCGTCGTAAAGAGATCGTTCAATCCGAAGAAATGGGAAAATCCCATCGTCGCATCGCCGACGGCAACGGCGCTTGTGCTTTCGTTGATGGCGACGCCATTAGTAGGATTGGTGGCTTGAATGGTAACCCTGCCATTGGTATCGATGCTGGCGGTGGCGACGGCCGGATTAAAGGCGGCGTTAATCGCGTTAACGACATCTGTCACATTGGCGGGACTGGGAAGCGTCGTCAGATCGAAATCGAAAACGGCTGCGCCCCCAACGCCGTCATCGGCGAAATCGCCATTGGCATCCAGGATCGCGATCCGGACCGTGCCGGTGCCGCTGAAGGGGTCGGTTCCGGCTACGGTGCGGCTGCCGCTCAGGATGTTTTGCGGCGGCAGGCCGACGCCCCGGTTGTGCACCTGGTCGAGCTCAAAGCGAAGCTTTGCGCCAAGCGTATCCAGCTCGGCTTGAAGCTGCGAAAGCGATGTGTCGCGAAGGTCAACTAGCCCGCGAATTTTTCCGGAACGAAGACGATCCGTAATGTCGACCCCGTTGAGCGTGATGGGGCCAAAGCCGTTGTTCGCCGCACTTACGGACGAAGATGGCGTAAAGCTGAGCGGCAGGGCCAATCGATCGACAAGGGAATCGCCCGAGCCGATCGAAACGACCGCTTCCTTATTGCCGCGGTAGTAATAGGAAATATCCATGTATTCGGAGAGTTTGTTCAGTGCGATGTCCCGCTGATCTTCCAGCTCCGTCGCCGTCTGTCCCGCTCCGACAAGTTTAGATATCCGTAAATTTAAATCGGCGATCGTCGAAAGCTGGAGATTTACATCCTGAACCGCGTTGGAAATTTCGACTTCCGCTTCAAGGCGCAATTTCTGAATGTCGCTGGACATGGCGTTGAACCGTTGCGCCATGGTTACGGCGGCGTTGACGACGTCCAGACGCTGAGAAACGCCCTCCGGCGTAGTGGCAAGGGACTGAAAGGCGGTGTCCAGTTCGGTGATCTGGTTGGTCAGAGACGAGTTTGAGCCAAGCGATCCGAAGAGATCCTGCATGCGGTCGAAGAATTGTTTTTGAATTTCCGACGTGCCAAGAGATCCCGTTTGAGCCCGCAAATCCCGCAATAGAAACTCATCCACGTTGCGCGTAATGCTCGAGACACGGACGCCGGCGCCGGTCCCAAGAATGTTTCGGGCTTCCAGATTGACGATCTTGCGCGAATAGCCTTCCGTGTTCGCGTTGGCGACGTTCTGGCTTGCCACGTCAATGGCGGCCCGCGTGACGTTCAGGCCGGAAATTGCCGTAAGAAGCGAAATGTTAAGCGACATGTCAGCTATCCAATGCGGGCTTTTCTAAAATTCTTGATCAAGCGTGACGGAGACGCCGGGTCCCGACTTTCCAGACGTCTTGCCGCTGCGTTCATAGCCATCGCCGTTCGCATTCGAATCGGCAACGGCCTTGGCGACGGCGCGCAGCACATGGTTGTTGGCTTCCATTGCCGCCTTCAGCGCCAATGCGTTCGATTGGGTTGCCTTTTGAAAGGCGATGTTGCTGGTTTTCAATCGGTCGAGAAGCGACGGCGCAACGTTCTGAATGTTTTCCGGCCGTTCGCGCAAACCGCGCAAATGCCCTTCATAGGCATGGGCCAGTTGAGCCTTCTCTACTTGTAGGCCGCGGATATCCTCATGACGGCGCTCGTGCAGCAGGGACGTCTCCTGATCCATCAGGACGATCAGCTGCTCCGTTACCATCGTTAGGTCCTCAATCTGAGCTTCCATGTGCATGTCCGCCCACCTCCTGCAGTTTTAAGATTTCCCGTTGCACCGAATCGGCGATGCCGACGCCGCCGCGCCGCGCCATGACCTTCCCGTATTCTTCGGCCATCATGGACCGGTAGATCGTCTCGCTGAATCCGCCGCCGAAGGGCCCGTCCGTCTTAAGGCCGGAGAACATCGTTCCGACCATCTGGGAAAGGAAGAAGGCCTCGAAATCCTCGGCGGCCTTGCGCGCCTCTTCGGGATTGTGTGTGGGGGCGACTTTCGGCTCTCCCTGCCGTTGCAGGGTAAGAAGCGATGAATCGATGGGCGTTTTCAGGCCGTCCATCACATCACCTCGATTTCTGCCTGCAGGGCGCCCGCCGCCTTGATGGTCTGCAGGATGGTGATGAGGTCTCTCGGCCCAATGCCAAGGGCGTTCAGCCCGTTGACCAGTTCCTGCAAATCCACGCCGCTTGTGAAGACAGCCAATTGCTGTCCGCTCCCCTCATCGACGTCGATATCCGTGCGCTGCACGGTTGTCGTCGTGCCCGCGTCGGAAAAAGCATTCGGCTGTGACACTTGCGGGGTTTCGGTGATGCGAATAGTCAGATTGCCCTGGGCGATCGCAATGGTGCTGATCTTCACATTCTCGCCCATGACGATCGTGCCGGATTGCTCGTCGATGACGACGCGCGCGCGTTGGTCCGGCTGGACCGATAATTGTTCGATGTCCGTGATCAAAGCGACGATATCCGCCGCATAGGCGGCCGGCACCTGCAACGCCACGGTAGACGGGTCGAGGCTTTGCGCGGCCGGCGCGTTCAGATGCCCATTGATGACCTGGGCAATGCGACGCGAGGTCGTGAAATCCGGATTGCGGAGCGAAAGATTGATGCTTTTCAGGCTGGCCATGTTGAAATCGACGGCGCGCTCGACGATGGCGCCGTTCGGAATGCGGCCATTTGTCGGTACACCTTTCGTGACGCTGGTGCCGCCCGCGCCCGAAGCGGAAAATCCGCCGATTGCCACTTGCCCCTGGGCGACGGCGTAGATTTCCCCGTCGGCGCCGATCATAGGCGTTACCAGAAGGGTGCCCCCAAGCAGGCTTTCGGCATCGCCCATGGCGCTTACGGCGACGTCGATGCGTCCGCCATGCCTTGCAAAAGGCGGCAGCGTCCCGGTTACCATCACGGCGGCCACGTTGTCCGTTTTGATGCTTTGGTCACGGACATTGACGCCAAGGCGCTCCAGCATGCCGATCAGGCTCTGCTTTGTGAAAATCGCGTTTGTCAGAGAATCGCCGGTGCCGTCCAGACCGACGACAAGGCCGTAGCCAACCAGGAGGTTGTCACGAACGCCCTGAAAATCGGCGATGTCCTTGATTCGCACCGAGGCATTTCCCGGCCCCGCCGGAAAGCTGCTTGCGAGCAGGCAGACGATGCTAAAGAGCGCAACCAGCCGGTGCCGGAGGCGCCGCCTCACAAATCCGCTGCCGTGATATTTTTTCCCCTGCATAAGCTTTCAACCTATCGATGGTGTCCTTCGCAGGGAGGTAAGTTGCGAAAGCCGTGCCATCTTTGGAAATCGGTTAATTGCTTGATTTAAAAAGATTGTCTCAAGCAGCTTCGGAGGGCGGGCGGAAGAAAGGGCCAGGCAAGAGGGGCCAGCGCGCCGGATAGAGGGAAAAATTTGCCGCCCCGATAAGCCGGGAAAAGCAACGCCTTCGCCAAAGGCTGGCGCGGTGGTTTAACGGGTTTTTAAGGACGAGCGCGGATCCTTGGGCAAAGATCGTTGTAGCCATATATTTTTAAATGAAAATTCCCGTTACTGGCCCAGGTCGTAACACCCAGATTCGCCGCACCGGAAAGACGGAGCGAACGCGAGGCGGCAGCGCGTTCGCATCGCATTTAGAGGCAACGGCGTCCGCTGGCGCGACGGCAAAGGTGACCCCGGCGGCCGTAGACGGGCTGCTGGCCCTTCAGGAAGTGGGCGATGCGACCAGCGAGGCGTCCCGTGCCAAGGCATCGGCACAAGGGCTGCTCGATCAGCTTGACGAGCTTCGCCACGCCCTCCTGGTGGGAACGATTGACCCCGCCAAGCTTCGCGAACTTCAAGACCGCGTGCGCGCGGAACGCATCAAAGTGACGGATCCCAAACTTGCCGGCATCCTGGATGAGATCGAGCTGCGGGCCGCCGTCGAACTGGCAAAATATCAAGAATCCTTCTAAATGCCGTGCCGGCAGGCTTTTCTTTGGCCATAAATCCGGCGGATTTTTTGCCTTCCAAAGGCCCATCAAAATAACCCTTTGAAAAAAAAAGATATTTTACGGCCTTTCGGGGCAAGATCCATGGCGGTTTTCCTTTCCCGATGATCTTGCGGCGCTAGGGCTTGCTACCTATACTCCGCAGCCAAATTTCATAGCTTCCGTGAGAAATGATGAATCGTCCCCTGAAGGCCGACCTGCCTGCGGATTACCGTCCCTCCGACGACGAGCCGTTTATGAATGCGCGCCAGCAGGAATATTTCCGTCGCAAATTGCTGGGGTGGCGGGAAGATCTCTTGATGGAATCGAAGGAAACGCTCGTGCATCTGCGCGAGGAGAGCGGCCAGGAGGCCGATATTGCGGATCGGGCTTCCCTTGAAACGGACCGTTCCCTTGAACTTCGGACCCGCGACCGGGAACGCAAGCTGATCGCAAAGATCGATGAGGCGCTTCTTCGTCTTGAGAACGGCACCTATGGCTATTGCGTTGAGACGGGCGAGCCGATCGGCCTAAACCGTCTCGAGGCGCGCCCCATTGCGACGCTTGGGCTTGAAGCGCAGGAGCGTCACGAGCGCATGGAAAAAACCCACCGCGACGATTAAGCCTTTCAAACGACGCGGATACGAAAAAGGGCCAATGTTGAACATTGGCCCTTTCGCTTTTCCCGTCTGGAGAACGAGGGATCAGAACGGGAAGAGGGTTTCGTAGATCTGCATGCCGTAACGCGGCTGCTGAACGTCCGAGAGCTGCCCCCGTCCGCCATAGGCGATGCGGGCTTCGGCAACCTTCTCATAGCTCACCGTGTTGGCGGCCGTGATGTCTTCTGGGCGCACGATGCCGTTGATGTGCAATTCCCGGACCTCGTAATTTATCCGGATCTCCTGAAGCCCGCTGACCACCAGGTTTCCGTTCGGAAGCACCTGGGTCACGACGGCCGCAACCTTCAGATTGATGGTCTCGCTGCGATTGACGGTGCCGGTGCCGGTGGAATTCGTCGTGCTGTCCGCATCTACCAGGCTTGTCGGGTCGACTGCGTCCGGAAGAATGTTTCCGAGCTGTGCCTCATAGCCAAGGAACGATGAAAGCGAGGCGTCTTCCGCGGTTGTCCGGGTGCGGGTCGTCGTGTTGGAGACGTTCGCATTGTCGGCAATCGTGATCGTGATGGTCATAATGTCGCCAACGCGGGCCGCGCGCTGGTCCTTGAAAAAGGCCCGTGCGCCGGTTCGCCAAAGCGAGTTTTCATGATAGGCCACCGGTTCCACCGCCGGCATGGGCAGGCTGACCGGCTGGTAGTTCGGCTGTTTGACCGGGTTCTGAATTTCCGTGAGCCGGGGCTCTTCGCCAACCTCCGTCAGCCGTTTTAACGTGTTGCAGCCAGCCAAGGCCGTAATCAACAGCGCAAGAACGCCAAAGCGCAAAAACGGCATGCATGTCCTAGCGTGCATGGCTTGCATCCCCTTTCATGGCCAGACTTTCCTGTGCAAAGGCGCTGACTTTGTTTTGGTCTGTGATGATCGCATCGATCACCACTTTGCTCTGAACGTTCATCACGCGAATCATGTCCTTTTGGCTGCCCTCGTCCAGGGCACGCCCTTTCATCGTCAACGTCATGGAAGACGTGCGGTAGGTCATCGTCACAATATCGCCCTTTTCCACAAGGATTGGCCGGCGCACGCCGTTTTTGTCGATGGCCTTTCCGGCCAGGATCATCCGGTGCGGCGTCTTGCCGATAAGATCGCTGGAGGCGGTGATGGTGTTCGCCCCGATCCTGTCCGCCCGCATCCGGATCCATTGGATATCCTGCTTGCGCAGAATATCGCCATGGTCCGCACGGTTGTGCAGGACGGGGATCGCGACGGTTGCATGGGTTCGGCCGCTAACGCGAAATTCCTTCGCGACG
Source organism: Alphaproteobacteria bacterium (assembly GCA_021776275.1). Taxonomy (GTDB): domain Bacteria; phylum Pseudomonadota; class Alphaproteobacteria. The sequence goes on along the minus strand of JAJFGH010000071.1, from coordinate 13,689 downwards.
GATCCGCTTGCCGGAGAGACAAGGGTTGCCGAAAAATACTGGGTGCGCTTGTCATATTCCAGGCGCTTCATGGCGATGGTTGCCGGGCGGTCTGCGGGCACGTAAATCTGAAAATCCCGGTCGGCGAAGGCAATCTGCATGTTTTTCGGGGCGCCCTGTTCGAGAAGGGCGTCTTCAAGGGCCTTCATGACGGCGTCCTTTGGAATTGCCGTGCCGGCACGCTCGACGATGACGCGCTCGAAGCTGGAGCGTGCCCGCCAGGGAAATTTATGGGCCCTCGCGATACGGGTCAGGCGGTCGGCGTCCAGGATAATCCGTGCCCCCGGTGCCGGCGCCTTGGCGATGGCCACCTCCGCCTTGTCCCCGGCGTTCTGGAAAAGATCGCCAAAACGAATGACGTCGCCTTCGATGCGGGCGTGATCGTGCAAAACGGGCTGGGCCCAGGCTGCGGGCGTCAACGCCGCATAAAGTGCGAGCAAGAGAAGCGCTTGTGCAATTCGCTTAATCATCGCTAAAGCCCCTAGGTTACCTGGTTTGCCGTTTGCATCATTTCGTCGGATGTCTGAATAACCTTCGAGTTCATCTCATAGGCGCGCTGGGCGGCGATGAGGGTCGTGATTTCGGTGACCATGTTGACGTTCGAAGATTCCAGAAATCCCTGAATGACGGTACCGATGCCGGTTGAGCCGGGCGTTCCGGTCGTCGGGTTGCCGGAGGACGCGCTTTCCAGGAACATGTTGCCGCCAACGGCTTGGAGGCCGGCTTCATTTGGGAAAACGGCCAGTTCAAACTGCCCAACATTTTGCGGGGTAACCTGTCCCGCGACCTTGACCAGGACTTCCCCGGTGGAATTGATCGTCACCTCGGTGACGTCCGCGGCGATGGTGATGCCAGGAAGGATCCGATAGCCGTCCGAGTTCACGATTTCCCGGTCCGGGCTAAGCTGAAACGAGCCTGCCCGCGTATAGGCCGTATCGCCGCTCGGCAATTCGACCTGGAAATAGCCCTTTTCCTCGATGGCCAGATCGAAGGTGTTCTCCGTGCTGACCAGATTGCCTTGACCGGTGATCCGGTAAACGGCCGACGTTTGTACCCCGGTCCCCAATTGAATACCGGACGCGTCGATGGTTCCATTGTCGCTGGAGGTGGAACCGACAAGTTCCAGATTTTGGTACAAAAGGTCCTGAAATTCAGGGCGTTGCCGCTTGTAGGCGGTCGTGTTCAGATTGGCGATATTGTTGGCGATCACTTCAACGTTAAGTTGTTGTGCCAACATCCCAGTTGCTGCAACATCCAAAGCACTCATTGCTTAATCCTCTTTTATCACAACTTTAAGTTGTGCATTCTAATTCGTTTTCGTCAGCACCTGAATTGCGCGCCGCTGGCGATCATGTTCCCCTTGGACCAATCGGCTTGCCGATTCATAGGCGCGCGCCAGGTTGATCATTTTCGTCACTTCGGAAATTGGCTCGACGTTTGACTGTTCGAGCTTGCCCTGAAGCACTTCCGCGGTTTTGGCCGGTTCGGGCGGTATCGGCGAGAGGTAGAGCCCGTTTGCCATTCGGACGAGCGCATCTTCATTGGCAAATCGGTGTAGCTGAATTTTCCCAATCCGGCCGCTTTCCGACGAAATTTCCCCGGAACGGGAAATTGTAATTTCCTTGTCGCCAGGACGAAGCGTGATCGGGCGCTCATTGTCGGAAAGGATCGCATTGCCGTCGCTGGTGGTGATTTGACGCAGCTCGTTCAGCTGAAAATGGCCGTTTCGCGTGTATCTTGTGCCAAAGGGGGTTTCGACGGCGAAATAGCCGCGTCCCTGGATCGCCAGATCCAGCGGGTTCGTCGTATCGAAAAGTTTGCCCATGGAACGGTCGCGGATGCTGCCGGCGCTGCGGACGAAAGAGACTTTTTCGCCTTTTCCCGCCTTCGTCAGATGTTCCGCAAATAGAAGATTCTCGCTTTTGAAGCCCACCGTCGACACGTTCGCGATGTTGTTGGCGATGACCGAAAGTTGGCGCTTCATAAGCATTTGCCTGGATAGGCCAATTAAACCTGGAGTTTCCATTCTCTTCATCCCTCGCTGAAGATGTGGGTGCACCACATAAGGATGCATGGCGCGTGCCAAGGAAGACTTGCTTGAATTTCAGTTGGTTATGTGAATAGCGGCGGCGTGGCGCGACGTCAGAACGGGGGCTGGGAAGGGTTTGCCCGGCAGTTGTTGCCGGTTATTTCGCCAAGTCATTTGGAAATCGGCGGCATGCGGCCATATGGCGCCAATCAAAAACGCACCGCATTTCAACCACCTGTTAACCCTTCTTTCCTACCCTTGCAGCAGCCGAGGGGCCCGCAGCCGTTCAACGTTGGGCGCTGCGAACCAAAATCCAAGGACGCGGAATGGCGAAAGCCGAAAAAGATATCGAGGAAGCCGAGGCGACCGAGGCAGAAGCTACGGACGCGGCGGAAGAAGAAGGCGAAGAGGGAGAAGAGGGCGAACCGGAAAAAAAGAAACTTTCCGGGAAGAAGCTCGTCCTCTTTTACGTCCTGCCCGGCACGCTGGCGGTCATCATCGGTGTGGTGCTGGCCGTTGTGCTTTTTGAGAGCAGCAGTCCAAGCGAGGAGGCCGTTGCCGAGGCGGAAGAGGTGACCGGCGAAAAGGTCGCGAAACAGGTCGTTTTTTACGAGCTTCCCGAAATGCTGGTAAATCTGAACGCCAAGGGAAGAAAGGCCAGCTATCTCAAAATCAGCGTCAGTCTGGAACTTGAAGATCCAAACGATATCCCGCGGATCGAAGCCGTGATGCCGCGGATCGTCGATAAATTTCAGGTCTATCTCCGCGAATTGCGGATCGAGGACTTAAGCGGATCGGCGGGCGTTTACCGGCTGCGCGAGGAATTGCTGCGGCGCGTTACGTCCGCTGCGGAGCCTGCGAAGGTGCGGGACATTCTGTTCAAAGAAATGTTGATTCAATAGGGACATCGAATGGAAGAGCCAACCGAAACCGAATCGACGGAAACCGAAGAAACGCCGCCCGAAGCCGAGGCGGACGCCCCGCTCAGCGAGGACGATCAACTCGCCGCCGAATGGGAGGCGATGGGCGACGAGGAAAATGACGAGACCGACGAAGACGGCGAAGGCGGCGGGCCCGGAACGAAGGCGCGCGTTTTAAACCAGCAAGAGATCGACTCCCTTCTGGGCTTTAACGAGGGGGAGGGTGGCGATAGCGACACCGGCCTCAAGGCAATCATCAACAGCTCGCTCGTCTCCTATGAGCGCTTGCCGATGCTGGAAGTCGTCTACGACCGCTTGGTGCGGATGCTTTCGACCAGCCTTCGGAATTTTACCTCCGACAATGTCGAGGTAACGATCGAAAACATTACCTCCGTTCGCTTTGGCGATTATCTGAATTCGATCCCGCTTCCGGCGATGATGGGCGTATACAAGGCAGAAGAATGGGACGGCTATGGCCTGCTGACGGTCGATAGCGCCCTGATTTATTCAATCGTGGACGTGCTGCTCGGCGGCCGCCGCGGGACGACGATCCTGCGGGTTGAGGGGCGCCCCTACACAACCATTGAACGGGAATTGATCCAGCGCATGGTGTCCATCGTGCTGGCGGATCTGAGCGCTGCTTTTGAACCGCTAAGCCCTGTCACCTTCCAATTCGAACGGCTGGAGACGAATCCGCGCTTCGCCACGATTTGCCGGAACGCGAACGCCGCCATCCACGCGGTTCTCCGGGTGGACATGGAGGACCGGGGCGGGCAGATGGAACTCATCTTGCCCTATGCCACGCTTGAACCGATCCGCGAACTGCTTCTCCAGATGTTCCTTGGGGAAAAGTTTGGACGCGACACGATCTGGGAAGGGCATCTCGCCGGCGAGTTATGGTACACGGATGTGGAAATCGAAGCGGTTCTTGATGCGATTGAGCTTCCCCTTAGCGAAGTTTTGAATCTGGAAGTTGGCAAGCAGGTTCTTTTGAACGCCTTGCCGGAAAGTAGTGTGCGGCTGCGTTGCGGCAACGTGCCGTTGTTCGACGGGAAAATCGGCCGCAAGGGCGGGCATATCGCCGTGCAGGTCGATCAATCAAAAATTCCGGAAATCCTTACGCAAGCGAATGGAGAAGGAAATTGACGATTTCCCTTTTGCTGGATGGTCTTCTAATCGGTCTTTTAACGGCGACCCTCGTTTATGCCGTCGTTTTAAATCGGCGCTTGGCTGGGCTTCGCAAGGAAAGAGAAAGTTTTGAAAAAATGCTTACCGGCTTTGGCGCCGCCATGGGACGGGCGGAAGACAGCATCCATCGGCTTAAAAGCGTTGCGGATATATCGTCAAAGGATCTGCAGCAACAGACAGGCCTTGCGCGGTCCTTGTGCGACGATTTGGCTTTTCTGGCCGATCGGGGCGAAACCGCAGCCGATCGCCTCGATCATGCGATCCGGGCCGGTGGAGATTTGCGCAAAGTGGCGAAGATTCCCACGAAAGCTGCCGTACCGACGGCCGGGCCCGCAGCAGGGCAGGGGACGCCAAAATCCATCGCTGAGAGCGAGTTGATCGAAGCCCTTCAATCCGCCCGCCAGGCGGCTCGATAAGCGCGCCCGCTAGATAGGAAAGTTTTTTAATGTCCGTTCGATTCCGGCTTCTTCCATTTGTGATTTTTACCCTGGTGCTGATGTTGGGGCTCAAGGTCGGCGGTATTTGGGAAGGGGTTTCCTTGAGAGGAACCGCCGTTTCCGCCGCCGAGCCGGAGGCCACGGCTTCGAAGGCCGTAAAACCGGCCGAAACGGCGGAGGCAACGGAAGAAGGCGCCGTTGAGGTCGCTTCCAAGGAGCCGGATCAAGATCCAAGCGAACTCAGCCAGGCCGAAATTGATGTCCTGCAGCAATTGCTGGATCGCCGCCAGACGCTGGATGCTCGCGCCGAACAGCTCGATAACCGCGAGGGGCTGCTACAGGCAGCCGAGCTTCGGATCGATGACAAAATAGGCGAGCTGAAAGAAATTCAGCAAACCATCAAAGATTATTTGAAACAGCACGACAAAGAGGAAGAGGCAAAGCTTAAAAGCCTCGTTAAGATTTACGAAACGATGAAGCCAAAAAGTGCCGCAAGAATCTTCGAGCGGCTTGAGATGGCGATTCTCTTAGATGTCATCGAGCGCATGAAAGAGGCAAAAGTTGCGCCGATTATCGCGCAGATGGACCCGGTCAAAGCGGAGGCGGTAACCACCGAACTCGCACAACGGCGCCAACTCCCAACTCCAAGAGGCTAGCCGTCAGGCAGCTCCTTTACCATAATTTAACCGCCTCGACCTAGGCTTTCTGCTCAGGAACGTCCAAAAGATCAAACTTGAGTGGAGTCGAGAAATGGGAATCGACAAGAACATGCGAATCCTAGTCGTGGATGACTACAAAACGATGTTGCGCATCATACGCAATCTTCTAAAGCAGCTTAGTTTCAACAACATCGACGATGCAATGGATGGCAGCAGTGCTTTGCAGAAATTGCGGGAAAAAGAATTTGGGCTCGTCATTTCGGATTGGAACATGGAGCCGATGACGGGGCTTGAGCTCTTGAAAGAGGTGCGCGCAGACGAAAAATTGAAGGACCTTCCCTTCATCATGATTACCGCAGAAAGCAAAGCGGAAAATGTCATCGTGGCGAAAAAGGCGGGGGTTTCGAATTACATTGTCAAACCTTTCAACGCGGAAACGTTGAAGGCAAAAATTGCGAGTGTGCTTGGCGACTTCTAGGAGCGCGTGATGGCAAATGGTGCGCAAGAGGCACTGGACGTATCGGCCAATCCAGAGCGGATGGACGAAATTATTCGTATCGTCGAATCCGTTGTCGAGACAATGGAGGGTGACCTCTCTGGTGCGGCAGTGAAGCTCTATCATGAGTTTGAATCGCTTGCCGTTTTCATTCAAAAGGCAAAGGCGGACATTGCGTCGCTTTGCCCGGATGAAATCCAGGCGAAACACATTCCGTCGGCAACGGATGAGTTGGACGCGATTGTCCTAGCGACCGAGCAGGCGACAGGAGAAATCCTCGATTCGGCGGAGAAGATCGAAGCGACATTCGAGGACGTCAGCGACGAGGTCCGTGAAAAGCTGAACGACGCAACCACGAATATTTATCAAGCGTGCAGCTTTCAGGACATTACCGGTCAACGGATCAGTAAGATCGTCGGGACCCTTAAAGTGATCGAAGACAAGATACAGGAATTGGTGTCCGCCTTCGGTTCCAGGCTGCCCCCCGCAGAAAAGGCCACCAGTGTGGACAGTGTGGAAAAGCCGACCAGCGATGCGGACTTGCTAAACGGCCCGCAACTTCCGGGCGGAGGAAAAAGCCAAGAAGAAATCGATGCGCTGCTGAACGATCTCGATTAGCCAAAGGCAGCGAGCGATGGACGCCCTTGAGGGAATTGAAAAAAAAGAACAAAACGATCCTAGCGTCGTTCTCTTCGTTGGCCTTTATCTCCTGTTGCTGGCGTTTTTCGTGCTTTTAAACGTGATCTCAACGCTGGACGAGCAGCGCACGAAAAGCGTTCTGGATAGTTTGACGGCGACCTTCCGCTCGGACTTTGGACCGCTTAGCTCGCGTCCTGTATACAGTTCCGACGCGGAAGCGCCCCTCGTTTCAAACCGGTTCTTGAGCGACATCGAACAGTTGTTCGAAAACGCCATGCCGGTCGCTCAAGTCGATATTTTGATTCACGGGAATTTACTGGAGATTATTTTCGTCGCCGACGAGATGTTCGTGCCGGAAAAAGCGGACGTTCGGCCCGAATATGAGGACCTTTTTGGCAAGCTCCGCGAGATCATGAAATTTGGCCCTTCGGGCTTGCGCTACGACATGGGCATTGTAATCGATGCCCCGCCCGTTACCCAGCAAACGCCAGGGTCCAGGCAAAGTCTGGAAATGGCGCGCGTCGGAACCTTTGCGCGCCGGATGGTTGCCTTGGGCACGGAGCCTGCCAACATCTATACCGGCATCGATCATGGCCATCCGGGCCGGCTGCGGCTGCTTTTTCGCATTCGCGCCGAGGGCGACGATGCAATCCTTTTTCGGAAATCGGGCTAAGGGTGGAGGCGCAGATGGACGATTCATCCTTTTCCAGCGAACCACCCAAAGCGGCGAGCACGGCCTGGATGGTGACGTTTGCAGACATGATTTCTCTGCTGCTTACGTTCTTCGTCATGCTGTTTTCGATGTCGACCGTTGCATCGGAGAAGTGGGAAGACGTCGTTCGCGCGCTTGAACAGAACCTTAATCCTGGCCGCAAAACCCTGCATGTAGAGCCGACGTCAACCCATGACATCCGCAGCGTTTTTAACGAACAGGCGACGGACCTCATTTATTTGGCAGCGGTTCTGCGGGAACAGATGGTCAAGGATCCGACGCTTTCCCGAAGCCAGGTTACGGAATATGAAAAATATCTGCTGATCTCGCTTCCCGGCGACATCCTGTTTGACAGAGGCACGGCAAGCGTAACCCCATCGGCGCGCCATGCGCTTTTTACGTTGGGGGGATTGCTGCAAAATCTGCGCAATCAGATCGACGTTATTGGCCATACGGACCCCTTGCCGGCGCAGGGCGGGCGTTTTACATCGAATTGGGAGCTTTCTCTGGCACGCGCGGTTACCGTTGCGGAAGAACTGCGGCATTTTGGTTATCGCAAGAAAATCATTGCCTATGGTCAGGGGGACGCCAGATTTGAAAATCTTTCCATGGCGATACCGGAGAGCCACCGCTTCGAAGTTGCCCGCCGCGTCGATATCGTCATTCGAAATTCGAAAGGAGACGAGTAGATGCGAAAATCTTTCGGCCTCCTCCTTTTCGTATTTGTATTTGCAAATGCGGTTTTTGCCGCTTCGGCGCAGGAAAAGGAAACACGCGAAAAGGTCAAGATGCGCGCCTGGGCACATGATGGTTTCGGGCGAATCGTGTTCGACGTTGCCCAACCGCTCGCCCATTCCGCAAAAATTGCCGACGGGGAATTAAGGATCGAATTCGCGCGCCCGATCGCCACGTCCTTTGCGCCGGTGTTGAAGCGTCTCGGCGCCTATGTCACGAAGGTCGAGAGCGAGGCAGGCGGTAAGCACATCATACTGAAATTAAAGGGGAATTATAGCCTTCGCCGCTTCGTCGATGCCGGCAATCCCGTCTTCGATCTGCTGATGCCGTCGGCCAAGACGGCCGCCCCGCCCAAGGCCATCCCGGCCGAGAAAGTGCGGGTGCGGGTGGGAGAACATGCGGCCTATACGCGCCTTGTTTTCGATTGGTCCAGCCGCGTTGCCTATCGGGTGGATGCAAAAGGGAAGAAGGTAACGATCCGGTTTCAGCGCCAGGCCGCGCTGGATCTGGGCGAGCTGAAAAAGGCGCTTCCGAAATATATTCGCGCGATTGATGCGAGAGACCGCGGAGAAAAAACGCAAGTCCTTCTCGTGCATACGGCAAAGACGAAATTGCGCCATTTTCGGGATGGTCCAAGAATTGTCGTCGATTTCCTGAAGCCTTCCTCGAAACAGGCGAAAAAGCCGCTGCGTCCGCAGCCGAAGAAAACGGCGGCGACATTGCCGAAGCCGGTGAATTTGAAACTGGCGCCCAGCCGGCCGGTGCAATTGGCGAAAGTGCCAGTGGGCGAGGCGCTGATCCCGGTGCGCACGGAGCGCAATGGCAACGCGGTTAGTCTGGTCTTCGATTGGGACCGCCCGGCCGGCGTCGCCGCATTTGCGCGGGCCGGTTATATCTGGATTGTCTTCGATCGTTTCCGGAACTTCGTTCTGGATGACGTCTTGGCCAAGGAAAAAGGGCTTTTAAAGAACGCGATGCATGTGCCGTCCCAGAAGGGCACGGTGATTCGCATTGGACCGGTTCCCGGTCTCCATCCGACGCTTCGCCGCGGCGGCAACGCCTGGGCCGTGGATATCCGTCCGGAAGCCATGCCGCCCTTGGTAGAAATTTCGGTGCAAACGCTCGCGAACGCAGACGAGGGGCTTGAACTGCTGTTGCGTACGGATAGCGCGGAAGAGGTCATTCGTGTCCTGGATCCGGAAGTTGGCGACGAATTGCTTGTCGCGCCGGTTGCCATTGCGAATAAAGGCATCGAAATTGCGCGGGAATATGTCGATTTTGCGTTGCTTGCGTCGGCCCAGGGCATCGTTCTCAAGCCTCATAAGGATTTGCTCAAGGTCGAATCAACCACCCGTGGCGTGCGGGTTTTCGGGCCGAAAACGCTTCGCATTTCAAGTCCGGGTGATCCGAAGGATGTGCAATCCGTATCGGATGCGCTCCTGGCAAGCGTTCGTATCTTTGACTTTGATGCATGGCGCGGCGTGCCCGAAGAGACCTTTATCGATACGGAACTGCGCCTTCGCCAGGCACTTGCCGTTGCCGGTGAGAAGCAACTCAACGATGTGCGGATGCGCCTCGCCCGCTTCTATTTCGCGAATGAAAGAATGCCGGAGGCGCTTGCCATCCTGGCGCGCATTGAAGAAAAATCCCCCGAGGCGGCAGAGGACATGAATTTCCGTGCCATGCGTGGCGCGGCCTTTTTCCAGAAGGGCGCCTATTCGGAAGCGAAAGAGAACCTCAATCACCCCAGCCTGGATGGCGATGCGGAAATCACCCTTTGGCGGGCGGCTCTTGCCGCAAAGGACGCGAACTGGACACAGGCCGCAAGGGGATTTGACGGGGCAGACACGTTTTTCGGGCGCTACCCCCATTCGCTGCACGTGCAGCTAAACCTTTTGGCTGCGGAAGCGGCCTATAGGGTCGGCAATCTCGATCTCGCCGACGCCAGGCTCCGTGGGCTGCGGGTGCTGGATCTGCGGGCGATGGAATTCAACCATGTCGAATATCTCGATGGGCGCATCCACTTGGCCCGGCGGGATGCCGACGGCGCCATCCTTCTTTGGGATCGCGTTGCCGGCGGGGAAGACCGGGAAAGTGGCGCGCGCGCCGCGTTCGATCGGGCGCTGCTGAAACTAAAACAAGGAGAAATCGATCCCGCCGAAGCCATCGATCAGCTTGAAAAGCTGCGCTTTGCCTGGCGGGGCGGTGAGTTTGAGTTCAACCTTCTCCATAAATTGGGGAAGCTTTACCTTGAGGAGAAAAAATACCAGAGCGGCCTGACCGCGCTGAAGCAGCTGATCACCTATTTCGATGGCGAGGAACGAAAGCAGGAAATCGCCCTGGAAATGACGAACGTCTTTACGACGCTCTATCTTGGGGGGGAGGCGACCAAGATGCCGCTGGTGAAGGCGCTTGCACTCTATAACGCCTTTCGCGAACTAACGCCCGTCGGGGAAGACGGCGATCGCATGATCGAAATTCTGGCGGACCGTCTTGTAAGCGCCGATCTTCTTGGGCGTGCGGTGAAGCTTCTCGACTATCAGGTGGAATATCGCCTTTCCGGAAAAGAAAAGGCACGCGTAGCCACGCGGCTTGCCCTGGTTCAGCTTCTCAACCACGATCCGGAAGGCGCCTTGCAGGCTTTGCGGAAAACCAGCATGTACCCGGTTTCGGAAGACCTGGCCCGGCAGCGCCTTCATTTGACCATTCGTGGCCTGGCCGAGGTCGGAAAGACGGATCAGGCGCTCGAGCTTCTAAATAAAGACACGAGCTACGAAGCCAATCTGCTGCGAATCGATATCTATCAACGGACGCAGGCTTGGGGAAGCGCCGCAGAAATCTTTGCGCAGCTTATAGGCGATCCTCAGCCGGAGACGGTTCTCGAAGACCGGGATTTGAAGTTCATCCTAAGCTGGGCGGTGGCCCTTTCGCTGAGCGGCGATATGGATGGGTTGAAAGCGCTGCATGAACGCTTCGGCCCGCGCATGGCGTCCAGCGCCTATGGGAACATGTTCCGGGTGATCTCGCCGGAAGCGGAGCACACGAGCGAAGATTTTGTAGAGCTTGCAAGCGAGATCGCGGACGTCGACAACTTTCAGGCCTTCATGACAAGCTATCGTCAGCAGCTGAAGGAAAAGGGCCTAAGCGCCCTCAACTAGCCGCGGCAATCGGTCCCCAGACTTAACCGAAGCTTTTGATCAGGCTTCCGGCGACCAGGTGCCACCCGTCCACCAGGACGAAGAAGATTACCTTGAAGGGAAGCGAGATCATGATCGGCGGCAGCATCATCATACCCATCGACATCAAGATGGATGCGACCACAAGGTCAATGATCAGGAACGGAATAAAAATCAGAAAGCCGATTTCAAACGCACGGCGAAGCTCGCTGATCATAAAGGCCGGGATCAGTACCCGAAGCGGTGTCGCCTCAGGCTGTTCGACGGCATCCAGCTTCGCAATGTCCATGAAAAGGGCCAGATCCTCCTCGCGGACATGCTCCATCATGAACGCATGAAGCGGTGCCGTCGTGCGTTCGAAGGCTTCTTCTTCCGTCACCTGCTCTTCGATCAGCGGCAGAAGGCCATCGCGATACGCCACCTCCAGGGTGGGCGCCATGATGAAGGCGGTTAGAAAAAGCGCCAAGCTGATCAAAACGGCGTTCGGAGGCGTTTGTTGCAGGCCCATCGCGCTTCGGACGAAGGAAAGCACGATGACGATCCGGGTAAAGGACGTCACCATGACAAGAATAGACGGCGCCAGGCTGAGGACGGTCAACAGCGCGATGAGCTGAAGAAGGCGCGCCGTGGCGGACCCGCCCTCGCCGAAGTCCATCGTCAGGCCCTGGGCCATGGCCGGCGCCGCGAAGGCGCCAAGGCCAAGCGCAAGGAGGCCGACGGCCAGGCCGCGCCCCATTTTCAGGCTTTTCCTCATGCCTTGGATGCGCCGGTCTCGGTGTCCGGCCGCTCGCGGACAGGGTTGCCGGCTTCAATCAACAAATCCGCGCCTTGTCCGGTGTTCAGCAGAACAAGGTGTTCCCGGTCGTCCCGGCGCAAAAGCACCAATCGGTGACGCCCATCCACCGGCAGAATTTCAATCACGCCAAGCCGGCGGTCGCGGTTGCGGGTGGTGGGTGTCCGGCTGCCAAGGCCAAAGCGGCGCACGGCCCAGCCGACCAGCCCGATCAACCCCAGCACAAAGGCGAGGGCAAGAAAAAAACGAAAATATTGCGAAATATCCATCGTGGCTTCGGGCGAGCTTCGCCTATTCCTTGTCGGCCGGTTGTTTTCCATAGGCGTTGAGGGCGCGGTGATGGGTGCTCATCTTGTTGAGCCGCTCGCTTAATTCGGAATATTGCGAACGCAGATCTTCCGCCAGATGATCGAGGTCGTCGATCAGCGCAATGGCCTTTTGCTTCATGGCGTCGCGCTGTTCCGGCGGAAGTTCGCCAAGAGATTTGCAGAAATGATTGATCTTCTGCTCAAGCGGTTTGAGGTCGATGCCGCCCCCTTCCTCAAGGGCATGGCGCGCGGCCTGGATATAGCCGATGGCCTCCTGCAGCTCGCCGCTGTCCGCGTCGGTCATGGGCGTTTCTCCATTGTCGGATTGGCCGAATTGGTGCGGTAGACATAGGAAAGGATTTCGGCAATGGCGGTAAAGGCTTCGATGGGAATCTCCTTGCCGATTTCAAGCGCCGACAGAAGTTCGGCCAGATCCTCGTCCTTGCGGACTTTCACCCCGCTTAGGAAGGCGATTTCCAGGATGCGCTCGGCGAGGGCCCCTTTGCCGCTTGCGGCAATTTTCGGGGCGCGGTCCTTTTCCTTGTCGTATTGGATCGCGACGGCGACTTCGCGGGCGTCGGGCGAATTTTGATCGAACGGATCGCTCAATTTGGCTTTTCCCTGACTTCCTGGAAGGCCGAGCGGCTTTCCTTGGGCGTATCCTGGGGGCATTATGCTTAAAGAATCTTTAAAACGGCGCTTGGGCCTTAGCAAAGCTTGCCTTTTTGGCAAGGGGCGGGCCGAATGGAGAGCGGCGACCGGCAGACCATGAGGCATTCCATGAAGCTCCTTTCCGTCAATCTTTCGGAGCCGAAGGTAGTCGAATATCTTGGAAAAACCGTCACGACCGGCATTTTCAAGCGTTCCGTCGAAGGCCGGGTGGCGCTGCATGGGCAAAACCTCGAAGGGGACGGCCAGGCCGATCGCAAAAATCACGGCGGCGCGTGCAAGGCGGTTTATGCCTATCCATTCGAGCATTACGCCGATTGGGCGCGCGAGCTTGGGCGCGAGGATTTTGCGTTCGGGCAATTCGGCGAAAATTTCACCGTCGAGGGCATGCCCGAAGACGGCATCCATATCGGCGACCAATTCCGGATTGGAAGTGCCGTCATCGAGGTTACCCAGCCCCGTGTGCCATGCTTCAAGCTTGCCATGAAGATGGGGCTTGAGGCCTTTCCAAAACGCTTTCTTGCTTCCGGGCGCACGGGCTTTTATGCCCGTGTCCTTGAGACGGGCGAGGTAGGGGCGGAAGACCCCGTTCTCTGCATCGAGGCGGGGCTTCCGCGTGTGAGCGTGCGGGCCATCGCGCGTCTGATGTTTCAGGAAAAGGCCGATCTGGAAGGCGCCATGCTGGCCCTGCACCTGCCGGCGCTGTCCCCAGGCTGGCGGGCGGTTTTTGAAAAGCGCTTGGTGGATGCCGGGGTGCCGGCGGCCGATTTTCCGAAGGCAAGCGGCAAAGGCGAGGGCTGCGGCGAAGGCCTTTAGCGTGCGGCCTTATTCGTCCTCTGCCGAGGGCGGGTCAAGAAGGGCGGTGCCCGCTTCGGCGGCGGCGCGGTTT
>JAJFGH010000008.1 GCA_021776275.1 Alphaproteobacteria bacterium | reverse complement strand
CTTCGGCGTGCCGTAGGCATTGCCAAAAACCTCGGCATGTTCAAGAAAACCATCCGCCGCGACCATTTTGGCAAAGACCGCTTTGTCGACAAAGCGGTAATCCTTGCCATCGATCTCGCCCGGGCGCTTTGCCCGTGTCGTACAGGAAATGGACATGGTGAGCATCGGATCGCGCTGCAACAGCGCGCGCGCGATGGTTGTCTTCCCCGCCCCGGAAGGCGAGGAAAGCACCAGCATCAAGCCACGACGTGGAATTTCTGACTTCTCCATGGCGGCTACATATCGGTAATCTCGCGCGTCGGCAAGGGATTCATGCCGATCGGAGGGAAACGGGATCCATGGTTAAAATCGCCTGAAATCGCCTGAAATCCTGCCGATTTTCCGGTTGCAGACCCTGGCAGGAAGACGCATGATCGCCCCAAGGGATAGACTTGGCATCAAAGAAATCAGATGCGCCGGAAAAACCCGATGCGCCGGACAACGACCATCTTGAAAAAAACGGCCATCTTAAAAAAACGACCGTCTTAAAAAAACTGTCGTTCAGGAGAGGAAATTCAATGGAAATCACCGCTGCTATCGCGCGCGAGCCCAACAAGCCCTTCACGGTTGAAAAAATCCAGCTTGATGAGAACATCCGGGACAACGAAATACTCGTACGGGTCGTCGCTGCCGGCATGTGCCACACCGACATTGTTTGCCGGGATCAATATTACCCGGTTCCCCTGCCCTTCGTCCCTGGCCATGAGGGTTCCGGCGTCGTCGAGAAAGTCGGGAAAAACATTACGAAAGTTGTCCCCGGCGACCACGTCGTCCTGACCTTCAATTTTTGTGGCGCCTGCCCAAGCTGCCAGGAAGGCGAGCCCGGCTATTGCCACGAACTCTTCGGCTACAATTTCGGCGGCGCCCGCCCAGGCGATGGGTCCGGCACGATGAAAAAAGGGGACGAGCTCATCCACGGCTATTTCTTCAGCCAATCCTCTTTTGGCGATCATGCCATTGCGACGGAACGCAACGTCGTGAAAGTCCGGAAAGATGCCCCCTTGGAACTGCTTGGGCCTCTTGGCTGCGGCATCCAGACGGGCGCCGGCGGCGTGATGAATTCGCTCCATCCGCGCGCGGGCTCCAGCATTGCCGTCTTCGGCGCCGGTGGCGTCGGCCTCAGCGCGATCATGGCGGCCGTCGTCGTCGGGTGCACGACGATCATCGCCGTCGATGTCAAACCGGGCCGGCTGAAACTTGCGAAGGAATTGGGCGCAACCCATACGATTGACGCGTCCAGCGGCAACCCGGTCGAGGAGATCCAGAAAATCACGGGCTCCGGCACCAATTACTCGCTTGAAACGACGGCCTTGCCGGCGGTGCTTCGCCAAGCCGTTGATTGCTTGACCCTTCGCGGCGTCTGCGGCCTGATCGGCGCCGCGCCGCTTGGCACGGAAGCCTCCCTCGACATGAACAGCATCATGTTCGGACGCTCCGTTCGCGGCATCATCGAAGGCGACAGCGTGCCCGATATCTTCATTCCCAGAATGGTCGATCTTTTCATGCAGGGGCGCTTCCCGATCGACAAATTGATGAAGAAATACAAGCTTGCCGATATCAACGAAGCGGTAGCGGATTCGGAGAAAGGCACGGCGATCAAGCCGATCCTCGTCATGTCGTAAGACGGATTTCCGTTCCGAACGAACAAACGGCCATGAAGGGTTCCTTCATGGCCGTTTTTTATGCCTATTTCTTGCGAAGACGGCGCAAGCGGCGAACGTTTCGCCGGTGCTCCTTCAAACTGCGTGCAAATGCGTGGCCACCGCTGCCATCGGCGACAAAATAAAGTTCGTCCGTTACCAGGGGCTGCAGCACAGCTTCGATGGCGGCGCGGCCGGGATTGGCGATCGGGCCGGGCGGCAAACCACGCGCGTGGTAGGTGTTATAGGTATCCTTGATTTCGAGATCCGCCCGCGTCAACAGCCGGTCCAGGGGCTGCTCAAGATTTCCTTTCCGCCGCGCCAGCGCGTAAACGACGGTGGGGTCCGATTGCAAGCGCATACCGCGTTTCAGCCGGTTGAGAAAAACCGCCGCGACACGCGGGCGCTCCTCGGCCAGCGCCGTCTCCTTCTCAACCAACGAGGCCAGGACCAGCGCGTCCTCGGGCGTGGCAAGCGGCAGCCCGGCCGCCCGCCTGCTCCAGAGCTCCGCAAGGGTTGCCGCCATGGCGCCGCGCATGCGCGCGATCAGGGCGGCTTTCGTATCCCCCCAGCTAAAGGCGTAGGTTTCCGGCAAGAGCGCCCCTTCTGCCGGCGCCTCCGCTACCTCGCCTTCCAGCCCCTCCGCCGCTTTCAAAAGCGCCAGCACCTGGGCCGTCGTCAGCCCCTCCGCCACCGTAAGCCTGCGCTGCACCGTGGCGCCTTCGATGAGGATCGTCATCACCTCGGCGGGCGAGGCGAAGGGCGGGAAGACATATTCGCCCGCCTTCAGCGCGCGGTCGTTGCCGCTTAGCCGGACGCCGAGACGAAAAAGAAATCCGTTTTCAAGCGTCCCCGCCGCTTCGAGGCGCCGCGTCATGGCCCCCACCCCCTCGCCGCGGGGCATCACAAGCGTGACCGATGCGCCTTGAAGGCCGGGCTGGTGAAAACGATCGACGCCGTAAGCGGCAATGCCGCCCAGCGCCATCATCAGAATAAGAAAAACAAGCCCTAGCCGGAGCATGGACCGCCCCACGGGCCTTGCGCCCGCTTAGGGCGCCGCCGTAAAGACAAGCGACGCATTCGTTCCGCCGAAGCCTAAGGAATTCGAGAGCACGGCACGCTCGTTCCGCTCCTTCGCCTGATGCGGCACGAGATCGA
>JAJFGH010000070.1 GCA_021776275.1 Alphaproteobacteria bacterium | reverse complement strand
GGGCTTCAGCTTGCCTTCCTCCCACCAGCGAAGCAGCGTGGCGAAGGAGTCCCGGACGCGCGCCGGCTCCCGCTTGATGTAGCTTCCCCAGGCATAGCCATGGGCGGCGACGTTCTTGACGAGCAGCAAATTCGCAGGGATTTGGGGCACGTCGCCACTGGCAAAGCCGATGATAAGGATGCGCCCGCCCCAGGCGGTCGCCCGCAGGGAGGCCTCGAACAGCGCGCCGCCGACGGGGTCGTAAACGACGTTGGCGCCCGCCCCATCGGTGAGTTCCTTGACGCGGGTGCGCACGTCCTCGTCGCGCGAGCAGATCCCGTGATCGGCGCCATGGGCCGCCGCCAGTTGCAGCTTTTCCGCCGTGGAAGCGGTGGCGATGACGCGCGCCCCCATCGCCTTGCCGATCTCGACCGCCGTTAGTCCGACGCCGCCCGCGGCCCCATGGACCAGCAACGTCTCGCCCGGCTGCAGCGCCGCCCGCCAGGCAAGGGCGCCGTGGGAAGTGCCATAGGCGACGGGAAACCCGGCCGCGGCAGCAAAATCGAGGCGATCGGGGATCGGGAAGACGGCGGCGGCGTCGGTGACGGCTTCTTCGGCATAGCCCCCATGTTCGACGACGGCCATGACCCGCTGGCCCTTGGCAAAGCCTTGCACCGCGTCGCCCCATTCCACCACGGTGCCCGCAATTTCGAGGCCTGGGGTGAAGGGGAAGGCGGGTTTTTCCTGATATTTCCCGGCGACCATCAGCAAATCGGCGAAATTGATCGCGGCGGCGGCCACGCGGATGCGCACGCCGTGGGCCGTCAGCGCCGGGGTGGCGACATCTTCGAGGCGAAGCGTTTCCGGTGCGCCCCATTCGCGACAAAGGATGGCTTGCATCTTGGTTTTCCCGACCCGATCCCGTATGACACTAACGGTTCCCCGGCGCCGATGCCGGGAAGCCTTCATAGCGGAAGCGGCGAGGCGAAGAAAGGCAATGAGAGGTTTTTACGCGATCCAGGGGAAAAAAACCCCAGGCCCATCCATGCGGCCTTTCCCATGGGCGTGCCTTTTTCTGGCGGCGGGGCTGTTGTTTTCCGGGGCTGCCTTGGCAGGCGAGATCAAATCCCTTGGCGCGTTCAAGCGTTGGGACGCCTATTACTATACGGAAGCCGGCGCGAAGGTCTGCTACATCGCCTCTTCTCCCACCAGGGAAGAAGGCGATTACACCCGTCGCGGCGAGGTCTTTGTCCTGATTACCCATCGGCCTGCCACGAAGACCCGCGACGTCGTGAGCTTTCAGGCGGGCTATGCTTTCAAGGCCGACGCCGAGGTGACCGCCACCATTGACGGCGAGACCACGTTCAAGCTTTTCACCGAAGGCGACACGGCCTGGGCCCAGGATGCGAAGATGGATCAGGCCTTCGTTGCCGCCATGCAGAAGGGGTCCCGCATGGTCGTCCTCGGCATGTCAAAACGCGGCACAAAAACGAAGGACACCTACTCGCTGGCGGGTTTCACGGCATCTCGGCGGGCCATTAACCTCGCCTGCGGCATCGAATAAAGGCACCGGCGAAGGAAAAGCGTTGCGTTTCCGGCGCTTCCGCCGCTATCACACGAACCATTATGGAAAGTGGAATGGACCTCCCGGAGGCTGCGCCGCCCGTGTACGCGGCGACGGCACCGCTTGATCTCGTCGGTCTGGATCGCGAGGCGCTGGCGGCGTTTTTCGCGGACCTTGGGGAAACGCCCTACCGGGTGAAGCAGCTTTGGCACTGGATCTATTACCAGGGCGCGACGCGCTTCCCGGCAATGACGACGTTCAACAAGGCGCTTCGAGAGAAGCTTGCGGAAAGCTGCCGGGTGAGCCGGCCGGACGTTCACCAGCTTCAGGTCTCGGCGGACGGGACGCAGAAATGGCTGCTTGGCTTCGCCGATGGCGGCGAAGCGGAAACCGTCCACATCCCGGAGAAGGACCGCGGCACGCTTTGCATCTCGTCGCAAATCGGCTGCACGCTCAACTGCCGGTTTTGCCACACGGGCACCCAAAGGCTGGTTCGCAATCTGACCCCTGCGGAAATCGTCGGCCAGATGCTGATTGCCCGCGACCATTTTTCGGAATGGCCAAGCCCGAAGGAAGCGCGCCGTATTTCCAACGTCGTCTTCATGGGCATGGGCGAGCCGCTTTACAATTACGAAAACGTTGCCGCCGCCATTCGTATCTTGACGGACGGGGACGGCATTGCGCTGTCGAAACGGCGGGTCACGCTTTCCACGGCGGGCGTCGTGCCGATGATCGCGCGCGCTGGCCATGAATTGGATGTGAATCTGGCGATTTCGCTGCACGCCACGACGGACGATGTGCGCGACGAGATCGTGCCGCTCAACCGGAAATACCCGATTGCGGAATTGCTGGCAGCGTGCCGGGCGTATCCGCGTGCGGCAAATTCGCGGCGCATTACCTTCGAATATGTCATGTTGAAGGGGGTGAACGATTCGCTTGTCGATGCGCGCCGTTTGGTGAAACTGATCGAAGGAATTCCGGCCAAGGTCAATCTGATCCCCTTCAATCCCTGGCCGGGGGCGCCATACGCATGCGCAAGCCGGGAGGCGATCCGGGCCTTTGCAGACGTCGTGAACCGGGCGGGGTATGCTTCGCCGGTGCGCGTGGCCCGGGGGCAGGATATTCTGGCGGCCTGCGGCCAGTTGAAATCGGAGAGCCAGCGTTTGCCCAAAACGCCGGCCGCCGTTCGGGAAAGGAATTCGGGCGATGCCTAGGAAGGTAAACAAGGCGGTTCTGGCCTATTCCGGCGGGCTGGATACCTCGGTCATCCTGCGCTGGCTAAAGGACAATTACGGCTGCGAGGTCGTGACGTTCACGGCCGATCTCGGTCAGGGAGAAGAGCTTGCGGACGCGAGGGCGAAGGCCGAGGCAATGGGCGTCAAGGAGATCTTCATCGAAGATCTTCGGGAAGAATTCGTCCGCGACTATGTCTTCCCGATGTTCCGGGCGAACGCTCTTTACGAAGGCGTCTATCTGCTCGGCACGTCGATCGCACGGCCGTTGATCGCCAAGCGCCAAATCGAAATTGCCGCCAAAACCGGCGCCGATGCCGTCGTCCATGGGGCGACGGGAAAGGGCAACGATCAGGTGCGCTTCGAGCTTGCCTATTACGCGCTCAACCCGGATATCCACGTCGTCGCGCCTTGGCGGGAATGGGATTTGGATTCGCGGACGAAGCTTGTCGAATATGCGGAAAGCAACGGCATTGCCGTGCAAAAGGACAAGAAGGGCGAGCCGCCCTATTCGATGGACGCGAATCTTCTGCACATTTCCTATGAGGGCAAGATGCTGGAGGACCCCTGGGCCGAGCCGGACGAGAGCATGTTTACGCGCACCGTCGCGCCGGAGGCGGCGCCGGACAAACCCGCTTATGTCGAGATTGCGTTTTCGGCCGGCGACCCGGTCGCCATCGATGGCGACGCGCTAAGCCCGGCAAAATTGTTTGAACGGCTGAACGCCCTTGCCGGCGCCCATGGGATCGGGCGGGCCGACATTGTTGAGAACCGCTTCGTCGGCATGAAGTCGCGGGGCGTTTATGAAACGCCGGGCGGCACGTTGCTCTATGCCGCGCATCGGGCGATGGAAAGCCTGACCCTCGACAGGGAGGCCGCGCATTTGAAGGACGAGTTGATGCCGCGCTATGCCGAGCTTGTCTATAACGGCTTTTGGTTTGCGCCCGAGCGCGAGATGCTGCAGGCGCTGGTTGACGAAAGCCAGAAGAACGTCACCGGCGAAGTGCGGCTGAAGCTTTACAAAGGTTCGGCAAGCGTCGTTGGCAGGCGGTCGGCTTTGGGGCTGTACGATCCCGAGATCGCAACCTTCGAGGCGGACGAGGTGTTCGACCAGCGCGACGCGGAAGGCTTCATCAAATTGAACGCGTTGCGGTTGCGGCTGGCGGCGAAGAAGCGGGATTAGGCGCGTGATCGCGCCGGGGCTCTAAAAGCTTTCCGGGTCGTGACCGGTCTGGCGGCAGGCGGCGGTAAAGGCGTTTTGCAGCAGGCAGGCGATGGTCATCGGCCCGACGCCGCCCGGCACCGGCGTGATGGCGCCCGCCACCGCGCAGGCTTCGTCGAACGCCACGTCGCCAACCAATTTCATTTTCCCGTTTTCGCCCGGAACGCGGTTGATGCCGACGTCGATGACGGTGGCGCCCTTCCGGATCCAATCGCCGCGGACCATCTGCGGCTGGCCGGTGGCGGCGATCAGGATATCCGCGCGGCGGCATTCGTCCGCCAGATCGGCCGTGCGGGAATGGGCCAGAGTTACCGTGCAATGTTCGCGCAGCAAAAGAAACGCCATCGGCTTGCCGACGATGTTCGAACGTCCCAGCACCACCGCGCGTTTTCCCTTTAGATCGCCAAGGGCGTCCTTCAACAGCATGAGGCAGCCAAGGGGCGTGCAGGGAACCATGCCGACCCCGCCGGTGACCAGACGGCCGACGTTGACGGCGTTGAAGCCGTCTACGTCCTTCGCCGGATCGATGGCGTCGATGACGGCGTTTGAATCGATTTGGGGCGGCAGCGGCAATTGCACGAGGATGCCGTGAACGGCCGGGTCGTGGTTGAGCCGATCCACCAGCGCCAGCACCTCGGCCTGGCTGGTTTCGGCGGGCAGGTCATGCTTGAAGGACTGCATGCCCGCTTCGAGGGTTTGTTTTGCCTTGTTGCGGGTATAGATCTGGCTGGCGGGGTCTTCGCCGACGAGCACGACGGCAAGGCCCGGCGTCGGCCCGCCGCTTTTCTTCAGCGCCGCGACCTTGCGTCCGATCTCGGCGCGCAGCGTTGCCGCAAAGGCCTTTCCGTCGATGATCTTTGCGTCAGCCAAGATATTCGAACAGCAGATTCCGAAGGAAAACCAAGACCAGGATCACAACCACCGGCGAAACGTCGATGCCGCCCAGGGACGGCAGAAATCGCCGAAGGGGGCGCAGCGCCGGTTCGGTGATGCGGTAAAGAAAATCGCCAATCACGTATACGATGCGGTTGCTGCTGTTGACGATGTTGAAGGCAACCAGCCAGCTCAAGATCACCGAGGCGATCAGAAGCCAGATATAGATGGTGATGACGGAATCGAGGAGAAGAAGAACGGAATACATCGCGTGCACGAACAACCTTGGAAAGAGAAGCCTGGCAAACCCTACCCTCTAGGGGGCTTCCGGCGCAAGCCATGCCGGCAGGGGACGTGCGGCCGCGGGCCTTAATTTTTTAAGGCGTTTGCAAGGATTTCGGGCTAGCGTCCCCGACCAGCAAGGCTGGCTCGCAAGTCTTGACAGCGGGCGGGAGCAGGGAACACACTCCCGCCACTTTGGGGCCGTAGCTCAGTTGGGAGAGCGTCGCGTTCGCAATGCGAAGGTCAGGGGTTCGACTCCCCTCGGCTCCACCATTTTCCTGCCGGCGCACTCGGCGGATCTGTATCAAGAGGGAGTGCCGCATGTTCCCCAGCCGGCTAATCGACGGCTATGCGAATTTTCTGGACGGCCGGTTTGCCCATGAGCGCGAGCATTACGAGGCGTTGGCGGAACGCGGGCAGCGTCCGGAAATTCTGCTGATCGGCTGTTGCGATTCCCGCGTGGCGCCGGAAGTGATTTTCGACGCAGAGCCGGGCGAAATATTCGTGGTGCGCAACGTCGCCAATCTCGTGCCGCCTTTTGAAATCAACGGTCAATTCCACGGCACCAGCGCGGCGCTTGAATTCGCGGTCGAAGGGTTGGGCGTGAAGCACATCGTCGTGCTTGGCCATGCGCGCTGCGGCGGCATTCGCGCCTTCGCCGAAAAATCCGCGCCGCTTTCGGACGGGGATTTCATCGGCAAGTGGACGTCGGTCCTGGTGCCGGCCGCCGAGAAGCTGGGCGCGCCGAAGGGCAAGCCGGACGATGCCTATTGCGCAAAGCTCGAACGCGCGGCGATCGCGCAAAGCCTGGAAAATCTCCAGACCTTCGCGGGCGTCCGCCGCCGGGTCGAAGCCGCAAGCCTGCATCTCCATGGCGCCTATTTCGATGTTGCCACCGGCAGCCTGTTGATCCGCGATGCCGAAACCGGGGATTTTGCCCCGTCTTCGCCGGCCCGGCCCTAAGGCGGAAACGCGGCCTTTTCCCTTGTTTTTTTAGGGATTTATCCCACCTTTAAATGGCCATAAAAGCTAGCTAGAGTCCCGTTTCCCAGAAGGTTTTTACGTGAAAGCAGAGTTGCCGATGATTTTGGCCCAGATTACCGATTTGCATGTGCGGTCGCCGAACCTGCCGTCGCATTTTCAGTTCGAGCCGGTGCAAATGCTGAAAAACGCCGTCGCCCGGTTGAACGGCCTCAAGCCCCGGCCCGACGCCGTCATCGTGACGGGCGATCTGGTGGATTGCGGCCGGCCGGACGAATATGAATTGCTTGCCGAAACGCTTGCGCCGCTGGAAATTCCCCATTATCTGATTCCCGGCAATCACGATCACCGTGACAACCTTCGCGAGACTCTGCGTTCGCGCCACCCCTATTTGCCGGAGACCGGCTTTCTTCACTACGTGGTGGAAGATTATCCGCTGCGCCTGATCGGCCTGGACTCGACGACCATCGGCGATGACAAAGGCCTGCTTTGCGACGAACGCTTAAGCTGGCTTGCGGCGCGGCTGGCCGAGGCACCCGACAAGCCAACCCTTCTTTTCATGCACCACCCGCCGTTCCGCACCTGGATGCGGGAGATGGACGCGCTGAATTGTAGGAATGGTGACAAATTGCGCGCCCTTCTTGCCGATCACCCCCAGGTCGAGCGCGTCGCCTGCGGCCATGTGCATCGGCCAATCCAGGTGCGCTGGGAACACGCCATCGCCAGCGTTTCCCCCAGCACGGCTCATCAGCTTCACCTCGATTTTGAGGAGCCCTTGACGGGCTACACGCTGGAGCCGCCCGGCTTCCTGCTGCATCTCTTCGATCCGGAAGACGGGATCATCAGCCACATGGTGCAGATCAATCCCTTCCCCGGTCCCTTCGATTTTCATCCGACCGCCCGGGCGGATCTGCGCAAAGACCTGGTCTAGATCGCCGCGCGGAATTATTCCGCCGCTTCGCCCGACCGCTTTTCTTCGAGCCAGTTGATCTGGTCTTGCAGCGGCGCGCGCAAGGGGTGGTCCGCCGGCAAATCCTTCAGCAAATCCTGCCAGCGCCCCATCGCCGCGGCGAAATCGGTTGCCTGCATGTCGGCCAGGCCAAGGTAATAGCGCGCCGAAACGTCCTTCGGCGCGTAGTCGAGAACGGAAGCGAAGGCGCGTTTTGCTTCCGGCGTGACCTTGCCATTTTCCGCCAACACCAGATTTTCGCCATAGGTGGCAAGCAGGTCCGGCCGTGCCGTGCCGGCAAGGCCGACGGCGGCCGAAACGGCGTCCGCCGCTTCCCCATAGCGGCCAAGGAAACGGTAAGCCTCGCCCAGGCGAATCCAATCCTCCATGCTGTCCGGCGCCGCCTCGACTTTTTTTGCCAGTTTTTCGGCCAGCCTCGCCACCTCGCCCCTGGGATCCGCCGTGGCGCTTTGGGCGTGAAAGGGCCGGCTTGGAAGAAGCGGCGCACCCTGAAGCGCGTACAGAATCACGGCGCCGATGGTGACGCTTAGGACGATGATGCCCGCCGTCCGCAGGGGGTCGAAGTAAAATTGCGCCTTCGGCGCGTTTTCTTCCGCCGCGATCAACCGGCGGCCGATTTCCGCACGCATCGCCTCCGCCGTTTCCGGGGAAAGCGTGCCCGCCTCGACATCGCGGGCA
>JAJFGH010000069.1 GCA_021776275.1 Alphaproteobacteria bacterium | reverse complement strand
GCATGTCAACACCCTGACAGACACCTTCAAGCGTCTTAACCGGAACATGCATGCCGACGACCCGGCATGGTACCGCCTGCCCGAAAGCCGCGAACTCGCCGCACAGTATCTTTTGCTTTACGAACTTTCACTGCCCTTCGGCCTTGACCTCAACAACCAGATCAACATCGACCGTTCCGCCATGCGTTTCGTCGTCACGACGGAGAACATGAACACCGAAGCCTTAAAAAATCTTGCCACACGATCCGAGGCGTGGCTTCGGGAAAACACGCCCAGCTACATGTGGGCGGAGGGAAGCGGCGGCTCGATCATGTTCGCCCACATATCGGAACGAAACATTCGCAGCATGCTGCTTGGAACCTCCATCGCGGTTCTGCTGATCGGGCTGACGCTTGTGATTGCGCTGCGCAGCATCACGATCGGCACGCTGAGCATGATCCCAAACCTGGTGCCGATGCTTCTTGCCTTTGGCTTTTGGGGCGCCGTCATCGGACAGATCAACGTGTCCGCCGCCATTGTCGCGGCTATTTGCCTTGGCATCGTCATTGACGATTCGGTTCACTTTCTAAGCAAATATCAACGCGCCATGCGGGAATTGAAACTAAGCCCCGAGGATGCCGTCCACTACGCCTTTTCGACGGTCGGAAAGGCGATGGTGACAACGTCCGTTATCCTTATCCTCGGATTTCTTGTGCTCTCCCTATCCACCTTCCAGGTGAACGTGACCTTCGGCCTGCTTTCCGCACTCACCATCGCCCTTGCCCTGATGGCCGACTTTCTGTTCCTGCCGCCGCTTTTGATGTGGCTTGAAAAGAAAAAGGCGAAAGACGCTTAGCCGGCCAGGCGGCGCAGCACGTAGTGAAGAATACCGCCGCTCTTGAAATATTCCGCTTCGTTCGCCGTATCGATGCGGCAAAGCAGGGACAGGGTTTCGCTTTTTCCATTTGCGCGCGTGATCCGGCATTCGACTTCCATGCGGGGACGGATCCCATCGCTTAAGCCGACCAGGTCGAACGTCTCGCTGCCGTCCAGCTGCAACGATTTGCGCGTGACGCCTTGTGGAAAACAAAGGGGCAGCACGCCCATGCCGACGAGGTTTGAGCGATGGATACGCTCGAAACTTTCCGTAATCACGGCAAGCACGCCAAGAAGCCGCGTTCCCTTCGCCGCCCAGTCGCGGGAAGAACCGGTGCCGTATTCCTTTCCGCCCACGACAACCAATGGCGTGCCTTCGCGTCCATAGGCCATCGCCGCGTCATAAATGGACATTTCTTCGCCATCCGGCATGTGCCGCGTCACGCCGCCTTCCGTGCCCGGCGCCAATTCGTTTCGAAGCCGAATGTTCGCGAATGTGCCGCGCATCATGATTTCGTGATTGCCGCGCCGCGCCCCATAGGAATTGAAATCGTTCTGGGCGACGCCGCGCTCGGTCAAATAATCGCCGGCAGGCGACGCCGCCTGGATGGCGCCGGCGGGCGAAATATGGTCCGTCGTTACGCTGTCGCCAAGAAGGGCGAGGGGCCGCGCGCCCAAAATGTCGCCGATGGCCGCAGGCGTCTCGGCAAGCCCTTCGAAATAAGGCGGATGTTTCACATAGGTGCTGGCGGCGTCCCATTGATAGGTTTCGCCGGCAGGCGCTTCAACGGCGCGCCATTCCTCCGGTCCTTCGAAGACGTTGCCATAGCGTTTGCGGAACATCTCCGGCCCCAGCACCTTCTCGACGACGGCGTGGATCTCGGCATTCGTCGGCCAAATGTCGCGCAGGTAAACGGGGCCGTCATCGCCCTCGCCGATCGGCGTCTGTTTCAAATCGACCGTGACGGAACCGGCCAACGCGTAGGCCACAACCAATGGCGGCGAGGCCAGGTAATTCGCCTTCACCAGCGGGTTGACGCGGCCCTCGAAATTGCGGTTCCCGGAAAGCACGCTGGTGGCGATCAGGTCGCCTTTTTCGACCGCGGCGGCAATCGGTGGCGTCAACGGTCCGGAATTGCCGATGCAGGTCGTGCAGCCATAGCCAACCAGATTGAACCCAAGCTGATCGAGGGGCGCCTGCAGGCCGGCGGCTTCGAGATATTCGGTCACGACCTGGGAACCGGGGGCAAGGGACGTCTTCACCCATGGCTTGACCGCAAGGCCCTTTTCAAGGGCCTTTTTCGCCAACAAGCCGGCGGCAAGCATGACGGCCGGGTTCGACGTGTTCGTGCAGCTGGTGATGGCGGCAATCACGACGTCGCCATCGGAAACCGCGTAATCGGTGCCATCGACCGCAACGCGCCGAACGGTGGCGACGCCCGCCTCCCCGCGCGTTTTGTCGAAGGATGCCGGCACGTCGGAAAGCCGCAGGCGGTCCTGGGGCCGCTTTGGTCCGGCCAGGCTTGGCTCGACCTCGCCAAGATCAAGGCCGAGGGTCTCCGTAAAGACCGGATCCGGATTGGCGGGATCGCGCCACATGCCCTGCGCTTTTGCGTAACGCTCGACGCGTTCGATCTCTTCTGCGGTGCGCCCCGTCAACTGCATGTAGCGGAGCGTTTCCCCATCTACGGGGAAGAAGCCGCAGGTCGCGCCATATTCCGGCGCCATGTTGGCAACGGTGGCGCGGTCGGCCAGCGGCAAATGATCGAGGCCGGGGCCGTAAAATTCGACGAATTTGCCGACGACGCCTTTCGCCCGAAGCTGCTCGGTGATCGTAAGCACCAAATCCGTCGCCGTGGCGCCTTCCGCCAAATCACCGGTCAGCTTGAAGCCGACCACGTCCGGGATCAGCATCGAGATCGGCTGACCCAACATCGCCGCTTCCGCCTCGATGCCGCCGACGCCCCAGCCGAGAACGGCGAGGCCGTTCACCATGACCGTGTGGCTGTCCGTACCGACCAGCGTGTCCGGGTAAGCGACTGGCGCGTTTCCCCCTTGCCCCTCGGACGTCCAAACGACTTTCGCCAAATATTCGAGATTGACCTGATGGCAAATGCCGGTGCCGGGCGGCACGACGCGGAAATTGTCGAAGGCGTCCTGACCCCAGCGAAGAAAACTATAGCGTTCGCGGTTGCGGACGAACTCGCCCGCGACGTTCGCCTGAAACGCTTCCTTGCTGCCATATTGATCGACGGTGACGGAGTGATCGATGACGAGATCGACCGGCGATAATGGGTTGATCTGTTTCGCGTCTCCGCCCATTGCCACCATGGCATCGCGCATCGCCGCCAAATCGACGACGGCGGGAACGCCGGTGAAATCCTGCATGAGCACGCGCGCCGGACGAAAGGCGATTTCCCGCTGGACGGTCCGGGTTTCCGTCCATTTCGCAAGGGCCTCGATGTCCGCGACCGTGACCGTCTCGCCGTCTTCAAAGCGCAGCAGGTTTTCCAGCAGCACTTTCAGCGAAAAAGGCAACCGGGCAACGTCGCCGAGGGGCGCCGCCGCTTCCAGGCTGTAATAATCGTAGGTCTTGCCCCCGATTTTGAGCGATCGCTTGGCTTTTAACGTGTCGGATGCGATGGGGGGCATGAACTTTCTCCTTGGTTTCGGCGGGCCGAACCTAGCACGGTTTTTTGCCGCCGTCCCCACGCCAAAAGATGCGAAAAAACCCGCGGAAAGCCTGCCAAAAAACCGAAAGGCGCGGCCCGAACCCGGGCCCGGACCGCCCTTGAGCTTCCCCCCCAGATAGGCTAGGAAAATCCGCGCCGGCGGCCTTCTTCCCTGCCCGCCTTCCTCTTGCCCCGGCTAGGATGCAAACGAAACAACGAGAGTAAGGGCGTCCATGTCGGCGTTTACCGGCCAAGACCTTGCCTGCCTTCGCGGCGAACGTCTCGTCTTCAAAGGGCTCGATTTCGCCCTCGAGGCAGGCGGCGCGCTCGTGCTCGCAGGCCCCAACGGCAGCGGCAAGACCAGCCTGTTGCGTCTGATGGCGGGCCTCGGCACGCCCCATGCCGGCGCGATCCGCTGGCACGGCGCCGCCATCGCCGACGACCCGGACGCCCACCATGCCCGGCTTTGCTTTGTCGGCCACGCAAACGCCACCAAGGCAAGCTTAAGCGTCACGGAAAATCTCGCCTTTTGGGCGGCCCTTCACGGGACCGAGGAAAAGGTGCCTGCGGCCCTGAAGGCCTTTGGGCTCGACCGCCTCGCCGATCTTCCGGCGCGGTTTCTTTCGGCCGGCCAACGCCGGCGGTTGAACCTCGCCAGATTGCTGGCGACGGACGCGCCGCTCTGGCTGCTCGACGAGCCGGAGGCCGCCCTCGACGCCCAGGCGATGGAAGCGTTGCGCGCAAGCCTCGCCCAGCACCGCGCGGGTGGCGGCATGGTTGTCCTCGCCACCCATGGAGCCGACGCGCCCCCGGAAGGCGAAATCCTTGAATTGGTTGTCACCTGGGAGGAGAGGCGCTAGCCATGGAGCACTTCCCCGCCCTTCTGCGCCGCGAATTGAAACTCGCCTGCCGCCAGGCAAGCGACAGCGCGGCGGCGGTGCTGTTCTTTCTGCTGGCCGCCCTTCTTTTTCCCTTCGGCGTCGGGCCCGAGGCGGCGGTGCTGGCGCGGATTGCCGCCGGCGTCATTTGGGTGATGGCCCTGCTGGCCGCCATGCTTTCGCTCGAGCGTCTCTTTCAGACGGATTACGAAGATGGAAGCCTCGAACTGCTTGCCGTCGCGCCGGTGCCGCTGGAAGGGGTCGTGCTGGCAAAATGCCTGGCCCATTGGCTGACGACGGGCCTGCCGCTATTGGTGGCAAGCCCGGTCCTGGCGCTGCTACTGCACCTGCCGGTTTCGGCGATCGGCGCCATGATGCTGGCGATGGCGCTGGGCACGCCGGTCTTGAGCTTTTTGGGCGCGATCGGCGCGGCGCT
>JAJFGH010000068.1 GCA_021776275.1 Alphaproteobacteria bacterium | reverse complement strand
TGCTGAAGGAGGTAGGGGCTCGTTTCCAGATCGAGAAGGTTGCGCGGCATATAGGACTACAGGACGTGGTGGAAAGGGACGGGCGTTGCGGGCATTATCCCATGGCTTAGGTTGCGCCCAAAGAGGCATTGTCGATGCGGTACCGCAAACATGTTTTTGTCTGTGTGAACGAGCGGGACGGCGCGGACCCGCGCGGCTGTTGTGCCGCGAGGGGAGGCGCCGCCATCCGCGATCATTTGAAGACCCGCGCGAAGGCGCTTGGCCTTGCCGACATTCGGATCAACAAGGCGGGCTGCCTGGACGTTTGCGCCACGGGGCCGGTTCTGGTCGTTTATCCGGAAGGGGTTTGGTACCGCTGCCCGACGAAGGAGGACGCCGAGGAAATCTTGCTCGCGCATCTTCGGGACGGCAAGCCCGTTTCGCGCCTGCGCCTCGATCGCGCGGCGAAAGACGCATAACGCCACCCCTTGCCCAAGAGATCTCGATGCGGGAAGAGACAATCTTCGCCCTTGCAAGCGGCCAGGCCCGGGCCGGCATCGCCGTCCTTCGCCTTTCCGGCGAGAAGGCGGGCTGGGCGCTTGCGCGCCTTTCCGGCGGGGCCCTGCCCGAACCACGGCGGGCCACGCGCGTCCGCCTGAAGGACCCCGAAACCGGCGAGGCCCTGGACGCGGCGCTGGCGCTTTGGTTTCCGAAACCGGCGAGCTTTACCGGCGAGGCGGTCGCCGAACTGCACTTGCATGGCGGGCCCGCCGTGGTTTCCGGCGTGCTGGAAAGCCTTTCGCGCCTCGAGGGTTTGCGCGCCGCGGAGCCGGGCGAGTTCACGCGCCGCGCCTTTGAAAACGGCAAGCTTGACCTGACCGAAGTGGAAGGCCTTGCCGATCTCGTGGCTGCCGAAACGGCGGCGCAACGGCGTCAGGCGCTGCGCCAGCTTGGCGGCGCCCTACACAAGCGTTCCGAAGCCTGGCGGGAAGCCTTGTTGCAAGCGCTCGCCCGTGTCGAGGCGGCGATCGATTTTTCCGACGAAGAATTGCCGCCGGAAATTTTGCAGGAAAGCCGGGACGGCGCGTCGCAGGCCTTGCGCGAAATTCGCGCCCATCTGGACGACGACCATCGGGGCGAGCGCCTGCGGGACGGGTTTTGGATCGTGTTGCTGGGGGCGCCGAACGCCGGCAAATCGACGCTTTTGAACGCGCTGGCGCAACGCGACGTGGCCATCGTTTCGGACGCGCCCGGCACGACCCGCGACGTGATCGAAGTTGCGCTGGATTTAAACGGCTGGCCGGTGACGGTCGCCGACACGGCCGGCCTTCGCGACGGCGCCACCGCGGTCGAGCGCGAAGGCGTTTCCCGTGCCCGCAAGCGGGCGGCGGACGCCGATTTGAAACTTGCCCTTTTCGACGGCACGGCATGGCCCGATCGGGACGCGGCGACAAGCGTCCTGATCGACAAAAAGACGCTGGTTCTTTTTACCAAGGCGGATCTTGGCGGGCCCAAGAGCGACGCGCACGCCCTTTCGGTTTCGGCAAAAACCGGCGAAGGCATGGCGGCGTTGCTGGCGCGCATCGGCGAAGAAATTCCCGGGCGCATGGGCGGAAGCGAACCCGCGCCCCTCACCCGCCTTCGCCACCGCGCCGCCCTCGAAGATTGCGCGGCGGCGCTGGTGCGGTTTTTGGCGGCGACGGAAACGGCGCTTGCGGCGGAGGATTTGCGCCTCGGCGTGCGCGCCCTTGGCCGCCTGACCGGGCGCGTCGACGTCGAGGACGTGCTCGACCGGCTTTTCGCCGAATTCTGCATCGGCAAATAGCCCCGCTTTTTCCCGAGAGCCTTTTTGACAGGGAATGGGGCGGCGACTAGGTTTGCCGCCATGAAGGATGCAAACTACGACGTCATCGTTGTCGGCGGCGGCCATGCCGGGACCGAGGCCGCGGCGGCTGCGGCCAGGCTCGGCGCGCGCACGCTGCTGCTTACCCACCGGGTGGAAAGCATCGGCGAGATGTCGTGCAACCCGGCCATCGGCGGCATCGGCAAGGGCCATCTGGTGCGCGAGATCGACGCCCTGGACGGGCTGATGGGCCGCGCCATCGACCGCGCCGGGATCCAGTTCCGCGTGCTCAACCGAAGCCGCGGCGCCGCCGTGCGCGGGCCGCGCGCCCAGGCCGATCGGGCGCGGTACAAACAGGCCATGGCCTTGCTTTTAAAGGAAACCCCGAACCTCACCCTGAAGGCCGGCGCCGTCGAGAAAATGTGCCTTACGGAAACCCTTTCAGGTCAACGGGTTACGGGTGTGGTGACGGCCGATGGCGAGCGGATTTCGGCCGCGGCGGTGGTGCTGACGACGGGAACCTTCCTGGGTGGGCTCATCCATATTGGGTCCGAAACGACGCCGGCGGGGCGCATGGGCGAGGCGCCCTCCCTTGGGCTTTCCAAGACCCTGGCCCGGGCGGGCTTCGCCCTTGGCCGCCTCAAGACCGGGACGCCGCCGCGGCTGGACGGGCGTACGATCGATTGGGCCGGGCTGACGCCCCAGCTGGGCGACGTACCGCCGGAACCGTTTTCGATGCTGACGGAAAAGATTACGACGGCGCAGGTGCGCTGCCACCTCACCGGCACGACGGCGGCGGGCCATGCGCTTATTCGTTCGAACCTGCATCGCTCGCCGATTTATTCCGGCAAGATCGAAAGCAAGGGCCCACGCTATTGCCCGTCGATCGAGGACAAGATCGTTCGCTTCGCCGATCGCACGCGCCATCAAATTTTTTTGGAGCCGGAAGGGATCGACGACCCGACGGTTTATCCGAACGGCATCTCGACGTCGTTGCCGGTGGACGTGCAGAAAGCGTTTTTAAAAACCATTCCGGGGTTGGAACGCGCGCGCATGTTGAAGCCGGGCTACGCCATCGAATACGATTACGTCGACCCCCGGGAGCTTACGCAAACCCTTGAAACAAAAAGGATATCTCGGCTTTTTCTGGCCGGGCAAATCAACGGTACGACGGGCTATGAAGAAGCGGCGGCGCAGGGAATCCTGGCGGGGTTTAACGCCGCCCTTTGCCTTTCCGAAAGCGCGCCGTTCACCCTGGATCGCACGGAAGCGTATATCGGCGTGCTGGTGGACGACCTGATCACGCGCGGCGTTTCCGAACCCTATCGCATGTTTACGTCGCGGGCCGAGTACCGGCTGCACCTTCGTGCCGACAACGCCGACCGAAGGCTGACGGAAAAAGCCATCGCCATCGGCGCCGCCGGGCCGGCGCGGACGAAACATTTTTTAGAAAAGAAAGCCGCCTTGACGGCGGCGCGGCGCCGCCTTGAAGAACTTACGGCGACGCCGAACGCCCTCGCCCGCCATGGCATCTCGGTCAATGGTGACGGCGTGCGGCGGAGCGCCTTTGCGTGGCTTGGCCATCCGAAAATGGGCCTTGCCAAGCTGGCGACGGTTTGGCCGGAATTCGGCGGCCTGCGCGGGGACGTGGGCGAGCAGCTCGAAATCGATTCCCGCTACGCCGCCTATTTCCTGCGCCAGGACGCGGACATCGCCGCCTTTCGGCGCGACGAGGCCCTGACGCTTCCGGCGGATCTCGATTTTGATGCCATTGGCGGCCTTTCGAACGAGGCGCGGGCCAAGCTGACCGCTGTGCGCCCCGCCACATTGGGGGCGGCGTCGCGGATCGCCGGCATCACACCGGCGGCGCTGACGGCGCTGCTGGCCCATGTGCGCCGCGCCCGGCCGGGTGGTGCCCGGCCCGGCGCCTGCCGCCCGGCGCGCATCGCCTGACCGGCCCTATGGGATCGCAGGCCCCCTTAACTATTCAAGAGTTTCAAAGACTTAGCAATGTTTCACGTGAAACATGCGACCGCCTGGCGGTCTATCTGGCGCTGCTTTCGCGCTGGCAGAAGCGGATCAATTTGGTGGGCGGGCGCAGCCTGGAGGATGGCTGGCGGCGGCATTTCCTCGATTCGGCCCAGCTATGGCCGCATCTGCCCAGGGGCGCCACCTCCCTCGTCGACCTTGGCAGCGGCGCCGGCTTCCCCGGCCTGGTTCTTGGGATTATGGGCGTTGCCGAGGTTCACCTCATCGAGAGCGATTCTCGAAAATGCGCCTTTCTACGGGAGGCCGCCCGGGAAACCGGGACGGCGGTGACAATCCACACCGCCCGGATCGAGGATTTGACGCCCTGGCCCGTGGATATTGTCACGGCGCGGGCGCTGGCCCCTCTCGATCGCCTGCTTCCCATGGCCTATCCCTTCCTTGATTTGGGTGCGGAGGGCCTTTTTTTGAAAGGAAAAGGCGTTTTTGAGGAATTGACCGCCGCGGAAAAAAGCTGGATGATGACGATTGCGACTTTTTCGAGCCAATCCGACCCGGATGGCGTGATTTTGCACGTAAAAAACGTTCATCCTGCCGAATGACGGAGCAAAACGGCCGCCATGCCCAATGACGCCCTGCTAACCGACCGTCCCGACCCGGCCCTCGCCGGGGAGCGTGCCGCGCCGGCCGCGCCGCAGATCGTTGCGGTAGCGAATCAAAAAGGCGGCGTCGGCAAGACAACCACGGCGATCAACCTTGCCACCGGCCTGGCCGCGGTTGGCAAGCGGGTCTGCGTCATCGACCTGGACCCCCAGGGCAATGCGAGCACGGGACTTGGAATTAGTCAGGAGTTACGGACAGTTACGTCCTATGACCTGCTGCTTGGCACGGCCCAGGCGGCGGCAGCGATGGTGCCCACGCGCATCCCCGGCCTGACGGTGATCCCGGCCTCGGTAGATCTTTCCGGAGCCGAAATAG
Source organism: Alphaproteobacteria bacterium (assembly GCA_021776275.1). Taxonomy (GTDB): domain Bacteria; phylum Pseudomonadota; class Alphaproteobacteria. The sequence continues at coordinate 5,281 of JAJFGH010000068.1, read as the reverse complement.
AATTGGTGAGCGTCGAATCCCGCGAATATCTGCTGCGCGAAGCGGTGCGCGGCGGCCTCGCCGATCTGGATTACGTGCTGATCGACTGCCCGCCCGGCCTCGGCATGTTGAGCCTGAACGCCCTGGTTGCGGCCCATGCCGTGCTGGTGCCGCTGCAATGCGAATTTTTGGCCCTGGAGGGCCTGAGCCATCTTCTCAAAACCATCGAGCGCATTCGCCGGGCACTCAATCCCGAATTGGAAATTTTGGGGATCGTGCTGACCATGTTCGACCGCCGCAACATCTTGAGCAAATCCGTCGCCTCGGACGTGCGTGCGTATTTCGGCGATCAGGTCTACGACACGGTGATCCCGCGCAACGTGCGCGTTTCGGAAGCGCCGTCCCACGGCTTGCCGGTTCTGCTTTACGACCATCAATGCACGGGCGCACAAGCCTACATTCGTTTGGCGCGCGAAATTCTTCGCCGCGCCGATCAAAAATCCAAGAACCAGGAAGAAGCACGATGACGGAAGAAGGAAAACGCCGCGGCTTGGGACGCGGGCTGGCGTCGTTGCTCGGCGAAGAGAAAGAAGATTACGCATCCCTCGACCGCGTCCGCCAAGGAAAAGCCGTGCCGGTCGAATTGATCCAGCCGGGCCGCCAGCAGCCGCGTCACCGCTTTGACGAAACGGCCATCGAAGCGCTGGCGCAATCCGTTCGCGAGAAAGGAATCTTGCAGCCCATCTTGGTGCGGCGCATTGAAGACAGCGAGCGTTATGAAATCGTCGCTGGCGAGCGCCGGTGGCGCGCCGCGCAAATTGCCGGCCTGCACGAAGTGCCGGTTTTAATTCGCGACCTAACGGACAGCGACGCCCTTGAAATTGCGCTGATCGAAAATGTGCAGCGGCAAGACTTGACGCCGCTGGAAGAGGCGGAAGGCTATCAGCGATTGATGGACGAGTTTTCGCACACCCAGGAAGCGTTGGGAAAAGTCGTCGGCAAAAGCCGAAGCCACATCGCCAACGCGCTTCGCCTGCTTGGCCTGCCGCAAAAAATAAAAGCCATGTTAGAGGCGGGCGAATTAAGCGCCGGCCACGGGCGCGCGCTTTTAGGAGCGACGAACGCCGAAACCCTGGCAAAGGAAGTTGCGCGTAAAGAGTTGAACGTTCGGCAAACCGAAGCGCTTGTGCGCCGCCAGCAAAAGAAAGAAAAACCGCCCGCGGCACCGGCAATGAAAGACGCCGATACCCTTGCGCTGGAACGCGACCTTTCCACGCTGCTGGGTTTGCGCGTTGCGATCCGCTTTCACCGCGGCAAGGGGGGCGAGCTGATCGTGCATTACCAAACCCTCGAACAGCTCGACGATGTGCTGCGGCGTTTAAGCCATTCGGAAACGGGTGAGCCGGGCGCGAAAGAGCCTAGCTAGCTTTTTCCACCGCCGCGTACGGCAATTTCCAAAAGCGTGCGGTCGCAGATCGTTGCGGCGGGCATGCCGCTCGACTTGCAGGCGACTTCGCGCTCGGCCAGCAATTCGAGAACCCGCCCGATGGCGGCCAAGGACCAGCGCTGCGCCTGTTCGCGAAAGGCGGGTTGGCGCTTGAAAAAAAGCGGCGGCCGCAACGCCTGCAGCGCGGCTTGCAAATCCTCGCCCTTTTCCATGCGTCCGCGCACAAGGTGCAGGCGCAAAAAATGCTGGCTGGTGGCTCGCAAGATGGCGATCGGCGAAACGCCCTCGAGATAGGTGCGCTCCAACGCTTCTTCCAAGGCTTTCCGGGCGCCCTGGCCGGCGGCATAGGCGATGTCGTCCAGGGTAAGCACGGAGCTGTCGCCAATGGCTGCCACCACATCTGCCAGGGCGATTTCCTTTTCGCCGTCCATATAGAGTGCCAGTTTCTCGAGCTCGCGCCGCGTCACCATGCGGTCGCCGCCCAGATGCGCAAGCAAGTATGCGCGCGCATCGGCAGCAAGTTCAAAACCGGCAAGCTCTTCCGCGATTACCCGCCCCAGGGCGGCGGCCTCGTCGCCATAGCAGGGCAGGGCGGCGGCGTTGTCGGCCTGCTCAAACAATTTACGCAAAGCGGAACGCGGCGCAAGCTCGCCCGCGCCGAACAAAAGCAGGGCGTCGCCGACGGGGTCCGCCAGAAAATCGCGCAACGCGCCGGCAACGTCGTCACCTGCGGCGCGCAACCGCAACACGCACCGCCCGCCAGTAAGCGCCTGCGCCGCCGCTTCATCGCGAAGGATGGCGGCGTCCTTCTTTATTTCATTGGCGGTTAGCTCACGAAGACGGAAGGGGTCTTTTGGATCGTCCAGCACCGTGGCGACAAGCGTGGCCAGGCGCTCTTGCACCTCGCCCGCGTCGCGTCCGTAAACCAGGATGGCGCGGGCCGCGGGGTCGGGCGTTTTCAGAAAAGCATCGATGCGCTTCGGCGCAATCTTCATCGGCGTTTAAGGCGTAGCGGGTTGGGAGTTTAAGAAAATGGCGAGGCTTGTTCGGATGTTGTCGCTGACTTTCCGAACGAGCCGGGAGCGAACATCCTGTTCGGCCGTAAGGGTTGCAAAATCCGATTGCAACACATTGTAGCTACCGACGGTTCGTTGTTTTGCTTCATACACCGCTTTGTGCGTGATCGCATCGTAAAGGGCATAGGTCACATCGAGACGTAAATTTGCGCGCGTCGCGGTTTCGTCCTTGCGAATGCCAAGTTCCTGGATCGATTCCTTTGCGGCAACGCGAAGAAAATAACGCGGCTCCGAGGGGGGCCCCAACGGCGTGATGCGGTCCAACAGCGCGTTGTGCAATTCCTGACCCAAACGGTCCGGGATGCGATCGATGCGAATGCGCGCCAATTGGTTCGACGTTGGCGCGGCGCCAGCCGTTTCGCCCCGCCCATATAGGGGGTGAAACCCGCATGCCGTCAGGCTTAGAAGCAGCACGACCAAAAGGGCGTTCTTAAAAAACAACGTTGATCACCCGGTTTGGCACGACGACAATTCGCCGCAGGGTTTTTTCTTCAAGCGCCTTGGCCACGGCGGGAAGGGCGCGGGCGGCCGCCTCGGCATCGTCGCGCGCCGCGTCCCGCGGCAGTTCGACGGTGCCGCGGAGCTTGCCGTTGATCTGAACGGCAATGGTCAGCGTGTCGTCCATGATAAGGGCTGGATCCGCTTCCGGCCATGGGGTGTCGGCAAGCATGGTTTCGTGGCCCAGCGCCTGCCAAAGCTCCTCGGCCAGATGGGGCGCCATTGGCTGAAGCAGGGCGCAGACCGCTTCCAGCCCCTCCCTCAGAACCCAGGGCGCGTCCTCGCCACGGCCCTCTTCGAGGGCGGCAAGGGCGTTCGTCAGTTCGCGAATGCGGGCAATGGCCCGGTTGAAATGGAAGCGCTCGAGATCGTCGGTGACGGCGGCGATGGTCTTGTGGACCGTCCGGCGGGCCGTTGCGGCGGCTCCGTCCAAGGCTGCCGGGGCCTCGGTTCCCGGCGCCGGCAGGGGAAACGGGGCCTCCGTGACCAGCCGCCACAATCGGTTGGCATAACGCCACGCGCCTTCGATGCCGGCTTCCGTCCATTCAAGGTCGCGGTCCGGCGGGCTGTCGGACAACATAAAGAGGCGCGCCGTATCGGCGCCGTAGGCGGCAATGATCGCCTCGGGATCGACCGTATTTTTCTTCGACTTGCTCATTTTTTCCGAACGCCCAACGGTGACGTCGGCGCCCGATGGGTCGCGGGCAAGCGCGCCATCTTCCGAACGCGTCACGTCCTTGGGGTAAAGCCAGCGGCCATCCTGGCTGCGGTAGGTTTCGTGGCAGACCATGCCCTGGGTCAAAAGCCCGGCAAAGGGTTCGGCAAGATCGAGATACCCGCAATCGCGAAGGGCGCGCGTGAAGAAGCGCGAATAAAGAAGATGCAGAACGGCATGTTCGATGCCGCCGATATATTGATCGACCGGCATCCAATACGCCGCCGCCGCCGGATCGAAGGCAGACGTTTCCGAGCGGGGCGAACAAAAACGTAAGTAATACCAGGAGGATTCGAAAAACGTATCGAAGGTGTCCGTCTCGCGCGTCGCCGCCTTGCCGCAATTCGGACAGGCCACGTTTTTCCAGCCCGGGTGCCGGTCAAGCGGGTTTCCGCCCTTTTCAAAGGTGACGTCCTTTGGAAGTTCAATCGGCAAATCTTTTTCCGGCACCGGAACGATACCGCAGGCGTCGCAATGAACGATCGGGATCGGGCATCCCCAATAGCGTTGGCGGGAAACGCCCCAATCGCGCAAGCGGTAAACGATTTTCCGTTTTCCAAGCCCGGCACGCTCAAAAGCTTCCATGGCGGCGGCCTTTGCGTCCTCGACGCCAAGGCCGTTTAGAAAATCGGAATGCATGATCGTGCCGCCGCCCGTATAGGCGGTTTTGCCGATGGCGGCGTCCTCGCCGTTTGGCCCGGCGACGACGCGCCGGACGGGCAAGTCATATTTGCGGGCAAAGTCGAGGTCGCGCTGATCGTGGGCGGGGCAGCCAAAAATAGCGCCGGCGCCGTATTCCATCAGCACGAAATTCGCGACATAGACGGGCAAAAGCACATCCTTCGCAAAGGGATGCGCGGCAACGAGGCCGGTAGCGTAGCCTTTCTTTTCGGCGTGTTCGATCGCCTCTTCGCTTAAGCCTTGCCGGTTGCAGCTTTCGACAAACGCCTGCAGTTCCGGGTCCTGGCTGGCAAGGGTAGTGGCCAGCGGGTGGTTCGGCGCGACGGCCAGGAAGGCGGCGCCAAAAATCGTATCCGCGCGGGTCGTATAAACCTCAAGCTCGCCGCGCGCTTTCTTGGACGCGTCCTGGAGGGGAAAGCGAAGCGCCATGCCCTCCGATCTGCCGATCCAGTTTTCCTGCATCCGGCGCACGCGTTCGGGCCATCGCCCCAGCTCCTTCAAGCCCGCGAGCAGGTCTTCGCCATAGGCGGTGATTTTCAGGAACCATTGCGAAAGTTTCTTGCGTTCGACGGGCGCGCCGGATCGCCAGCCGCAGCCGTCGATCACCTGTTCGTTTGCCAGCACGGTCTGATCGACGGGGTCCCAGTTCACCCAGGACTCTTTTCGATAGGCGAGTCCCTTTTTCAGAAAATCGAGAAACATTTTCTGTTCGTGGCGGTAGTAATCCGGTGCGCAGGAGGCAAGCTCGCGCGACCAATCGTAAGCGAGCCCCATCGACATGAGCTGGTCGCGCATGCTCGAAATGTTTTTCCACGTCCATTCGGCGGGATGCGTCTTGCTTTCGATGGCGGCGTTTTCGGCGGGCATGCCGAAGGCGTCCCATCC
>JAJFGH010000067.1 GCA_021776275.1 Alphaproteobacteria bacterium | reverse complement strand
GCGAATGGGTCGAGGCGGCGATCTTGGGCCACACGAAAAAGACCGGCGCCGCCCCAACGCCCGCATCTGCAAAACTTCGCCTGCTCCCCGAGAAGCCCGCCAAGAACCCCCCCCGCCCAGATGGCGAAGGGGACCCTTGCGCCGCGCCCGCCAACCCCTTTCAACGAAAGCTCCGCTGGCTGGCGGCGGGGTCCCTTGTCTTTCTGCTTTTCCTCGTCGCCGCGTTCGGGCTTTTCTGGGTTGGCGAGCGCAAGGCGCCCGCCCCCCAAACCGCCGGCGACGGCGCGGCCGTAAAGACCGCCGCCGGGATCTCCGCCAGCTCCCTGAAACAAATTCGCACCGCCGCCAAAACCGGCGACCGCGAGGCCCAGTTCGACCTCGCCATGCGCTACACCGCGGGCGAATGGGTGCCGAAGGACGATCTGGCCGCCGCCGATTGGTTCGAGAAGGCCGCCCTCCAGGGCCATGTGGAAGCCCAATATCGCTTAGGGCTCGCCTATGAAGCCGGTCAGGGCGTCGCGAAGAATTTGTTCGAGGCCTTCTTCTGGCTCCAAAGCGCGGCCGAACAGGGCCACGTCCAGGCCAAGTTCAAGACGGCGGTCGCCTATGCCGACGGTCTCGGTATCGAGGCGGACCCCGAAAAGGCGGCCGAGCTGTTCGGCGCCCTCTCCGAGCAGGGCCACCCCCAAGCCATGCGCCGCCTCGCCGATCTGTACGAGACGGGCGGCAAGGGGCTGGCGAAGGACCCGGAGGCGGCCGGCCTTTGGCGCGCCGCGGCGGAAGAAGTCGCCGCCCTGGACGCGCAAGGCCAAAAGGACGCCCAAATCGTCGTTCTTGAAAAAATCGGCACGCCGGTGAAACCCAAAGCGGCCCTCGATCAAGAGGCGCTGGCAATGGTGGAACGGCTGCTCACCCAGCTTGGCTTCGAACCGGGCGCCGCCGATGGGCACATCACGGGCGAAACGGAAGCCGCGATTCGTCTTTACCAGGCCTTTGCCGACCTGCCGGTCGATGGCAAGCCTTCCAAGGCCCTGCTTGAAGATCTTCGTGCGGTTTTTGAAACGGCGGGCATGCCCGCGGCAGAACGCCCTTAACCGGAGACGGCGACGTCGGCAAGAAGGGCGCCCGGCGCAACCCACCAGCCGGGCCCACGGCGGATGGAGGCGGCCGCAATCTCTGCGGCGTTCTGATCGCGATAAAGCCCAAAGCATGTCGGCCCGCTTCCGGACATGCGCGCAAGCAAACACCCGTTGCTTTGTCCAATCGCCTCCAGCACCTCGCCGATTGCGGGCAGAAGGCCCATGGCCGCTTCCGTCAAATCGTTTCGCCGCATGGATAAAAATTGGGCCAAGGCCTCCGCATCCGCCGGCACGGCTTCCATCGGCGCGGCCTCCGAATAGCGGCCCCCATGGGCACGAAAGACCGCCGCCGTGGAAAGGGGCAATCCCGGGTTGACGAGCAAAAGGCCGGCCGGGGCCAGCCCTGCAGCCGGGGTCAACCGCTCGCCGATGCCACCGACGAAGGTGGCCCGGCCTTCGAGGCAAACCGGCACGTCCGCCCCAAGGGCAAGACCCAGCCGCGCCATCTCTTCCGTCTCGATGCGAAGCTCCCAAAGACGCGCCAGCCCCAAAAGCGCCGCCGCCGCATCCGCCGAGCCGCCGCCAATGCCGGCAGCCACGGGCAGGTTCTTCGTCAACGCAATCGCCGCTCCTTGCTGCACCGAGGCAAACTCGGCCAGACGGCGCGCCGCGCGCAGAATGATATTTTCCGCCTCGGGCCTTTCGCCAAGGGCCGCGGCAAACGGCCCGGAAACGGAGAGTTGCAGATGGCGGGCGGGCCGAAAGCGAAGCGTGTCGGAAAGGCTCGCAAAGGCAACGAGGCTATCCAGCAAATGGTAGCCGTCGCCGCGCTTGCCAAGAACGTGAAGGTAGAGATTAAGCTTCGCCGGTGCCGCAAGGCCGATGTCGGGCGACGCGATGTTTTCCGCCACCGCTTCTCAGTCGTCCTTCTTAATGCCGAGCGGCAGGCCGGCCTTCAGCTTCGATTCGATGCTGGCGCTTAGCTTGGCATTCGCATCGAACGCAATGGCGCGCTGCCATTGAAAACGCGCTTCGTAACGCCGGCCAACCTGCCAATAGACGTCGCCCAGATGGTCGTTGATGATCGGATCGTGGGGACGCAACTGCGCCGCCAGTTCAAGATGCGGCAGCGCCTCGGCATATTTTCCGAGCCGGTAGAGCGCCCATCCCAGGCTATCGACAATGTAGCCATCCTTTGGGCGAAGCTCGACGGCGCGCTCAATCAGGCGCTGCGCCTGATCCAGCTTCTGGCCCTTCTCCAGCCAGGAATAGCCGAGATAGTTGAGCACATATGGCTGGTTCGGCTGCAATTCCAGCGCCCGCAGCAAATCCGCTTCCGCTGCTTCCCAGGCGTCCGATTGCTCGAGCGCAATGCCGCGGGCGTAGAAAAGCGTCCAGTGACGGGGTTCGATTTTCTTCGTGCGCTGGATCGCTTTGTCATAGGCCCGGATCGCCTCGGGGAAGCGCTCGCGCATGCGCAAAAGCGTGCCCAGCTCGACCAGCACGTCGATTCGGTCCGGACGCTCTTTCGCCATTTTCTTCAAAAGGCGAACGGCCCGGTCGTCCTCGTCCAGAAGATCGTAATTCCGGGCAATGCGAAGGCGGCCAAGCCACCCCCACGCGGTTTCAGGCGGGATCTGCTCATACATGCGGATCGCGGCCCGATGACGCCCTTGGGTTTCGTAAATCTCGGCCACCAGGACGCGGGCATCGTTAAAATCTTTCCGCAAGCCCATCGCCAGTCGCGCAAAGATCAACTCGAAGCCATACCCGTTCTGTTGGTAAAGCGCACTTTGCTGATGCAGCAGAAGGGAAAGGTTGTAAAAGACTTCCGCCAACCCCTCCTCGGGCGAACGCACCAGAGGCTTTGGCGTTTCCCCCTGGTCGATCCGGTCCCTTCCCGCACTTAAAATAAGTGAGACGCTATCGTCGGAAATATATTGTTCGTAAATAGCGCGCGCTTCTTCGCCGCGCTTTTCCCGCTCGTAGAAATTCCCCAGCGCCTCAACAATACGCAAGGCAAGCGAATGGTTGCCCATGGCCGTTACGTAATTGCCTTCCGCCGAATCGGCCTTGCCATCGAGGTCGTAAAGCAGGGCCAGGTGGTATTTATAGATCGCCTCGAAGCCTTCCGCCTTCGCCAAGCTGCCCATGGTCGCAGCGGCTTTCTCTTGGGTTCCTAGGGCAAACTGCGTCCACGCCAAAAAAAGCGGCCGCAGATAGGCGTTTAACCCGCGCCGCGGGATCTTCCCCAGATAGGCCTCGGCCTCGGCATATTTGCCGGCCCGGAACGCCCGCTCCATCAGATAAAGGCCGGTGATCGGATCGTCCGGATAGCGTTCGAGAACGCGACCGGCAAGGGCGTCGGCTTCTTCGAACCG
>JAJFGH010000066.1 GCA_021776275.1 Alphaproteobacteria bacterium | reverse complement strand
CCGCCTCGGCCGGGACGATTGGGTCGCCGCCGACGCCGAGGCCGACGCCTATGTGGCGGCGGCCGCGGCCTTCGCCGCCCGGCCGGAGGCGCTGGCGGCGTTGCGGGCAAGCCTGCGCCCGCGCCTGGCCGCATCCCCCCTTACCGACAGCTCCCGCTTTGCCCGCGAAGTCGAGGCCGCCTATCGCAGCGTCTGGAAAAAATGGTGCCGGCAGGCAAAAAAGGCTGGTTAGAAATTACTTTCCGACCAATCCGAAATGGGTGCGGAAGCGAATCAGCGCCAGGATGAAAAAGGCGGCACCGATACCGGCCATAATCAAAAGCTCGCGCAAGACGCCGACGGGGCCTGCGTCGCGAAAAAGAACCGCCATTGCGAAATCGACGTAATAGCGCAAAGGCGAAAGCGTCATCATCTGCGTCAGGGCCGGCGGCATCGATTCGGCGGGCGTCTGGCGCAATTGCCACAAGACGAAACCAGCGATCAGGAAAAGGGCAATGCCGATGGCGAAAGGCAGCAAACGTCGGTACGGACGGATCATTTTTCTTTTGCTTTCGGTGTTTTCCGGGCGAGGGCTTCGATCCATTCCCGCGCCTGCCTCTTCGCTTTTACGATCTCGGCAAGGGACAGCTGTTTTTCAATTTTCAGGCGCGCCACATCGGCGTCCTTATGGCCTTCCTTCGCCGCGACATCAAACCACATATAGGCATCCGTAAGGTGGCTTCCACGCCCTTGTGCCTTCGCATAGATTTTTCCCAATCGATAACGCGCTTCCTTCGCAACGTCTGGAAACGCCACTTGCTTCGCGGCGCGCCGATACCAGACTATGGCTTCCTCGGGTTTTTTCGGAACGCCGATCCCTTCTTCGAGAAGGGTTCCCATTCGCAACTCGGATTGGGCATCGCCTTGATCCGCGGCAAGACGGTAGAGGCGGGCGGCCTCTTTCGGGTTGCGTTCCAGCCCTTCGCCAGCGGAATGAAAATCGGCAAAGCGGCGTTGCGCCCCTGGGTGGCCTTGATTGGCGGCGTTTTGATACCAGAAAAGCACTTCGCCAAGAGACGTTTCGCTGCCTTCCGTCGCTGGAAGCAAACGCTGTGCCTTCACCCTTCCATATAGGCGCTCGGCCCAGCGAAACTGGGCACCGGGATCGCCCTGCTCGGCGGCAAGGCGAAGAAGGGCGGTTTTTTGTTCCGGTGTCAGGCCTTTCAGGCCATAGATCGTCGAGGATTTGAAGAAGTGCTTTACGTCTTCTTCCGGTTCTTCCGGCACTTTTTCGTCTGCGATGAGCAGAGAAGGCGTCGCGGGCAGGGGGCGCGGCCAGGCCCAGCCACCTCCATAGGCCGGCGCCGAAAGAAGGGCGATCGGCAAGATGGCAACGAGCAGTAGGGCGGCGAGGCGGCGTTCCATCCTTCTTCTCCGTTTCTGCCTCAAATCTATCCCTATTCTTGTTCTCCGTTTCTGCCTCAAATCTATCCCTATTCTTGGGAGGCGCTACTACAAAGGCGGCCAGAATTTGCGGTTACCGGTGCGCTTATGGCACAAACGTTCAGCTAGGGGATAAATTGGGTGCATGATTGATGATGTTCTGTAACATTCGTTTCGGAATTCTTGCCGCGATCTTCCTGTTTTCTTTGGGTACATTCGTTCCGAAAAAGGCATTTTCGGAGGATTTTGATGCCTGGCTGGCCGCCCTTCGGGTGGAGGCGACGGCGCGGGGAATTAAGCCTGAGATTCTGGACGCGGCGCTCGATGGTGTCGTGCCGCTTGCGCGCGTGATTGAATTGGATCGCAGCCAGCCGGAATTCACGCTCACCTTCGAGGAATATCTGACGCGGGTCGTTCCGCGGTCCCGGGTCGAAAAGGGGCGAAAGAAACTTCGGGAAAACCGCGAGCTTTTGCACGCCGTCGCCAAGCGCTATGGCGTGCAGCCACGGTTTCTGGTGGCGCTTTGGGGGATCGAGACGGATTTTGGACGGCTGACGGGCGGGTTTTCCGTTGTTCAGGCGCTGGTGACCTTGGCCTTCGATGGCCGGCGGAGCGCTTATTTCCGGAAAGAACTTCTGGCTGCCCTGCAAATTTTGGATGAAGGCCATATTGCGCCGGATGCCATGACGGGGTCCTGGGCGGGGGCCATGGGGCAAAGCCAGTTCATGCCGACGACGTTTTTGGGTTTTGCCGTGGACCACGACGCCGATGGCCAACAGGATATTTGGAATACGCGCGCCGACGTGTTCGCCTCGGCGGCAAATTACCTTGCGAAATCCGGCTGGAATGGCAAAGAAAATTGGGGCCGCCGGGTGCGGTTGCCGGAAGGCTTCGACCCGGCCCTGATCGGGCTGGAGGTTGAAAAACCCATTCAGGATTGGCAGCGCCTGGGCGTTCGCCGTGCGGATGGATCGGGTTTGCCCAAAGCCGAGATTTCCGGATCCATTGTTTCGACCGATGACGGCAAGGGGCCCACATACCTTATTTATGGCAACTACCGGGCCCTTCTTAACTGGAATCGTTCGACCTTCTTCGCGGTGGCGGTCGGCACCCTTGCTGACCGAATTGGCGGTCGGTAGAATACCAGATAGCCTGTGGAAAACTGGATGAAACACCAAATGCAGGGGCAACGCGTTTCCCATCCTTCTGCGATTGGCCTGGCGCTTGCCATCGGGATGACGGTTTTGCTGGGGGCCTGTTCGGAGACCGAACTGGTTCTCCATGCCGCCAAACACATTGGCGGCAATGGGCCGGAGCCGGTTTACAAGGTTGGCTCTCCCTATCAGATCGAAGGCATCTGGTACCACCCGGCCGAGGACGACAGCTATGTCGAAACCGGCGTCGCTTCCTGGTATGGGGCCAAATTCCACAATCGTGCGACGGCAAATGGCGAGCTCTACAACATGAACCTGGTCACGGGGGCGCATCGCACCTTGCCGCTTCCAAGCATGGTGCGGGTCACGAATCTCGAAAATGGCCGCTCTATAAAAGTGCGGGTAAACGATCGAGGCCCTTTTGCGCGCGGGCGAATCATCGACATGTCGCGGCGAGGGGCGGAGCTTCTCAGTTTCCGCGACAAGGGCACGGCGAAAGTGCGGGTTGAAATTCTGCCCGAAGAAAGCCGTCGGCTTGTCGCTGCCATAAAAGGTGGCGTGCCGGCGACACCGCCGGCCGAGCCGGTCGTTGTCGCTTCTGCCCAAACGGATATGCCCTTACCATCCAAGCCGGTCGAGCCCGTCGTAACGACGGAGGCGGTTGCACCGACCCAAATGTTTATCCAGGCCGGCGCCTTTTCCCAATATGAGAACGCAACGAGCGTAAGCACCCGGCTCGGGCAAATCGGTCAAACGAATGTGACGCCGGTTACTTCGGGAGAACGCGAACTTTACCGCGTGCGCCTCGGACCGCTCGCCAGCGTTGAGGAGGCGGACGCCAAGCTCGACGCCGTTGTGAAAGCCGGTTATCCAGAAGCCCAGCTTATTGTGGACTAGAAAGTCTTTGCTCCTATGCCCTTAAAATTAAAAGAAAAATCTATGCTTAGCTTCATCCGGCGCCTTGGCGGTCTTGTGAGCTTGGCGATCGTCGTATTTGTTTTTCTCGGAGGCGGCGCCTTTCAAAAGGCCATGGCCCTCGAAACGGATGCGAAAGCCGCCATTTTGATCGATACCACCACCGGTGCGGTTCTCTTCGAGAAAAACGCGGACGCGCCCTATCCGCCATCTTCCATGAGCAAGATGCTGACGGTCTATCTCGTCTTTCAACGATTGAAGGATGGGCGCCTTTCTCTCGATGACAAATTCCAGGTCAGCAAATATGCGTGGAAAAAAGGCGGCTCCAAGATGTTTGTCGAAGTTGGCAAGGAAGTCGCGGTCAAGGATTTGCTTCGCGGAATTATCGTTCAGTCGGGCAACGACGCTTCGATCGTCGTGGCCGAGGGGCTGGCCGGCAGCGAAGAGGCCTTCGCATCCGAAATGAACGCCGAGGCGGAGAAGCTGGGCCTTACAAACAGCGTCCTTAAAAATGCGACCGGCTGGCCCGCCGACGGGCAACACATGTCCGCCCGGGACATTGCGACCGTCGCGCTTCGCACGATCGAGGATTTTCCCGATTACTACAG
>JAJFGH010000065.1 GCA_021776275.1 Alphaproteobacteria bacterium | reverse complement strand
CGAATGCAGGTGCGTCGATAAAATCCCTGATTTATCAGGGGCTAACGCGCCTTCCTCGGCCCGCAGCACGACGGCGCCGGCGCCATCGCCAAAGAGAACGCAGGTCCGCCGATCCGTCCAATCGAGAATGCGCGAAAAGGTTTCCGCCCCGATAACCAGCGCGCCCTTCGCCTGACCAAGGCGCAGAAAATTATCGGCGACCGCCAGCGCAAAAACAAAGCCCGAGCAAACCGCCTGCACGTCGAAGGCGGCGCCCCATGTCATGCCGAGGCGTTTTTGAACCTGGGTCGCAGTGGAAGGAAAGGTGTAATCCGGCGTCGCGGTTGCGAGCACGATGAGGTCGATGTCCTCGATGGTGAGGTTGGCATTTTGAAGCGCCGTGACGGCGGCCTCATAGGCCAGGTCGGAGGTCACCTCGCCTTCGGCGGCAATATGGCGCCGCTGGATCCCGGTGCGCGCGACGATCCACTCATCCGAGGTGTCCACCGTTTTTGCAAGTTCGGAATTGGTGACGACGCGTTCCGGAAGGTATGCCCCACAGCCTGCTATGCGTGCGTGCCACGTCATGCGGGCGTCGGCGTCTTTGTCTGCGGCACGCGGTCCGTCTCGAAGCGTTCAAATTCTGCAATGATTTTGGCGTTGTAGCCGAAGCTTCCCATGTCCGCCGCAACGCCGATGGCATTTGCGAATCCAAGGGCATCCGTGCCCCCATGGGATTTGACGACGACGCCGTTCAACCCGAGCATGGTGGCGCCGTTGTATTGACGCGGATCGACACGTTCGCGCACTTTACGAAGGGCGGAGCGCGCAAAAAGGTAGCCAAAACGTGCAAGCAGCGAGCTTTGGAAGGCTTCCTTCAGGAGCGTCGAATAAAATTTCACAACGCCCTCCGCACTTTTCAACGCCACATTGCCGGTGAAGCCGTCGATCACCGCCACGTCGACCTTGCCTTCCAGGACGTCGTTTCCTTCAACGAAGCCATGGAATTTCAGGGAAAAGTCCGATTCCCGCAAGATCGCCGCAGCCTCGCGGACATATTCGTGCCCTTTTTGATCTTCCTCGCCGACGTTGAGAAGGCCCACCGCCGGTTCCGGCAGGCCCAAGACCGTTTTTGCGAAGACATCGCCCATAATGGCGAACTGGACGAGATTGTTGGCGTCGCAATCCAAATTCGCGCCAAGGTCGAGCATCACGACGTCGCCACGAACGCTTGGGAGGTAGCCTGCAATCGCAGCCCGATCGACCCCCGGCAAGGTTTTCAGCACAACCGTCGACAAAACCATCAGCGCGCCCGTGTTACCGGCGGAGACGATGCCTTCCGCTTCGCCACCGTGAACGGCGTTGATAGCAAGGCGCATGCTTGAATTGCGCGCATTGCGAAGCGCCATCGCCGGCTTCATGTCATTGGTGACGACTTGGTCCGTATGGCGGATTTCGGAATGTTCAAGAAGCTTTGGGTGCTTCGCGAGCAATGGCCGCAACTGGGCTTCGTCGCCGAACAGGAGAAAGCGAAGGTTGGGGAAACGTTCGCGGGCTAGGCTGGCGCCTTCGACAACGATCTCCGGCGCATGATCTCCGCCCATCGCGTCAAGCGCGATCGTTAATGGAGTGCTCACGCACTACCCCCTTCCAGCCTGACAATGGTGGGTCAGACTGCTTCCTTGCTTTCCACGACGTCGCGGCCACGGTATTGGCCACAGGCTGGGCAAACATGATGCGGGCGCTTTAATTCGCCGCAATTCGAGCATTCCATGTAACTGGCCGGCTTCAAGGCATCATGGGAACGCCGCATGTTTCTGCGCGATTGAGATATTTTCTTCTTTGGAACCGCCATTGTCTGTCGTGCTCTTTCACTAAGCTGGGGCCGTCTAATTAAACAAAAAAACGTCCCGCGGCAAGGTGTTGGACACCCCCTATTTTTCGCCCTTCAAAGCGCCAAGACAGGCAAAGGGGGACGAAGTTTCTTGTTTTTCAACGACTTCGGCCGCCAAATCGGCAAGATCGACCCCCGGAAGCCGTGGATAAGGATCCAGGACCAGGGCAAAATGTTCGGCCACAATCTCGCCCAGATCCAATTTTTCGCCCTCCAGCGGCTCGGGCGGGTCGTTTGCCTCAATGGCCAGGAGAAATTCGCGGACCTCCGACAGCGGCTCTGCCTCCGGGGAAAACCGAAGGGCGAAACGCTCGTCCAGCGACGTGGCAAAATCGGCCAGGGAAACGACGCATGTCTGAACGACCTCTGCCGTCAGATGCCCTTCCAGACAAATCTCGCCCTCTTCCGTTGGCCGGAGCCGCAGCTCCGCCTTCAGGCTATGCAGCTCCCTTAACCCAAAACGCTTCGCCAGCGCCTTGCATTCGGCGGCGTCTGCCTCGATCAAAAAGACCGCTTCCTCTTCGACGATCTCTGCCGTCGAGACGGGCCGCGAAAATTCGACCTCGACGGAGGGGGCTGAGTCCGTCATTCGGCTTGCCCCGCCCCAATCTCCGGCGGCGCCCCAAAGGAAATTTCCCCGCCCAAAATGGCCTTCGCGTCCATCCGCGATAGCCGATCCGCTTCCCGGCGCACATAGGCCGCCATCGCCTCTGGCGCGGCCGCCACGGTGCCGAAGAGATTGCGCGCCAGTGCCGCCTCCAAAATGCCCGCCTCGCCATCCAGGCCTTCTTCATAGGCGGCGACGCGCCCGTAGAAGGCGGTCGCCATCTGTTTTACCCGTTTGCCGACGGAAAGATCGCCCACGCCCATCTCCCGAAGGTTTTCATCCATGTCCGCAAACATCGTGTCGAACAGCTCCTGAGAAAGCGCCGCCGCCGGCTCCGCCTTCAATCGGCGCAAGACGAGAAAGGCATGCAGGGCCAGCATCTCGAAGCGGCCATCCAGCGTATCAGGCACCCCGTAAAAACGGTAGAATTCCGGCTGACGGGCCTGGGAGATGATTTGCAGGTAAAGCGTGCGCGCCGGTCCTTCGCCAGAAAAGGAATGGATCAGTTTGGCAAGGCGCATTTTCCATCCCCTTCAAAAGGCCGGCGAAGGCCGTGCGGAATGATTGACATGACAGAGCTTCCAGTGCTTTTCTCGGGCGACCTTGGCCGGTCCTCGAATGGGATAATTATGCGGGATTGGCGCAAGTCCTGCCAGCAGCGAATCGAGTGAAATGAAGCATACACATCTTCGGCCCTATGGGATCCTTGGGGCCGTGCTGGTCGCATGGAGCCTAACCGCCTGCACGCCAACCATCTCGACGCGCGGGAACACCCCGAACAAGGACGCGCTTGCGACGATCCAGCTGGGCACGCAAACCCGCGACGACGTGTTGGAAATTATCGGCAGCCCCTCTACCCGCTCAACCTTTGACGATCGCACCTGGTATTACATCAGCGAGAAAACCAGCAAGGTGACGTTCTACAATCCGGAAATCATCGGCCGGAAGATTGTCGCCATCGACTTTAACGAGAAGGGCGTCGTAGAGAACATCCGGCAATATGGCCTTCGGCATGGCCGGGTCGTCGAAGCAATTGCCCGCAAAACCCCGACCCCCGGCAAGGAGCCTTCCGCGATCGATAAATTGATCGGCGGCTTCGGCGATATCTCCTAATAGCTTCCCCGCGGGCAAAAAAAAGCCCCGATTTCTCGGGGCTTTTTCATGAATAAAGAAACCTTCTTAACCTGCCAGCATCGCCAATAACAGCAAGGCGACGATGTTGATGATTTTGATCATCGGGTTTATG
>JAJFGH010000064.1 GCA_021776275.1 Alphaproteobacteria bacterium | reverse complement strand
AGGGTCTCCGTCGAGCCGCGAAGGTTTGCCGTACACGCAATAAGGCGTACGCGGGCATGCAGGTCGTAGTCCGAGATGACGTCTTCAGTGACGACGGCGGCAAAGCGCTGGGTTTCCTCTGCCCAGGCAGACGGCTGCATCAGCGCGAACAGCAGCACAGCAAAAGAAAAATATCTCATCGGGCTTGAAAATCCGTAACTTTGCTTCGGGGCGCGTCCATTTCACGCAGGGTCTTTTACCGATCGACCGACCGTCCGGCAAAGAGGAACTCTTTCCGGGGCCATTATAGGGATTAGATGCCTACCTCTCCAAGATGTTTGAGGATGATGCGCAGGAGATAGGTGTCGGCTGGCTTGACGTCCCGATCCTGGGTGAAACTGCGGGTGAAGCTGAACCGTAGATCAAGGCATTCGTCGGCATAGCCGAAGCCCATGGTCCAGTTAATCGTGTCGTCGAGCTCAAAATCCCGGCGGTTGGAGGTCCAAAAAGACCAGTTTCTGGTGATCTGCGATCTCAGGGAAGTGGTGAGCTCTTCGCGATCGCCAAATTCCGGGTTCGTGGCTGATCCCCGGATAAAGAAATAATTGACGTCAAAGTGGAGGGCGGGCGGCCCGGCCCCAACCTCAAGCTCGCTCTGCTCCGCCAGCAAATCGTCCTTGTCCAGCCGCGTGCGGTAAAGCAGGTTGAGGTAGGATGTGGGCGTGATCTCGACTTCGCCGACATAGTCGGAAAAATGGCCTTCAAGGCCGGAGCCCTCGGCAAAAGTGCTGTCTTCGCGGATGCGATAGCTTTGACCGAAGAATAGGGTCGCCGCCTCGCCGCCGACGTTGAAGAGCCCCATCTTCAGGCCGTAATTCAGCCGTTGTCCTCCTTCGACCCGGTCCAATCCGGTAAATCGGTTTGCGCCCAGCAAATTCGTCGTGTCGAATTCAAAATTCTGGCTGTCTTCGTTCGAAATCTTGGAGGGGTTGCCGCCATTGGGGGCGACGGCAATCGAGACGACGGGCTCAATCAACTGGTGAATCCGTCCTTCCTGGCGCACGAAGGGATAGCGCCAATCCACCATCAGCTGCGGCATCGCACGGCCGGTAAAGCCGTCGCGATTGGCGGTGGGGTCGATCTCGCTGGCAACGTCATTGGAGAAATAGCCGTCCATTTGCACCGACGCCGAAACCGTCGTCACGTGCCCTGCCGGCGCTTGATAGGGAAGCTGCCAGCCGGGCTTGAAGGACACGCGCTGGCTGTCCGGCCCTTCTGTGCGGGAAAGGGAAAGCAGGTTTGCATCCAGGCTCCAATGTTCGCCGTAACGGCCTGGTTTTCCGACATGCTTGTAGTCGATCATCGGCAGGATCAGCGGCGTTGAATCGGGGTCGTCCGTGGCGCGTAAGCCTTGAAAGAGATACGAATTTACCGCCGCGTAATTGCGGCCGCGAAAGCCTTCGAGAAAGGCATGGCTTGTTAACGTGTCCTCGCTGCTGAAATCGTATCGCCGAAGATACGTATCGTCCGTCGCGCGAAACACTTCGAGGCCGGTTCGCCAGGTCGGGTCAAGGTCAAACCGGGCGCGCCCTTTTATATGGCCGCGCGTTTCCTTTTTTCCCGAAACGGCGGTGCCATTTTTCCGCTCGTCGGCCTCGGTAATGCTGCCCGCGATTTCAATCTCGCCATGGGTGAAACGTTGGCGGTACTCGCCGGCGGCGACCGCACCTTCCTTCGAGGTGAAAAGCGGTGCAAAGGTCGCGTCTTTATCGGGGGCGATATTGAAGTAGTAGGGAATCTGCGTTCGAAAACCGAGGTCGGTTGAGCTTCCGAAAGTTGGCGAAAGAATGCCGCTGCGCCGTTTTACGCTCGGGTCCGGGTGGGAAAGGTAGGGCGTGTAGGCAATCGGAACGCCGTGAAATTCGAAGATGGCATCTTTGTATTCGATTTCATGCGCCTTTTGGTCATGGGAAACGCTCATCGCCTTTAATTGCCATAATGGCGCGCGCGAGGGGTCTTCCTTGCAAAGGTCGCAGGGCGAAAATACGGCCTTGCGGAATTCGGAGAAGAGGCCTTTCTTGCGCGTGCCCGAAACGGCGGCAAGCCGTGAATCGTCCTCTAGGCGCAAGCGCAGATGGCGGACGACCCCCTCCCGCATGTCGTTGGTCAATGTCATGTAATCGGCAAAGGCGACTTCGCCGGTGGGTTCCAGCAAGGTTACGTTGCCGGAAGCCGTAAGGAGATCGGCGCGCTGGTTGTAGGTAACCGTATCGGCAAGAAGCAGCCGCCCGCCCTGGGTAATCTCCACACGCCCACGGGCGTAGATGACGTCGCGTTTCTCATCGTGATGCACCTCGTCGGCGCGCAGCAGAATGGGGGTTTCTTCACCGCTGGTGTTTTCAGCGCCGTGGGCGGGCATGGCCGCGAGCAGACCGAAAAGCCAGCAGGCAGCTAGTCCAATGGGTCCAAGCTTGCGCCGCATGGGGGTTAGCCGTCCTCAAGGTGGAGAAGCATGGCGAGGCCAAGAAGCGTCGTCACGCCGGCGGGCGTCCATGCGGCCATCACGATGGGCAGCTTTTCCGAAAGCCCCAACGCATGAATGATGTCGGAAAGGAAGAAAAGCAAAAACCCGGCCATGGCGGCAAGCGCCAGCAAGGCGGCCGTATTTGTCGTGCGATTTCGTCGCAGCATAAAGGTCGCCGCAATCAGTACCATTGCGCAGAACAGCAAAGGTTCGGCCAGCAGGGAATGCCAGTGCAATCGATGGCGCCGGGCGGAAAAGCCTGCTTTTTCCAGTGTGTCGATAAAAGCCGGAAGCTCCCAGAAGGATAAGGTTTCCGGGGGCGCAAAGCTGTCTTGGATCTTTTCAAGGGTGAGATCCGTCTTTACCCGGTGTTTGCCCACAAAGCTCGCCGGCCGGTCCGGCTGGGAAAGCCGGGCGTTTTCCAAAAGCCAATAGCCCTTATCCAGGCGGGCGGAATCGGCGTCGATCCGGCCGGTAAACCGATCCGCGCCTTCGAAAAGAAAAATGGTGACGCCCTGAAGCGACATGTCGCTTTGGGAGAGCCGTTGTGCGTGAACGACGGACTGGCCGTTTTCGTCCGCTTGGCGCAGCCAAAGGCCCGAAGAGGAAAGAGCAAGCAAGCTGGATTTTCCGCGAAGCAGTTTGTTCTCAAGCGCTTCGTAGCGGGTAAGCATGGCCGAAGCGAGCGGATTGAAAAGCGTAATTTTGAACACGCCGATACCAACGGCAACGATCAATACCGGAAATAAGAATTGCCAAGCGGAAATGCCGGCGCCCCGGATCACAATAAGCTCGTGATGGCGGGCAAGGCGCCAAAAGACGAACATGCCGCCAAACAGAATGGCGAAGGGCGTTATTTCCTGGGCCATCTCCGGCAATTTCAAAAGCGCCATTTGCAGGACATCGCCCATCGTTACGGAAATACGGCCTGCCGAGCGCCGCAGCAATTCGACAATGTCGATAAAAAGAACAAGCGTGGCCAGCAAGGCCAGCATGGCAAGGAAGCCAAGTAGGAACTGTCGGCCGATATAGCGAGCGAGGATCGTTGAAAGCTGCATCGTTTTTCCTACCTGGCCTTCATTTTTCGCGCCGTGGCCGGGATGGCCCGCCGATGCAGGCTGCCTTTGACCAAGATGCGATAGCCGATGACGATGGCAAGGAAGGGGCCTGCATACATCAACGGAATCGCTGCCGGCATTTTTGCGGCAAGGTTGTTGAGGCTAATGCCGAGAATCTCGATTGCAACGGCGATTACGACGGCAACAAAAATCCGGCCCGCCTGTCCGCGCCGGTTAAAGTCCCCGGAAAAAAGAGCGGCAAGCGCAATAAACAGGAAGGCGACGTTGTATAGCGGGGAAACGAGCCGTTGATGGCCTTCGGCGATCAGCTTGCCCTTGTTGTTCTGATCGTCCTCGGTCTCCGCCGGAAAGAAAAGGCCGGGTAGGTAACGTTCGCGCGGCTCCCGCCAACGGTAATTGGGCGCTTCGCCAAGATTTCCCAAATCCACCGTATAGCGATCAAAATAGAGGAGCTGCAGGCGGCTCGTTTTCGCATCGATTTCCTGGCGATTGCCAGTGATCAAAATGACTTTTGGCCCGGTGTCCGTGCGTACGAATTTGCCGTGCTCCGCCATGATCGTGACGGATTGTTTTGTATCCCGGCTGTCATGCATCAAGATGCCAAAAAGCTCGCCATTGCTGGCGCGCTCCCGCACATAGACGGTCAACCCCTTGCCAAGCGAATTAAAGACGCCTTCTTTCAGCAGGACGGCGGAATAGTTGTGGCGGAACAGGAATTGAAGGTCCTTGAACTCCCGATAGGACGACGGCGGATAATAAAGCGTCATGCTGTAGCAATTCGTGATAAGCTCGAGGGCCGGGGCTAGCCCTGGCGCCGCCAGGGTCGTGGGCGGGACTCCGGC
>JAJFGH010000063.1 GCA_021776275.1 Alphaproteobacteria bacterium | reverse complement strand
AAAGGTTTTCATCGCTTCGACGAGAAGAAGCGTCTCTCCCTCCTTCACCATGTCGCCGATGCAAATGAAATTCTGAGCCCCCGGTTCGGACGCCAGAAAAGCGGTGCCGACAATCGGCGATGTCACGGCGCCGGGAGGAACGACCGGTGCGCCGGCGGCGGTTTCCGGAGCTGCGGTTTCAATGGCGACGCTTGCCGGTCTTCCGCCGCTGCGCGCAACCCGGATGTGCCACTCGCTGTTTCCGTATTCAAGTTCCGCAAGTCCATGCGCGTCAAGAAGCTCGACGAGTTCCTGGACAAGATCGTGGTTGACCCCGTGTTTATTTTTTTGACGCATCCGAATCTAAAATCCTTGCCATTGCTTGCAACGCTAACACATAGCCATGTCCGCCAAAGCCACAAATCATGCCTTGTGCCGCGGGCGCGACATAGGAGTGATGGCGAAATGGTTCGCGGCGGAAAATGTTCGACAAATGCACTTCAATCACAGGCTGTTCGCAGAGTTGCAGTGCATCGAAAAGCGCGACGGAGGTGTGCGTGAATGCGCCCGCATTGAGGACGATGCCGGCATATTTTCCCCGTGCTTCCTGAATCCAGGTAACCAGATCGGCTTCCGCATTCGTTTGCCGAAAGGCAACGCTAAGGCCCAGCTCGGCCGCGGCCGTTTCGGCAGCTGCCTGGATATCGGCCAGGGTCTCCGTCCCGTAGATTTGCGGCTCCCGCTCTCCCAATAGGTTGAGATTCGGGCCGTTGAGGATCAGGATGGGGGAGGGCATCGTTGCGCCTTCCGCAGTTCCATTCGCATGTGGAGGGGTTATAGCATGCAGGCCAAAAGGCGCAATGCCTTCCGGCGATGACGGGCGATTGCAGCCAGCCGGCCGACGCGCCATATTCGGTTTACCGCCAAAGATTGGCTGCCAGTGGAAGGAAGCAGGGATGGACGCAAGAACGCCAGTGCGGGTTCGGGTGAACGGCGAAGACCACCATTTCGATTCGCCCCTGAGCCTGGCGGCCGTTCTCGATCGGCTTGGCATCGATCGCCGCAAAGTGGCGGTCGAACGCAATTTGGAGGTCGTGCCTGGCTCGGCCTATGAGGACACCCAAATTGCCGACGGCGACCAGCTGGAAATCGTCCATTTTATCGGTGGCGGCATGGACGATGGGGGAAGCGTCCTCGCGGTGGCGGAACGCGACGACCCGTTCGAGATCGCCGGCCGGCGCTTTACTTCGCGCCTTCTCGTCGGCACCGGAAAATACCGGGACTTCGAGGAAACGGCGGCGGCCATTGCGGCGTCGGGTGCCGAAATCGTCACGGTCGCAGTGCGTCGCGTCAACGTTTCGGATCCGGCTTCGCCACGGCTCGTCGATTATGTGGATCCGAAACAAATCACCTACCTTCCCAACACGGCCGGCTGTTACACGGCGGAAGATGCCGTGCGTACGCTTCGTCTTGCGCGCGAGGCGGGTGGATGGGAAATGGTAAAGCTGGAAGTGCTTGGGGATCAGAAAACGCTTTATCCCGATATGGTCGAAACTCTGAAAGCCGCCGAGGTTTTGGTGAAGGAGGGCTTCCAGGTGCTTGCCTATTGCAGCGACGATGTGATCATGGCGAAACGGCTGGAGACGATTGGCTGTGCCGCTATCATGCCGCTGGCGGCCCCCATTGGTTCCGGTCTCGGCATCCAAAACCGCGTTAACGTTCGTTTGATCGTTGAGGGTACGGACCTTCCGGTCCTGGTAGATGCTGGTGTCGGCACGGCATCCGACGCAACGATCGCCATGGAGCTGGGCTGTGCCGGCGTCCTCATGAACACCGCGATCGCCGAGGCCAAGGACCCGGTTCGCATGGCTTCCGCCATGGGCCTGGCGGTGAAATCCGGCCGTTTGGCCTATCTCGCAGGGCGTATGCCGAAAAGGCTCTACGCGGACCCTTCCTCCCCCTTGGGCGGGCTGATCTAGGCAAGGCCTTTGATTCTCAAGTCTTTGCTGCACCGCCAAAGGCTACAATTTTACGTAATTTTAAGGATATAGCGGCCATAACCTGAGTGGATAAGCCATCGCTCATCGTGCTTTGGTACACCCACAGGCCTTGTCGGATGTGGGGAAGTTAGGAGGTCCCATGTCAGAAGCGGGAAATGCCACGGCAACGTCTCCCGAGCCGGAACGCCGACCAGGAAAAGAGCGCCGGCTTGTTCTGCGTCTGCTCGACTATTGGCGTGGCATTGCAGGCGATCGCAGCTACCCTTCGATGAACGACGTGCATTCCGACGATATGTCGGACATGTGGCCCTTCTGTTTTATTCTCGATGTTGATGACAACCGCAAAGATCCGATCCTGCGTTACGTAGGCAAGGAATTGGCCGAATGTTATGGCGAGACTTGCGAAAATCTTCGCATCTCCGAACTTCGGAAAGACAGCCTTCTTGACCGCGCCACCCTCTATGTGGCCGAGGCCTTGCGCAAGGGTGTGCCGATTTCTTATGGCGACAGCTTCAAGGGGCCAAATGGCGAGAGTGTGTTATGCCGCAGCATCATGCTTCCGCTAAGCGACAACGACGAGACAATTTCCCTAATTCTTGGTGGGGCGAATTATCTAAAAAGCCCAAAGCCAAGATAAGAAAAAATGGTTTGAGCCGCGCAGCATGATTGTCAGCTTTGAAATTCATACCTTCGTAAACGGCGAGTGGAAAATCGATTCGATTTTCGACAGCCGCGACCTTGCGTTGTCCGAGGCAAGGCGGGTAGACGAAGGCCGCCGTTATAGCGGCGTGCGCGTGATCGAAGAGATTTTTGACGAGGGAACGCAAAACGTCACGTCGCGAACGATCTACCGCGGCAGCAAGGTCGACGAAGAAAATGCCGCGGCGCTCGAGCAGAAAAAACGCGTGCGCGCGGAAGTGCAGGCCAAGGCCGCGAAGCGGAAAGTCGCAAAAAGCCAGGCGACAAGGAAGGAGGCCGTCAAAAAGAAGCAACACAGCTTCAATATGGCGATGACCCTGATCTTCTTTAAAGTGGCAGGCATCGTGGTATTTGGGGTTGGGCTTATCCTTGGGATCCGCTATTTGGCGACGATGCTCTAGGCTAATCGCGGCGCCAGAATTCCGCTTGGCATTTCCCGACAATTTCATTACAACGCCGTTCCTGCTGCATAGGCTCGGAGCGGCCCCTCATGTCCGATAAAATCTTTCGATTCCTGGCAGAACAGCGGCCGGATACGCCCTGCCTCGTTGTCGATCTCGACATTGTCGCCGAAAAATTTCGCACCTTGGAAGGCCTTCTGCCAAAAATCGATATTTATTACGCCGTGAAGGCAAATCCGGCACCGGAAATCCTTTCCCTTCTGGCTGGCCTTGGTGCCGGTTTCGATGCGGCCAGCATCCAGGAAATCCGGACGGCAATCGCTGCGGGCGGGTCGCCTTCGCGCATCTCCTATGGCAACACCATCAAGAAGCGTTCGGAAATCGCGGCGGCTTACGAGCTGGGCGTTCGGCTCTTTGCGTTCGACAGTCAGGCCGAACTTGAAAAAATTGCCGAGGCGGCGCCTGGGTCAAAGGTCTATTGCCGAATATGGGTTTCGGAAAGCGGCGCCGATTGGCCGCTTACCCGCAAATTTGGCTGCGCCTTCGACATGGCGTGCGATTTGCTGCGCCAGGCAGGCGGCCTGGGCGTCGATCCTTACGGGGTGATGTTCCATGTAGGTTCGCAGCAAACGAAGCCCGAGCAGTGGGAGACGGCGATCGCCATTGCAAAACGGATGTTCGAGCGGCTGCGCGCCGACGGGGTTTCGTTAAAGATGCTGAATCTTGGCGGAGGCTTGCCGGCGCATTACCGCGTAGAAATCCCGCCGATCGAAACCCATACGCAAACGATCCAGGAATCCCTGGCCCGTCATTTTTCGGACGAGATGCCGGAATTGATGATCGAGCCGGGCCGTTGCCTCGTCGCCGAGGCGGGCATCCTTCAAAGCGAAATTGTCCTGATAGCGAAAAAAGCCAAACAGGACGAAGTGCGCTGGGTCTATTTGGACATCGGAAAATTCGGGGGTTTGGCCGAGACGATGGACGAAGCCATCGAATACCCGCTTCGCACGCCCCACGATGGGGGTCCGGAGGGCCCAGTGATTCTTGCAGGCCCCACCTGCGATGGCGTCGATATCCTTTACGAAAAAGCCGCCTATTTGTTGCCGCTTGATCTGGCAATCGGCGACCGCATCGAAATTTTTTCCACCGGGGCTTACACCACGACCTATGCCACCGTCGGCTTCAATGGCTTGCCGCCATTGAAGGCCTATTACGTTTGATCCGCTTTTAACGGCGTAAATCGAGATCGGCCAAATAGCCGGCCATTGGCGTGGGTGCGGATTCCAGCATCAGCGCCACGAAGACGATGCGCACTTCCGTAAAGCGGTCTTCGGGCCAGAAACGCCGGTAGATTTTTTCAAGATCGGCGGTCTCCAGCCACCATTGGCCGCTGTCCGTAAGGTTTTTCCGGATGGCGATGCAGGGCACGGTGCAGCCGGGATGGAGCCATGCTTTCTCCGGGTTTTGCGGCCCTGGGGCCGGGGGTTCGACCGGGCGCCACGCGCCGCCTTGGGTGGTGTCCGCAAGCCCCCATTCCCAGACCAGGTCAAGCAAGCGATCGTGGGAAGGCACGCCCGACGCCCGCCAGGGCGAAGCCGGCTCGCTTCCTTCCTCGCCGTGGCCGCCGCGAAAGGCTATCCGCAGCCGAAGCGGGTTTCTTGGTGGTGCCGTCGCATCGGAGAGATGCTGCCCCGTTTCATCCCGAGAGGACGTTTCCAGATACCACGCCCAGCGCAAATACGGGCTCCCGATCAAGGACGCTTCCAACCGCCGGCCGGCGAAGGCGCGTGTTTTGGTCGGCGATATTTTCAGCGCGGCGATGCCTTCCTTTTCCGTGAAGGAAATGCCGTTCCGTTCCGTCTTCGGATCGGGAATCCAGTCGCCGGGCAGGCCGGCGCGGGCAAAGCCCGGTGCCGGGTTCGGCAAGCCCGATGCCGTTTCGCAAGCGGCTAGGGCCAGAAAAAAAAGGCAACCAAATACGTATCGCGCCCACCAGAGAGAAAACGGGCGGCGGTGTTTTCGGATCCTGTCGTCCACATCATTTAGGGTTGAAGCGGGACGGTGATCTTGATGTCCTGGGCGCGAATCCAACCGGGGGATCCCTTCGGCAGCATTTTCTGTGCGCGGGTAGCTTGTTGGATGGCCGTGGTCTTGTCGCCAATGGTGACGGCTTTTTCGGCAAGCGCCAGCGCGCTCATCCCAAAGGCTTCGGCCCGGCCATAGCCGATCGCAAGCAATTGCCAGACTTGGGGATTGTCCCGCTCTTTCTCGACAGCGTAGAGCAGGTGTTCCATGGCGTCGCGGTTTTCCTGCTGGTCCATAATTTCAAGCTGGGCGTGGGCGAGCCCCATCCGTAACAGCGCCGAGCCAGGCTGAAGGCGTACGGAATTTTTGTAGGAAGGGATGGCGTCGGCGATGCGCCCGCTTTCGAACAGCATTTGTCCGCGCAGTTCATAGAAATAAGGATTGTCCGGCTCCGCCGCGATCAACCCATCGATAAGCGGAAGGGCGTGATCCAAATCCTCGCGACGGTAATAAGCGATCGCATGGGCGTAACGGGCCTCGATGCTGGTATCGCTTTTGGGGTAGCGTTTTTTAACGCGCCGATAAGGTTCGATGAACCCGATAAGCTTTGCCTGCATGCGCCGAAACGCTTCTTCGACTTTTGTCGAAGGCATCGCATCGCTCGGATGTTTCTCGACATAGTCACGTACGAAGCTAACGCGATTGCGCGTTAGAGGATGGGTTCGTAAATAGGGGTCTTGGCGGCTTGCGCTCAAGAGGTCCTGTTTTTCGAGAATTTCCAGAAACGCGAGAAAGCCTTCTGCGGATTGCTGGGTGTCGTTCAGAAACGTCAGCCCCGCCTGATCCGCGGCAGCTTCCTGGCCACGGCTGAATTGGAGGAAATTGCTGGTGGCGATGCCGGAGCCTCCCGAAAGAATGGCGGTGGTCGCATCGCCGCTGCCGGTGGCGATGCCGACACCGACACCAATAATGGCGGCGATCAGCGTTTGCATCGAAGCGTTGCGCAAGGCCTCCTGGCCGCGGATTAAATGGCCGCCGGCGATGTGCCCCGTTTCATGGGCGATGACCCCAATAACCTGGCTGGCATTGTCGGCCCGCATGAGCAGGCCGGTATTAAGAAAGAGACGTTGCCCTCCAGCGACGAATGCGTTCAGCCGCGAGTCGTTGACAAGGTGGATTTGGACAGCCTCCGGGTCCAGTTCGGCTGCTTCGAACAGTGGCGTCGCATAGTTGCGGATGATAGTTTCGATTTCCGCGTCGCGGATGAGGCTAATGCGGTTTCCCTGGGCGCGGGCATCCGGGACCTCGACCCCGACAAGGGCGAGACCGGCAAGGACAAGAAGTGTGAGAACGAGGCGGATAGAACGGAAAAACAATATGCAAACTCCAGTCCCCAACCCCGATATGAAACGTAGGTACGCAAGTCCGCGCCGTCAATACGGCGTTTTTTTCCTGCTTTTGGGGCTTTTGGCGCTTGGCGCCTGCGAGTTTGGCACCGGCCAGACACCGGAATGGCTGGCCAGATTCGAAAAACCCAAGGAAACCGTGGCGGATGCTGCCATTCCACGCCTGTCCGTTGGCGGGCAGGATGGCTTCTTCGGGGCCGTGGTTGCCGATGAGCCTCTGGCCGCAGTAGCGGCCAGAAACGTCCTCGCGGCGGGGGGAACGGCCGTCGACGCCGTCGTTGCGCTTTATTTTTCGCTTTCCGTTACCTATCCGGCCGCCGCCAGCCTTGGCGGGGGTGGCGTTTGCCTCGTTTACGACTGGGAAAATCAGGAAGTCGCGGTGCTGGATTTTCTGAGGCCTTTGCCGACGACCGATGCAACCCAGCCCGGCCTGGTGCCGGGGAACGTGTCTGGCATGGCCACCCTGCATCAACGTTTTCAGGGCAAGGCATGGAGCGATCTGATCCAGCCCGCGGAGACCTATGCCAAAGAAGGCATTCGCGTTTCAAAAGCCCTGGCCCAGACCCTCGATCAAGAAAGCGGACATTTGCTGTCCCATACGGAGACGCGCCATCTTCTGGCGAATCACGAGGGCAGAATTTTGCGCGAAGGCGACCGGCTTCATCAGTTCGAGCTTGCCAGCACTCTCAAATACATTCGGACACTGGGGCCCGCTTCCTTCTACCGCGGGACGATCGCAAAGAAGCTGACAAAGGCATCGGAGGCCCGGGGCGGTGGCGTCAATCATGGGCAGCTGGGAGATTTTCGCGCGCCCTGGCGGCCGCCGCTTAAGAGGCCGTTTGGCCAGGACACCCTCTACACAGCGGGCAGCACCGGCGGCCGCGCCCTTGTTCGCATGTGGGAAATGTTGACGCAGGATCAGCGTTATCAGACGGCTTCGGCGGATGAGAGGCCGCACTTGCTTGCGGAAATCAGCATGCGGGCGTTTGCCGGCGTCAACAAGAAAGGCGGACGTGAGGGCTGGATGGAGGATTTCGATCCGCAAGGCCATTTGCCGGTCGAGCGGTTGCCCTTTGCGCCGGTCGCACTTCCGGAAGACCCGGCGACGACAAGTTACGCGGTCGTCGATCGCAAGGGGCTGGCGGTCATTTGTTCCCACACGATGTATCGCCCGTTTGGCACCGGTGCGGTCGTTCCCGGCACCGGCATTTTCTTCGCCGGACCGATGGCGCCGGCCAACGATATCGGCCTCGCGCCGATGCTGGTGATGCGGGATGTTGGCAAAAAGAAGGTTCCGAAAAGCGGGGAAAGCGCCGGGTTCTTGGACACCGAAACGGCGGACCCGCTGGATTATGCGGAAGGGGCAGCCCAGCCTTTCATCCGGGTGGATCCCGTTTTTCTTGGGGCGCCTTCCGGAGGTGCGGCTTCGGTGGCGGCGCTTGCCGAGGTGGCGGCCGAGGTGTTGCTGGGTGAACAATCGCTTGCCGATGCCCTGGCGGCGCCGCGCCTTTATCATGGTGGCTTGCCGGACGTCGTTTTCGTCGAGGAGACGCTTGGCGCCGAGCGGATCCAAGGCCTGTTGGAATTAAAGCACCAGGCAAAACCGGTTGCCGAATTGGGGCGCGTCAACGCCATTGCCTGTGCGCAAGGCGTTCGCCTGGGCCCGGAAAATTGCGAGGCGGAAAACGATCCGCGCGGCTTCGGCTACGGACTCGGGACGAAGGAGTAGAAAGCGCCAAGTGGTCTTGAAGGTCGCCAGGCGGGGGGCCGTTCCGCCTTTTATCGTCATGGATGTCCTGCGTGCCGCAAATGCGCGCGAGGCGGCAGGGGAAAGCGTGCTGCATCTGGAAGTCGGGCAGCCGGGCACGGCGGCGCCCGCGCCGGTGATCGCGGCGGCCCAGGCGGCGCTTGCATCCGAGACGCTTGGTTATACGGAGGCGCTGGGCCTGCCACGTCTTCGTGCCCGCATTGCGGCCCATTATGACATCGCCTACGGCCTCGAAGTGGCGCCGGAGCGAATCGTCGTCACGACCGGGGCTTCCGGTGGATTTGTGCTGGCGTTTCTAAGCGCGTTCGAGCCCGGCGATCGGGTGGGGGTCGCCGAGCCAAGTTACCCGGCTTACCGCAACATCCTGGCGGCGCTGGATCTTCAGCCGGTGCCCATCCGGACGTCTTTGGAAGGCCGCTTTCAGCCAAGCGTCGAACAGCTTGCCCCCCTTGCCGGAAATTTGGATGGTTTGATCCTGGCCAGCCCGTCGAACCCGACCGGCACCATGTTGACGCAAGATGCCCTCGGCGAATTGACGGCGTTTTGCAGGCAGGCGGGCATCCGCCTGTTATCGGACGAGATCTATCACGGGATTGCCTATGGCGAGCCGGCGGCAAGCGCGTTGGCGTTCGACGCGGAAGCGATCGTCGTCAACAGTTTCTCGAAATATTTTTCGATGACGGGATGGCGCATTGGCTGGATGGTCGCGCCCGAATCGCTTCTGCGCTCGATCGAGTGCCTGGCCCAAAACATTTTTATCTCGCCGCCGACGCTTTCGCAACATGGCGCCCTTGCCGTATTTGATTGCTGCAAGGAATTGGACGCTTACGTGGCTGCCTATGCGAAGAACCGCCGTCTCTTACTGGAAGAATTGCCGAAGGCCGGATTCGACAAGCTGGCGCCGGCGGACGGCGCCTTCTACCTCTATGCGGACATTTCAAAATTCTCCGATGACAGCGAACATTTCTGCCGTGCCATGCTGGAAGAAACCGGCGTCGCGGCAACGCCGGGGGTCGACTTCGATCCCGTTGAGGGAAATCGGTACGTCCGTTTTTCCTTTGCAGGCGCCCATGCAACGATCAAAGAAGCCGCGGATCGTCTGAAAAACTGGCGGCCCTGATCAGTCGCCTGCGGTCGCGTCGGCAGGCGCCGGCGGGGCATCATTGGGTTCGGCATCGGAACTGGCTGGTGCGGATTCCCCAGGCTCGCTCGCCTCTTTTGCTTTTCGAGGGGCCCGGCGGCGTCGGCGCGGTTTCTTTTCTGCC
>JAJFGH010000062.1 GCA_021776275.1 Alphaproteobacteria bacterium | reverse complement strand
ATCCGTCATGAAGACGTCGCCGTCATTGATGCCGGGGTTTTCCTCGTAGCCTTCGTCGATCATGTAGCGGACGGCCACCGGCATCGCCGCGCAATGGGAGAAGAAGCCAAGCGACAGCGCCAGCGAATCCCCTTCCGGCGTCGTCAACGCCCAAAGCGATTCGCCCATCTCGCGGCCACCGGGAGAGGCCGCGACGTAACGGGCCACTTCGCGCGCCGCCAGCACGCAGGAATGAAGGCGCGAATAAAACCGCTCAAATTTAACCGGGTCCGAATCCCGAAGCGTCAGTTCGGTAACCCCGTAATAATGGCCGGTTTCTTTCGTTAGCTGATCCCGTTGCTCCAACATCTCGCGTAGGGTCAGGCTGCCCTCTTCGGAAGCATCCTTCCCGCGCCGAACGGGTTTTGTGATGACGTTCATCGCCGCACTCCTCAAGATCTCAAATGATCATCGGACGCAACCGCCAAAGCGTCGCCTTCTCAGGCTTCGCGCAACGCTAAAGGCGTGAAAATTTTGAAGCGTTCCAATCCTTCCCACCGCCTCCCTTGAAGGGCATGGCCCGGTGGGAGTGCTTAATCTTGTATTTGTACCCGCTATCTTTTCACAGATGCCCCCTCGTAACAACCGGCGAGAGAAGGGAAAAACCCATATTTCCTGCGGATTTTTCAAGGCCCAGGGGCGGGCGGGGGCGGCAAGTCCCCGTTTTTCCGCCCTTGCCTGCCGCGCGAAAATCCGGGAACGCCATCCGCCGAACGGCGCGCAAAAAACCGGGTCTTCTTTTTTTGTTCTTCCTTCTTGCGATTCACCAAAAATTTCCGCAACTTGGCACGCGATGAGCACAGCAGACCCCCTTCTTTTTTCCCCCATCACCGTGCGCGGCCTTCGGTTTCCGAACCGGGCCGTCCTTTCGCCGATGGTCGTCTATTACGCCAAGGACGGCTTTTCGAACGATTTGCTTTTCTCCCATCTTTCGAAATTCGTCATGGGCGGCTTCGGCCTCGTCTTTACCGAAGCCGCGGCGGTCGAGGAGCGCGGGCGCATCAGCCATGGCGACCTTGGCATCTGGAAAGACGAACACATCGCACCGCTGCGGCGCTTCACGGATTTTGCCCGCGCCCATGGCACGCTTTCCGGATTGCAGCTGGCCCATGCCGGCCACAAGGGAAGCTATCAACGCGCCTTTGAAGGCTACATGCCCTTGGGCGAGGCGGACGCGGCCCGCGGCGACGCACCTTGGGAAACGATCGCGCCCTCAGCGATGGCCTACGCGCCCGGCGTGCCGGAGCCCCGCGAAATGACCCTGGACGACATCGAGACGGTGCAGGCGGCCTGGGTGACGGCGGCCAAGCGCGGGCTGGAAGCCGGTTTCGACGTTCTCGAAATTCATGCCGCCCATGGCTATCTGCTGCACGAATTCCTTTCGCCGCTGACGAACCACCGCAAAGACGCCTATGGCGGCGACCTCGACGGGCGCATGCGTTTCCTGCTTGAAACCACCGAGCGCGTGCGCGGCGCCTGGCCCGATGACAAACCGCTTTTCGTCCGCCTGTCCGTCGTCGATGGCGCCAAAAGGGGCTGGTCGGTTGCGGATTCGATTGTCCTGACGAAAGCATTGAAAGCGCGCGGCGTCGATGTCGTCGATTGTTCGTCGGGCGGCACCGCAACCCTGACCCGTGAAGACGCGCTAGGCCGCGAAGCCGGTTTTCAGGTGCCGCTGGCCGAAGCCCTGCGCAAGGAAACCGGCGTGCCGACCGTTGCGGTTGGCCTGATCACCGAGCCGGAACAGGCGGAAGCCATTTTGCAAGAAGGCCGCGCCGATCTGATTGCCATCGGGCGCGCCGCGCTGGACGATCCCAACTGGGCGCTCCATGCCTCGCTGGCGCTGGGCGACCGGCTCGATTTCTCGGCCTGGCCGCCGGAATATGGCTGGTGGCTGGAACGGCGCGCGCGCACGGCCGCGAAGATGGGCCAAAAGAAATAGCGCCTTGCCCGGCGGCCTTAGCCGCGGGCTTTCGTCTTCAATTCTTCCAACGCGTCCGGGTTCACCAAGGACGAAAGATCCCCCGGATCGAGCCCAAGATAGGCGGCGCGCACGACGCGGCGCATGATTTTCATCGACCGGGTCTTGGGAAGGTCTGACGCGAAGACGACGTCCTTCGGCAGAAAGGCCTTGCCATGGCCGGAGACGACGGCGTCGGAAATCTTCCGCTTTAACCCATCGTCGACGGTGACGCCCGCGGCCGGCACGCACACGCACACCACGGCGGATCCCTTGATTTTGTCCGGCACGCCGACGGCGGCGGCCTCGTCGATCAGGCCGGTCTCCAGCACGACGCCTTCGATCTCGGCCGGGCCCGTGCGCTTGCCGGCAACCTTCAAGGTATCGTCCGACCGGCCCAGGATGTACCACATGCCATCCTCGTCGATCGCCGCCCAGTCGCCCTGGCGCCAAAGGCCGGCGAAAGTGCTCCAATAGGTCTCCAGGTAGCGGTCCCGATCTTTCCAAAGTCCCCGCGACAAACCGATGGAAGGCAGCCGCAGCACCAGCTCGCCGACCTGGCCCGGCGCAATCGTTTCGGCCGCTTCGTTGACCACGTCCGCCCCCATCGCCGGCATCGGCGCGTTGAAGGAGCAGGGCTTTAATGGAAGCGACACGATGCTGCCGATAATCGCGCCACCGATTTCGGTGCC
Organism: Alphaproteobacteria bacterium; assembly: GCA_021776275.1. Taxonomy (GTDB): domain Bacteria; phylum Pseudomonadota; class Alphaproteobacteria. Next base: position 4,167 of record JAJFGH010000062.1, on the reverse strand, counting down.
GCCGCAAATGTTCAGGATCGGCACCTTCTCTTTACAGATGTGGCGGAAGAACCAATGCCAGGAATCCGGCGTCCAGGGTTCGCCCGTTGAAACCGTGATGCGCAGGGAAGAAAGATCGTATTGCTCGGCAATGTCCGCGCCATGGGCCATGAAGATGCGAACGATCGTCGGCGCGATGCCGAGAAAACTTGCCTTGTGGTCCTGGATCAGGCGCCAGATGCGGCCCTTGTCCGGGTAATCCGGCGTCCCTTCCACCAGCACCATCGTCGCGCCGGCAAACCCCGCCAGCAGAACTTCCAGCGGGCCGACGACCCAGCCCATGTCGCTGATCCAGAGGATGCGGTCGCTTTGCTTGAAATCCTGGCACAGCACGAAATCGGCGATGACCTTCGTGAGAAAGCCGCAATGGGAATGCACCGTCCCTTTCGGCTTGCCCGTCGTGCCGGACGTGTAAACGACCATGAAGGGGGCTTCGGCGTCCATAATTTCGGTCGGCTCGTCCATCGGCATGCCGGCCGTAAGCTCCGACCACCAATGGTCGCGCGGCGCCTTCCATGCCACGTCCTCTTCCAAATGCTTCAGGACAATGACGCTGTGAACGGAAGGAATGTCTTGGAGCGCTTCGTCCAGGGTTGCCTTCATGGCAACGCGCTTGCCGCGGCGAATGGCGGCGTCCACGGTGATGACCGCTTTTGCCTCGCAATCGTTCAGCCGCACGGCGATCGCCTGTTTCCCGAAACCGGAGAAAAGCGGCACGACGATGCCGCCAATCTTGGCGATGGCAAGAAGGGCGGCCGAAACTTCCGGCACCATCGGCATGAAAAGGCCGACGGCGTCTCCCTTGCCGACGCCTAATTTTTTCAAGCCTGCCGCAAGGCGCGAAACTTCGGCGTCATATTCCGCAAACGTCCATTTGCGCTGCTTGCCGTCCTCCGCCTCCCAAACGACGGCGTCCTTCTGCCAGATCGGCGTATCGCGATGGCGATCCAGCACGTTCAGAACGACGTTCGTCTTGCCGCCGATGCACCAGCGCGCCCATTCGATCCCGTCCGACGTGTCGAGGACGTGTTCATAGGGTTCGTAAAAGCGAATATCGTAATGGCGGATAAAGGCGTTCCAGAACCATTCCGGATCCTGGTTCGAGCGTTCCAGCAGCGTTCCAAAATCGGGCAGATTCTCGCTGCGGAGAAAAGCCGTCAGATTGCTTTTCTCGATAATCTCTTGCGAGGGCCGCCAAAGAATGTCTTCGGTAGGAAAATTTTCCACAGCCAATCCCCCCCCCAAAGGCGGCGCAGCGGTTTTTTTAACTCTTGTCCGCGCCGCCCTTATTGCTTGGACGTTATTTTCTGGACGTTACTTTGCGTATTTTCGGAAATCGGGTTTGCGTTTCTCCATGAACGCATTCACCCCTTCCCGCGATTCGTCCGTATCATAATAGAGAGCCAGTGCCTGCATGCCTAGATTGCCGATGCCGCCGATATGGTCGGTGTCCGCATTAAAGGACCGCTTGGCGATGGAAAGCGCCGTCGGGCTTTTCGCCAGGATCTCGGCGCACCACGTATCGACCTCTTCGTCCAGCTTGTCTTCCGGCACGACGACGTTTGCCAGGCCCATTTCGCGCGCTTCTTCCGCCTTGTAGCGCCGGCACAGGTACCAAATTTCGCGCGCCTTCTTTTCGCCAACCGCGCGGGCGAGATAGGCGGTGCCATAACCGGGATCAACGGAACCCACTTTCGGTCCCACCTGGCCGAATTGCGCCTTTTCAGAGGCGATCGTCACATCGCAGAGCAACGCAAGCACGTTGCCGCCGCCGATGGCGTAGCCTTGCACGCGGGCGATGACCGGCTTCGGCGCGAGACGAATGGCCGTCTGCAATTGTTCGATTTGCAGGCCGACCGTGCCCTTGCCGTCGTAACTGCCGCTGTGGCCGGACTGGTCGCCGCCGGTGCAGAACGCGCGGTCGCCCGCTCCGGCCAGGACGATGACGCCGACTTCCCGGTTCCAGCTTGCGTCCGCGAAGGCATCCAACAGTTCGTCCACGGTCTGCCCCCGAAAGGCGTTCATCTTGTCGGGCCGGTTGATCGTGATCCGCGCAACGCCTGCCTTCACTTCATAGAGAATGTCTTCATAGGCCATAATGGATGCCTTCCCTTGGTCGTTGTCCTATCCTAGCTTCTGTCCCAACCGTCCGGCGGGCGGCGAGGTCGGCTGGCGCGCTTGCACGCTAGGCGGTTCCACATTAGCTGGTTCGCTGCGCCCGGCAATTCTTAAAAAAAAGTCTTATTTTCTACCGTTTTTTTGCTTTCTCCGGGGAGACGGCCTTGACAGCCCCCCTTAAGTAAGCCTAGCTAATGCTAGTTAGAAAATAGCCAGGATGCAAACGAAAGTGTCCCCCGACGCCCCTTCCAGTCCGGCCCGCAAATCCGTCGTCTCGCGGCGCGAAATTCTTGACGCCGCCGCCGGCCTTTTCCACCAGAAAGGCTATTACGCGACGACCCTTCGCGACATCGCCTCCGCCGTCGGCATGAAGGCCGGCAGCGTCTATTACCACTTTGATTCAAAGGAACAAATTCTTGAAGAGGTGCTGGATATCGGCATCGAGGTCGTCTTCGAAGCGGTCCGCAAGGGGATCGAGGCCTTGCCGGAAACCGCTTCCTGGCGCGAGCGTTTTTACGCGGGCCTGCGGGCACATCTCGCCTCGCTTTTTCAGCATGGCGACTACACCTCGGCCAACATTCGCATCTTCGGCCAGGCGCCGGCGGAGATTCGCGAACGCCATTCGCGCATTCGCCATGCCTATGAAAATTACTGGGCCGATATGTACCGAAGCGCCCAGGCCGCCGGCGCCATTCGCCCCGAGATCAATTTGACGGCCCTGCAGCCCCTCGTCTTCGGCGCCATGAACTGGGCCGTCGAATGGTACCGGCCCGGCAAGGACGGCATCAACTCCCTTGCCAGGGATTACACCGACATCCTCATGAACGGCATGCAGCCGGCGAAGACTTCGAAATAGTAACGCGAACGAAATACCGCTATGAATCTGGCCCGCCTTGGACCTCACGGATAAGCAAATGACATTGATCAAAACAAAAATCGATACGCGCTCGGAAACCTTCCAGAAAAACAAGGCGTCCTACGAAGAAATGATCCGGACCCTTCGCGAGCGGCAATCCTTCGCCGTGGATGGCGGTCGCGACAAGCAGATCGCGCGCAACCATTCGCGCGGGAAATTTCTTCCCCGCGAACGGATCGACATGCTTGTCGATCCCCACACGCCTTTTCTCGAATTTTCGACGCTCGCCGCCTGGGGAAAATATAAGAACGCCGCCCAAAGCGCGACCGTCGTCACCGGCATCGGCGTTATCTCCGGAACGCCCTGCGTCATTATCGCCAACGACCCGACCGTCAAGGGCGGCACCTTCTTTCCCGAGACGGTGAAAAAACATATCCGCGCCCAGGAAATCGCCCTGGAGAACAAATTGCCGATCGTCTACCTCGTCGACAGCGGCGGCGCCTTCCTGCCTCACCAGGACGAAGTTTTTTCGGGCCCGCGGCATTTTGGCCACACCTTCTATTTGCAGGCGCGCCTTTCCGCGCAAGGGCTGACCCAGCTTGCCGCCGTCTTTGGCGGCTCGACGGCGGGCGGCGCGTACATCCCCGTGCTTTGCGATTACGTCGTCATGGTCCGCGGCAAGGGGCGCATCTTCCTTGGCGGCCCGCCAATCGTGAAAGAAGCGGTCAAGGAAATCGTCGATCCGGAAACCCTTGGCGGAGCCGAAATGCACACGCGGGTTTCCGGCGTTTCCGACGATTTTGCCGAAAGCGAGCCGGAAGCCTTGGCAAAATTGCGCGCCAACATCGCGCGGCTGAACTGGCAGCGCCCGCCCCACGCGAAAACGCAAGCGCCGAAGCCGCCGCGTTATCCGGCGGAAGAATTGCTGGGCATCGTGCCGGCAGACCGCAAAGAGGTCTTCGACATGCAGGAAGTTATCGCCCGCATCGTCGACGACAGCGACTTCGAACAATTTAAGCCCCATTTCGGCGAAGAATTGCTGTGCGGAGTTTCCCACATTCACGGCTATCCCGTCGGCATCATCGCCAACAACGGCATCTTGTTTTCCGACTGCGCCATGAAGGGGGCCCATTTCATCGAGAAATGCTGCCAGC
>JAJFGH010000061.1 GCA_021776275.1 Alphaproteobacteria bacterium | reverse complement strand
GCATTCCTATAATATGGATTACGTCGATGACGCGCAGCCGGGCGACGAAGTCGTCAGGGACAAGGGCGTTGTCCTTTACATTGATCCGGGTGCCTTGATGCATTTGATCGGCAGCGAAATCGACTACGTCGAAGATCAGTTCCAGTCGGGCTTCGTTTTCAACAACCCGAACGCCACCGGCACCTGCGGCTGCGGCGAATCCTTTAGCGTCTAGAGACCGGCGGCTTCAAAACGGGCCGGGCCGCCATTGGTGACGCCAAGGCGTAGCCCAAGGGCGGGGTTTTCCGGCTTGCGCGCGAGCAATTCTTTCACGCGCTTGGCGGCAGCATCCGTGATCGTCACAATTGTTTTCGGTGACATCGCCACTCCTTTCCTAAAAAAGACCGACCTCAAGGCGGGCCGCATCCGACATCCTGCTTTGGTCCCAGGGCGGGTCGAAGACGACTTCCACGCTGGCCTCCTTCACATTCGGAACGCTTAGCAATTTTTGCCGGACGTCCTCGGCGATGATGTCGCCCATGCCGCAGCCGGGCGCCGTCAGCGTCATCGTCACCTCGACCCGGCTGCCGCCGCCTTCCAGCGGCAATAATTTGCAGTCATAGATCAGGCCAAGCTCGACGATGTTGACCGGGATTTCCGGGTCGTAACAGGTCTGCATCCGTTCCCAGAGCAGGGCCTCGTCCGCCTCGCCATTTTCCTCCGCAGCCGTTTCGACCGCGGCGACATCGGCTTCCATGCCGAGGGCGTCCGCGTCTTTGCCGTCGATGCGGACAAGGTTGCCATGAACGGCGACGGTATAGGCGCCGCCCAGCGCCTGGGTGACCGATACCTTGGTGCCGGCCTCAAGCGACACCTTCGTGCCGACCGGGATCAGGGTTGCGTCGCAATCCCGCGTTAAGGTGAGGATGCCGTCTTCCGTCATCGGTCCTTATTCCGTCTTTACGGGCGCGTTCCGCCGATCCAGTGCGGCGGAAAGGGTGTGCCAGGCCAGGGTCGCGCATTTTACGCGTGAGGGAAAAGCGCGCACGCCTGCCAAAGCGGCAAGTTTTTCCAATTCCAGCAGCTCGTCTTCCGTCGGCGGGTCGTTGCGGGTCACCAAACTCTGAAACTGGCGGAACAGGGCCTGCGCTTCGGCCTCTGTTTTGCCGCGCACCATGTCCGTCATCAGCGATGCCGAGGCCGTTGAAATTGCGCAGCCGGCGCCTTCGAAGGCGGCGTCCTTGACGATGCCGTCTTCCACGATCAGCTCGACCGTCAACCGATCGCCGCAAAGCGGATTGTAGCCCTCGGCTTCGCGGTTCTGCCCGGCAAGCTTGCCGAAATGCCGCGGGCGCTTGCTGTGGTCGATGATGACTTCCTGATAAAGGTCCTTTAAATCGAACATCAACCAAAAATCTCCAAAACCTTGCGAAGCCCTTCGGCAAGCGCGTCCGCGTCCTCGGTCGTGTTGTAAAGGCCGAAGGAAGCCCGCGCCGTTGCCGCCACGCAAAAGCGGTCCATCAGGGGCTGGGCGCAATGATGCCCGGTGCGAATGGCGATGCCTTCGCCATCGAGGATCGTGCCGATGTCATGGGGATGGGCGGCGGCCAGGGTAAAAGAAAGAATGCTGCTTTTTTCCGCCGCCGTTCCAACGATCCGAAGCCCTTCGACTTGTGAAAGCCGGGCCGTCGCATGCTGAAGAAGGGCCTGCTCATGGGCCGCGATGTCGGCAAGGCCCAGCCCTTCGAGGTAGTCGATGGCGGCGCCTAAGCCGATGGCGCCTGCGATGTGCGGCGTGCCGGCCTCGAATTTATGGGGGATGACGTTGAAGTCCGTTTTCTCGAACGTCACCGAGCGGATCATGTCGCCGCCGCCCTGATAGGGGGGCATGGCCTCCAGATGCTCGGCCTTTCCGTAGAGCACGCCAATGCCGCTGGGCCCGTAAAGCTTGTGGCCCGAGAACGCATAGAAATCGCAATCCAGCGCCTGTAAATCGACCTTCTGGTGCGGCACGGCCTGGCACCCGTCGACCAGGACCGGGACGCCCTTTGCATGGGCCAGCCGAATGATTTCCCGGATTGGCGTCACGGTTCCGATCGCGTTCGATACATGGGCGATCGCCACCAGGCGGGTGCGGGCGTTCAGAAGCTTCTCATACGCCTCCATCTCGATTTCCCCGGCGTCGTTCACCGGGGCGACGCGCAGCACGATGCCGGTCATGTCCCGTAAAATTTGCCAGGGCACGATGTTCGAATGGTGCTCAAGGGCGGAAAGGACGATTTCGTCCCCTTCCTTCAGGAAGGCACGGCCGAAGCTTTGTGCGACAAGGTTGATGGCCTCCGTTGCGCCGCGCACGAAGATGATTTCGCGGGCTTCGCGGGCATTGAGGAAGGCGCGGATTTTTTCGCGGGCGTCCTCGAAGGCGGCCGTCGTCCTCTCGGACAATTCATAGACGCCGCGATGGATGTTTGCGTATTCCGCCTCGTAGACATGCGCCACCGCGTCGATCACCTGACGGGGCTTCTGGGCGCTGGCGGCGCTATCCAGAAAGACGAGCGGCTTGCCATGGGCCGCCGTTTTCAGGATCGGAAAGTCTTCGCGCGCGCGCCGGGCATCAAAGACGCCGGCGTCCGGGTTTTTCCGGGCAGGGGCCGGGGCTGTCATGGGCGCCCTCCCTTCGGCCACGCCTGGCCCAGCCAATCGGTCATGGCCTGGTGTAGGACGGCGTGCACGGCGGGGTCTTTGACCTCCTCAACCATTTCGGCAAGAAACGCCTCGGTCAGGAGGCGCCGGGCGACGTCCTCCGCTATTCCTCGCGAGCGAAAATAGAACAGCGCCTGCTCGTCCAATTCGCTGATGGTGGCGCCGTGGCTGCACTGCACGTCGTCCGCATAAATGCGAAGTTCCGGCTTTGCGTTCGCGCTTGCTTCGTCCGAAAGCAGAAGGTTGCGGTTCAATTGATGGGCCGACGTTTTCTGGGAGTCGGGGCGAACAAGAACCTTTCCTTGGAAAACGGTCTCTGCCCGGTCGTCGACAACGCTTTTATAGGTTTCGCTGGAGCGGCATTCGGGCTTTTGGTGGTCAAGGACGGTCGTCGTGTCCATGTGCTGGTGACCGCGCGCAAGATGGAGCCCGTTTAACCGGCAGTCGATGCCGCGGCCGTCCAGCCGCGCCTGAATGTCGTTCCGGGCAAGGGTGGCCCCGAGGGACATGGCAAAATTGTCGTAAACGGCGCGTTCGCCGATTTTCGCGGTGGTCGCGGCAATGTGGTAGGCGGCCTTGCTCTCGTTTTGCAGTTTGTAATGATGAAGATGGGCGTCGTCTGCGAGGACAATCTCCGTCACGACATTTGTCCAATGGCCGGTCTGCCCGGTGCCGAGATAATGTTCAAAGACGGTGGCTTCGCTTCCTTTTCCGGCCACAAGCAAATTGCGCAAATGCATGGCCGCTTCCCCGGCGTCTTCCGTGGTGAGGAAGAAAAAATGCACCGGTTTTTCCAGCCGGACGCCGGGCTCAAGCAGCAGGACGGCGCCTTCCGTCATCAGCGCCGTATTCATTTCAAGAAGCCCGGCTTCTTCCGGTTCGGCGTCCGCCGCCAGAAGCGGGGCAAGCAAATCCGGCACCGTTTCCAGCGCCTCGCTGAGAGGCATCAAGCGAACGCCGTCGGGAAGCGCGTGGGTTGCCTCGGGCGCGGCGCGCCCATTGATGAGCCCGGGCGCGGCGCGCCCATTGATGAAAAGAAGCCGGTGTACGGATTTTTCATCCAGGGCATCCGCCGGAAGGGCGCCGGGCGTGGCGGCCAGGCCAGCCCCGGGCGCGAAGAGTTTTTTCGTCAGGGGATTTAGGTTCGTGTATTTCCAGGCCTCGACCTTGCGTGTCGGGAAGCCGCGCTCGGCGAAACGCCGGAAGGCATCTGCCCGCCTTTGGGCAAGCCAGGGGAGATCGTTTCCGGGCAAGGCTTCTCGCCACTCCGGATAGCGCTCCATGTATTCCCTGCCAAGGGGTATCGTTTCGTTCATCGTGAAAGGCCCTGTGTCATGCGCTTGCGGTCATCGCGGCCGCGTCTTTCTTTTCGAAATCGGCGTACCCGCTTTTTTCAAGTTCAAGCGCCAATTCTTTTCCGCCAGTCTTGACGATGCGGCCTTCGGAAAGCACATGCACCTTGTCCGGTACGATGTATTCAAGGAGGCGCTGATAATGCGTAATCAAAAGGATGGCGCGCGTCTCCGAACGGAGCGCGTTGATGCCATCCGAAACGATTCGCAACGCATCGATATCGAGGCCGGAATCGGTCTCGTCTAGAACGGCAAGAGTGGGGTTCAGCAGCGCCATTTGAAAAATCTCGTTGCGCTTTTTTTCACCGCCGGAGAAGCCGACATTGACCGCGCGTTGCAAAAGATTTTCGTTCATTTCCAAAAGCTTCGCTTTCTCGCGGGCGATCTTCAGAAATTCGATGGCGTCGAGTTCCGTTTCGCCCCGATGGCTGCGAATGGCGTTTAACGCCGCCTTCAGGAAATACATGTTCGATACGCCAGGAATCTCGACCGGGTATTGCAGGCCTAGAAACACGCCCTCGCAGGCGCGGGCCTCGGTCGACATCTCCAAAAGGTCCTTGCCCTGCAGCCGGATCTCGCCCTTTGTCACCGCATAGCCGGGCCGGCCGGCAAGTACGTGGGCAAGGGTGCTTTTCCCGGAACCGTTTGGCCCCATGACGGCATGGACTTCGCCGGCTTCGACGGTCAGGGTGAGGCCGCGGAGAATCTCCTGGCCGCCGACCGTCGCGTGCAGATCTTTGATTTCCAATAGGCTTGGCATGAGCTGGTCCCTGTTCTCAGCCGACCGCGCCTTCGAGGGTCACGTTCATCAATTTCGTGGCCTCGACGGCGAATTCCATCGGCAATTCCTTGAAGACTTCCTTGCAGAAGCCGTTGACGATCAGCGAAATGGCGTCTTCCTGGGAAAGCCCCCGCTGGCTGCAATAGAAGAGCTGGTCTTCGCTAATCTTCGAGGTCGTGGCTTCGTGTTCGACCCGGGCCGTGCGGTTGCGGGATTCGATATAGGGGATAGTGTGGGCCCCGCATTTGTCGCCCAGAAGAAGCGAATCGCATTGGGTGTAGTTGCGGGCGTTCTCCGCCCCGCCCAGCACCTTCACAAGCCCGCGATAGGTGCCCTGGCTTCTCCCCGCCGAAATCCCTTTCGAGATGATGGTGCTGCGGGTGTTCTTGCCGATGTGGATCATCTTCGTGCCGGTATCGGCCTGCTGCAGATTCGTCGTCGTGGCCACGGAATAAAATTCGCCGACGGAATTGTCGCCCTGGAGGATGCAGCTTGGGTATTTCCAGGTGATGGCGGAGCCGGTTTCGACCTGCGTCCAGGAAATTTTTGAGTTTCGGCCGCGGCAGGCGCCACGCTTCGTGACAAAATTAAAGATACCGCCTTTCCCGTTTTCATCGCCCGGATACCAGTTCTGCACGGTCGAATATTTGATTTCGGCATCGTCCATCGCGACCAGCTCCACGACCGCTGCGTGCAATTGGTTTTCGTCGCGCATGGGGGCCGTGCACCCTTCGAGGTAGCTTACATAGCTGCCTTTTTCGGCGACGATGAGCGTGCGCTCGAACTGCCCGGTTTGCGCCGCGTTGATCCGGAAATAGGTGGAAAGTTCCATCGGACAGCGGACGCCCTCGGGGATGTAAACGAAGGACCCATCGCTGAAGACGGCGGAATTTAACGTGGCGAAGAAATTGTCGGAATAGGGGACGACGCTCCCCAGATATTTCCGGACAAGCTCCGGGTGTTTTGTGACGGCCTCCGACATGGGGCAAAAAATCACACCAACTTCCGCCAGCTTTTCCTTGTAGGTGGTGGCGACGGAGATGCTGTCGAACACGGCGTCCACGGCAATGCCGGCAAGGGCTTCCTGTTCTCTTAGGGGAATGCCAAGTTTTTCGTAAGTGGCGAGCAATTCCGGATCGATTTCGTCGAGGCTTTTCGGCCGGTCCGCGTCGGATTTTGGCGCGGAATAATAATAGGCGTTCTGGTAATCGATCGCCGGGTAGCGAAGGTTTGCCCATGCGGGTTCCTCCGCTTCCATGGCGCACCAGGCTCGAAAGGCCTTTAGGCGCCATTCGAGAAGCCAGGCTGGCTCGCTCTTCTTGGCCGAGATGAAGCGGACAATGTCTTCGTTCAGACCGCGCGGGGCTTGTTCGGCCGCGATGTCGGTGACGAAGCCATATTTATACTCTCCGGTAAGGGAGCGGATGGTCTCGGCGGTTTCGGTGTTCGTTGCCATTGGGCGGATTTTGTCCTTGGGTTCTATGAAGTGCCGATTGTTTTGACATCTTTGGCCGTGGGCAGGTCAAAGAAGGAGGGAAGAGGCGCCGTTAAATCGGAAAGGCGGATTTCGGAAAGGGCGCGCCGCACGGTGTCGTTGATAATTTGCCAGTTGCTTCGAAGCGGGCAGAGGGATTCGATGCCACATTCCCCATGGCTGTCCTCAATGCAATCCGTCAGCGCGATGGGTCCGTCAAGCGCCGAGATAATATCGGTGACGGTAATGGTGTTTGCCGGGCGGGCGAGGCGGTAGCCGCCCTTTGCGCCACGGTAAGACGTAAGCAGCCCGTCATGGGCGAGGCCCTTCAGCACCTTGCTGGCGACGGGTGCTGGCAAGCCCAGTTCCTGCGCCAAATCCGGGGCGCTAAGGCGGCTCTCCGGATGGGCGGCGATGTGGCTCATTAAAACGACGCCGTAATCGACCAATCGGTTGAGGCGAAACATGTCCGCGGCTCCTGAAATCTAATCCGACCTAAATTAGTCCTCTTTAAAATTGGTGATTCGGCGCCCCCTGTCAAGGCCTGAAGGCGCTGATTTCCATAAAGGTTTCAGGGGTATTTGCGGGGGGCCTTGCCGTTCGGGGCTTCCCGGCTCTTTGCCAAAAAGGCCGCCAATAGGCTTTTTTTAACCACTCTCCTTTAAGGAAGAACAATCTGCGCCCGGTTCGGGCCGCGGCGGCCTTGGCCAATGGCCCCGGGCGGCGACTTTGCAAGGGATTGAGAAGGCATGGCTTACCACGAAAGTTCGGAATTGGCGGCCGATTATGCCAAGGCGGCCCTTGCCAAAATGGCCGCGCTTAACGTTGTCCCGCAGCCGCAAAATTTCGAGATTTGGTATTGTTACTATGCCGGCACCAACCCGGAATTGAAGCAAACGCTCGACGTCATTCTTCGGAAAAAGGAAAAATTTACCGAGGTCCTGAACAACGAACTTTACGACCGCTTCTTCGGTCTTTCCCATGAAGCTGCGGAAATCCAAAAGGCGAGCGATCGCATTCAATCGGCCGTGACGCGGGTGCTGGAATACCTTGGCGACTCGAATTCCGATGTCTCGTCCTATGGCGAGGCATTGGAAACAATGTCCGGGAAAATCGAAAACGAAACGGACATGGGCGCGCTTCGCACGACGGTGGCCAGCATTCTTGCCGAGACGAAACGGATGGCGGTGAAAAGCCGCAAGCTGGAAGGCCAGTTAAAATCTGCGACGGATGAAATTGTCGAGCTTCACGAGCACATTCAATACATCCGTCAGGAAGCGACAACGGACGCGTTGACGGGCCTGCCGAATCGTAAGCATTTCGACGATCAACTCAAATTATCCATTCAGCAGGCACAAGACGGAAAAGAGGCGCTTTGTCTGGTGATGGCGGACATCGATCACTTTAAGAAATTCAACGATAATTACGGACACCTTCTGGGCGATCAGGTCTTGTGGCTTGTTGCAAATACGCTAATCGAATGCGTGAAGGGCCGCGATATTCCAGCCCGCTTCGGGGGGGAGGAATTTGTCGTTATTCTTCCGCGTACGAATATTCATGGCGCCAAGAAAGTCGGCCATGAAATCCGAACCCGTGTCGCTTCGAAAAAGGTCATCCGCAAAGCGACGGGCGAAGACCTTGGCGCCATCACGCTTTCCCTCGGGGTTGCGCAGTACCATCCGGGCGAGACGGTTGAGAGTCTTATCCAGCGGGCGGACAATGCGCTCTATCGGGCGAAAAATCAGGGGCGCAACCAGGTCGTTGCCGAGGCATCTTACGATTCGGACGTTGCCATGCAGGGCTAATCCCGGTTCGGCGGGATTTTAAGCGGGCGTTTCCTTGCCGGTTTTTTCAAGCAGCGCTTCCAGCCGCGTTAAATCTTCCAGCTGGTTTACATTGAAAAAAGGGTCCATTGGCGCGGTCGGGAAATCCACCTCGGCCATCCGGTAGCGTGCCGTCCAGGTGGTGATCTTGCGGGTATTTTCTTCCGTGATGGCGCGGCGAAGTTCCGCCGCGCGCGCGACCGGCCAAAGGCCAAACACCGGTTGGGGCCTGCCGGCGGAGGCGGCTCGGGCAAAATCCGCATTTTCCGCCATCCTTGCCGCCTGCAGGCGTTGCACCAAATCCACCGGAAAGAAAGGCGTGTCCGTTGCAAAACTGGCGACCCACTGGCATTGGGGCGCATGTTGCAAGGCCCATTCCATCCCGGTCAGGATGCCTGCCAGGGGGCCTGCTTGGCCAGGAACGGCGTCCGCGACGATGGGCAGGCCGAAATCGGAGAGGCCGCCGGAATCCGGCCCATTGAGAAGCAAAGGCCCTACCTGGGGCCGGGCCCGCTCCATCGCATAGGCCAGCAACGGGCGCCCCCGCAGCGCAAGGAGGTGTTTTGCCTGGCCCCCCATTCGCCGCGCCTGACCGCCGGCCAATAGCAGCCCGACGATTTCCGGTAATTGTGCGTCCATCCTTCCGCTTCCCGTTTTTCGCTATTTTAGGCGGGCCGCCTGTCGCATTATTGTTGCACATTCTTGCTATACTCTGCCTGTTGTAGACGTTGTGCCTTCGAGACGGCGGGAAAAAGCGGATGACGGAACCGGCCTCAAAAACCCGCCCGCGTCCCCATCCAGGGAAGGGCAAAAAGCGCGCGCGCCCCACTCCAAAAGGGCGCCAGACGGATCCGGAGGCCCTGGCAGACATACGCGCCCTGCTTGGCGATCGCCCGCGACGGCGCGATTTGCTTGTCGAGCATCTGCACCTTCTTCAAGACCGTTATCGGCATCTTTCCGCCCGGCATCTCTCGGCCCTGGCGGACGAGATGCGGCTTTCGCTGGCAGAGGTTTACGAAGTCGCCAGCTTTTATGCGCATTTCGATATCGTGAAGGAGGGGGAGCTGCCGCCGCCTCCCGTCACGGTTCGCGTTTGCGATGGCGTGGTCTGCGAAATGATGGGCGCGCAAGCTTTGCATCGAAGTATGGAGGGTCAATTCGGCGGCAACGTTCGGGTCTGCAGCGGGCCATGCATGGGGCGTTGTGCCGCGGCACCCGTGGCAAGCATCGGCGATACGCCGGTGGATCATGGGACGGTGGAAAAAATTACGGACGCTCTCGCGTCCGGATCGCCCGCGGCGCCGGAAAGCGCGGCGGCGCATTCGTTTGAGGCTTACGAAGCGGCGGGCGGCTATGGCTTTCTTCGCGCCCTTCGCGGAGGCGGCCTTCGGCTTGAAAGCTGTCTGGAGACATTGGCGGCTTCCGGCCTGCGTGGGCTTGGCGGCGCCGGTTTTCCAAGTATGCGCAAATGGGACTTTGTGCGTGCCGCGCCTTCGCCGCGCTATCTGGTTGTCAATGCCGATGAGAGCGAGCCGGGCACGTTCAAGGATCGTTTTTGCCTTGCAAGCGATCCGCACCGGGTTCTCGAAGGCATGTTGATCGCCGCCCATGGGATTGGGGCCGAGGCGGCTTATCTCTACCTTCGGGATGAATATTCGGAAATCCGCGCAAGCCTGCTGGAAGCAATTGCCGGGCTTGAGGCGGCCGGCCTTGGGCTGCCTTCCGGCATCCACCTTCGCCGTGGCGCCGGCGCCTATGTGTGCGGGGAAGAATCGGCGATGCTGGAAAGCATCGAGGGCAAGCGGGGCTACCCGCGTCATCGCCCGCCCTTTCCGGCGGAAGCCGGCTTGTTTGGCCGGCCGACTCTGATTCAAAACGTCGAAACCCTTTATTGGATCCGCGAAATTTTGGAAAAGGGTGCGGATTGGTATCGGGGCGAAGGTCGGAACGGCCGCAAGGGGGTTCGGCTTTTTTCCGTTTCCGGACGGGTCCGGCTTCCCGGCGTTAAGCGCGCGCCGGTCGGCATCACGGCGCGTCAGTTGATCGAGGAGCATGCGGGCGGGATGGCGGATGGCCATTCTTTGAAGGCGTTTCTGCCAGGGGGCGCCGCAGGGGGGATCTTGCCGGCGGATCTGGCGGACCAACCGCTCGATTTCGGCACGCTTGAAGAATATGGCGCCGCCATCGGCTCCGCCGCCGTTATCGTTCTTTCCGATGGCGACGATTTACAAAAGATCGCGCAGAACCTGATGCGCTTCTTCGCTGCGGAAAGCTGCGGTCAATGCGTTCCCTGCCGGGTCGGCACGGAGAAGGCCGTGAAATTATTGGCGCAGCCGCGCGTGGATCAGGCGCTGCTGGAGGACCTGGCCCAGGCGATGGCGGACGCATCCATTTGCGGCCTCGGTCAGACGGCGCCAAACCCGTTGCGATCGCTCTTTCGCTATTTTCCCGAAACCTTGTCGGGCGGAGACGCCGGATGAGCGGCAAGGTCCAATTCGTTCTCGATGGCCGGGAAGTAACCGCGGATGCGGAAGAAACCATCTGGCAGGTGGCGGATCGGCTGGGCATCGAAATCCCGCATCTTTGCTACAAACCGGCGCCCGGCTATCGCGCGGACGGCAATTGCCGGGCCTGCGTCGTCGAAATCGCAGGCGAGCGCACCCTTGCCGCTTCCTGCATGCGCAAGCCCCAATCCGGCATGAAGGTGGAGACGGCTTCGGCGCGGGCAAAGGCGGCCCGCCGCACGGTGATGGCGCTTCTTCTCGCCGATCAGCCAGAGGCAAAGACGGCGCCGGACCCGAATTCGCATTTCTGGAAGTGGGCGCAGCGGATGGGGGTAACGGAAAGCCCTTACCCGGCGCGCGAAGAAATAGCCCCGGATTTCAGCCATCCGGCCATGGCCGTGCAGTTGGACGCCTGTATTCATTGCGGGCTTTGCGTGCGTGCCTGCGGCGAGGTGCAGGTCAACGGCGTTATCGGCATGGCGGGGCGCGGCGCGGAGCTAAAAGTCGCTTTCGATTTTGACGATCCGATGGGGGCCAGCACGTGCGTCGGTTGCGGGGAATGCGTCCAGGCTTGCCCAACGGGGGCGCTGCTTCCGGCAAGCCGTGTCGATAAAAAAGGCGCGGCCCTTCCCGAGGCGACGCGCGAAGTGGCGAGCGTCTGCCCCTATTGCGGGGTTGGGTGTCAGGTGACTTACAAGTTGCAGGGCGACGCTCTTCTTTCCGTCGAAGGCCGAAACGGCCCGGCGAATGAAAACCGTCTCTGCGTGAAGGGCCGCTTCGGACTTGATTACATCGCCCATCCGGACCGGCTGCGCACGCCCTTGATCCGCCGCGAGGACGCACCGAAAGAAGCGGCCCCAGAGGTGGATCCGCGAAACCCGCTTACGCATTTTCGCGAGGCAAGCTGGGAAGAAGCGCTGGACAAGGCTGCCGAAGGTTTTCGCAACATCCTCGCACAGGACGGGAAATCGGCCCTTGCCGGGTTTGGTTCGGCAAAATGTTCGAACGAAGAAGCCTATCTCTTTCAAAAGCTTGTCCGCACCGGCTTTGGCAACAACCACGTCGATCATTGCACGCGGCTTTGCCATGCAAGCTCCGTTGCCGCGCTTTTGGAGATGATTGGGTCTGGCGCGGTGACGGCGCCTTTTACAGAGGTGCTGAACAGCGATTTTTTCATCGTCACCGGCTGCAACCCATCCGAAAACCACCCCGTCGCCGCAACCTATTTCAAGAATGCCGTTCGGCGCGGCGCCAAGCTTGTCGTCATCGACCCCCGTGGCCAGGCGTTGAAACGCCATGCGGCGCATATGTTGCAGCTGAAGCCCGGCAGCGACGTTGCGCTGTTGAACGGCATGCTCCACGTGATCCTCGAAGAAGGGCTTTATGACCGCGCCTATGTCGAGGCCCATACGGAGGGGATGGAAGGCCTTCGCGCGCATCTCAAAGACTTTACGCCCGAGCAGGCGGCGGATCTTTGCGGGATCGACGCGGAAACGATCCGCCAGGTCGCCCGCGGATTTGCGGCGGCAAAGGCGGCGATGATCTTCTGGGGGATGGGCATTGCCCAACATGTGCATGGAACGAACAATGCGCGCTGTTTGATTTCGCTGGCGCTGCTGTGCGGCCAAATCGGCAAGGCGGGCGCGGGCCTTCATCCCCTTCGTGGCCAAAACAACGTGCAGGGCGCGTCGGATGCCGGTCTTATTCCGATGATGTATCCGGACTACCGGGCGGTCGGACTTGCCGCCTCGAAGGCGCATTTCGAAAAATTATGGGGGGTGGCTCTCGATCCGGATCCGGGCCTCACCGTTGTGGAAATCATGGAGGCCGCCGGCGAGGGCCGGATCAAGGGAATGTATATTCTTGGCGAAAATTCCGCCATGTCGGACCCGGACGCCAATCGTGTGCGCGTCGCCCTTGCCAAGCTGGAACACCTCGTCAGCCAGGAAATTTTCCTTACGGAAACAGCCGCCTATGCGGACGTCGTGCTTCCGGCATCCGCCTGGCCGGAAAAGGATGGCACGGTCACGAATACGAACCGTCAGATCCAAATCGGCCGGAAGGCGCTTCATCCGCCGGGCGAGGCGCGGGAGGATTGGTGGATCATCCAGGAAATCGCGCGGCGCCTGGGCTTGGGCTGGAACTATGGGCATCCCCGCGACGTTTATGCGGAGATGATGATGGCAATGCCTTCCCTCGACCATATTCCGTGGGAACGCCTTGAGCGGGAGGACGCCGTCACCTATCCATGCGATGGGCTGGACCTGCCCGGCCATGGCGTCGTCTTTGCCGATCGTTTTCCAACGAAAAACGGCCGCGCCCGCTTTGTCCCGGCGGCGGTTGTGCCGCCCGACGAGCTGCCGGACCCGGATTATCCGATGATTTTGACGACCGGCCGCGAGCTTGAACATTGGCATACGGGCGAAATGACGCGCCGGGCCGATGTGCTCGACGATCTTGAGCCGGAGGCGGTGGCTAGTTTTAACTTGGCGGATCTTCGTAAAATCGGGCGGGTGCCTGGCGAACGGGTCCGCATTGTGACGCGCCGGGGCGCCATCGAGCTTGTGGCGCGGGGGGACGCGGCCGTTCCGCAAGGCGTTGTTTTTGTAGCCTTTTGTTACGCTGAGGCTTCCGTGAACCGGCTAACGAATCCCGCCCTCGATCCGGATGGCAAGATCCCGGAACTTAAATTCTGCGCCGCGCGGATCGAGGCGGGCTAATCGCCGCTGCGGTCCAGAAGACGGGCCAGGCCGAGAAAAGCCGGTTCCGGGTGGCAAATGACAAAGGTGGGGATTGCCCGCAAATAATCGGCGAAGCGGCCTTTCTGCTCGAAACGCGCCCGAAAATTCGAGCCGGCCAGGAAATCGGTAAATTTGGGCAGGATGCCGCCGGCGATGTAAACGCCGCCTTGTGCGCCCAGGGTCAGTGCAAGATTGCCTGCGACGGTGCCCAGCATTTCACAAAACATGGTCAGCGCGGCAAGGCAGTCCGGGTCCTTTTCCTCAAGGGCCAGGCGCGTAAGCGCGTCCGGCGACAGAGACGCCGCCTCTTTTCCATCAAGGGCCTCATAAAGATTGAGCAGGCCGGGGCCTGAGAGAACCCGCTCGGCAGAAACATGGCCAAAGCGTGTGCGCAATTTCCGGAGGGCTTCCGTTTCCGCCTCATTCGTTGCGGGCATGGTGGCGTGGCCGCCTTCGCTGGAAAAGGCCATCCACTCGCCCTCGGCCGTCGGCACCAAACCGGAAACGCCAAGGCCCGTGCCTGGCCCCAGCACCGCAGCGGGTGCGTCCTCGATTGTCTCGCCGCCGCCAATCTTGCAAAGGGCCGCGCCGGAAAGTTCCGGGATGGAAAGTGCGATGGCGGTGAAGTCGTTGAGCACGTGAAGTTGTGCAAGGTGAAATTTCTTCCGCGTTGCCTCGATGGAGAAGGACCAGGGATGGTTTGTCAGCTTGACCTGGTCGCCGGCTATTGGCGAGGCAATGGCAAAAGCGGCGGTTTTTGGCGCGGCCTTTGCCGCGACCCGGTCCAGATAGCTGGCCATGGCGCTTTCCAGATCGGGGAAGTCTGCGCAATGGAGGGATTCGAACGCGCGTGGCTCGCTGCCAGGCGCTTGAAGGGCAAAACGAACATTCGTTCCGCCAATATCCGCAAGCAGGCGATCGTTTTGTTCTTGAGCCATAAGATTAATAGGCGGAATAGGGTGCTTCTTGAAGCGCGCCGATGAATTTTTCACGCCAGGCGGTGATGTCGTTTCGGCGAAGCGTTTTCATCATTCCCGACCAGCGTGTCTTGCGTTCGTCAAGGGGCATGGCAAGCGCCTGTTTCATGGCATCCGCGATCTCTTCCGTATTGTAGGGGTTGACCGTCAGCGAATGGCCATCCAATTCGTGGGCGGCGCCCGCAAATTTGGAAAGCACCAAGACGCCGGGATTTTCCGGGTCTTGGGCAGCAACATATTCCTTGGCAACCAGGTTCATCCCATCGCGCAAGGGGGTGACAAGCCCAACCTGGCTGGCCCGGAAGAAGCCCAGCACCGTCCGGCGTTTGAACCCATGGTTGATGTAACGGATCGGCACCCAGTTGTATTCGGAAAAGCGCCCATTGATGCGCCCGGCCGCAGTGCTGATGCTTTCCCGCAACTCCCTATATTCCTTCACTTTTGATCGGGACAGCGGGGCGATCTGAATCAGGGTCAGGCATTTTTCCTGCAGTTCCGGAGAGGCCTCAAGCAGATGCTCGAACGCATGAAACCGCGCCATGATTCCCTTGCTGTAATCCAAGCGGTCGACGCCGATAATCATGGGGCGCTCATGCAGGCTTTCCGCCATCTTTTTGGCGGTGGCAGAATTCTTCGAATCCTTGGTAAGGGCACTCACGTTTTCCACATAGATGCCGACGGGAAAGGCGCCGGCAAAAAAGGAATGGCCATTTGCCTTCACGATGCCGTTCGACAGAACCTGTCCCTGAACTTCCCGCTCGATGTAGCTATGAAAGGCGTGCAGATCGATCTCTGTCTGGAAGCCGACGACGTCATAGGCGCAAAGCTCTTTCACCAGTTCTTGATGGCCGGGTAGGGCGGTAAGGATTTCGGGCACCGGAAACGGGATGTGCAGAAAAAATCCGATGGGCTGCTTTACACTCCTGCGGCGCAGTTCGCTTGCGAGAGGGATCAGGTGAAAGTCGTGGATCCAGATCAGATCGTCGTCCTGGAGCATCGGTACTAATTTTTCGGCGAAGCGTGCGTTCACCCGCTGATAGCCCTCGTAATCCTCCCGGTGAAATTTCATTCGGTCGAGGCGATAATGAAAGGCCGGCCAGATGGCGCGGTTTGCATAGCCTAGATAATATTGGTCGTAATCTTTTGTTGAGAGGTCGAGCGTCGCGTAAGTGACGTTCTCCACCGAATGGGTTTTTACCCTGCCGGAAGTTTTGGCGGCATGCTCGCCGCTCCAACCAAACCAGAGGCCGCCATGAGCTTCCAGGGCCGATTGAATAGAGACGGCAAGGCCGCCCGCGCCGGCCTGCTTCTTGCCGGCCACCTCTACGCGGTTGGAAACGACAACGAGACGCCTCAAAGGGCCTCCTCCCAGGATTTGCTTAGCCGCATGGCGGAGTTGATCAGCCCCACCATGGAGTAGGTTTGGGGAAAGTTTCCCCAAAGTTCGCCCGTTTCAGGGTCTATGTCTTCGGAAAGCAAGCCTACATGATTCCGGCAGGCGAGCATATTTTCAAAGAGATCGCGCGCCTCTTCCTTGCGGCCGATCGCGTCCAACGCGTTGATATACCAGAACGTGCAAACGTTGAAGGACGTCTCCGGCCGGCCAAAATCGTCCTCCGCGCCGTAACGAAAAAGAAAATTCCCGTGCCGAAGCTCTTTTTCGATTGCTTCGACGGTCTGTTGAAAACGGGGGTCCGTTGCCGGCAGGAACCCAAGTTCGTGCAAAAGCAAAAGAGATGCGTCCAGATTTTCGCCTCCGAAGCTATCGACGAAGCTTTTTTTCTTGCCGTTCCATGCTTGCTCGCAAATAACGGCATGGATGTCGTCCGCCCGTTTTCGCCAGTTTTTGGCTTTCGATTTCAAGCCAAGCTGCTCGGCAATTTTTGCCAAGCGATCGCAAGCTGCCCAGCACATGACGCTGGAATAGGTGTGCACGCATTCGCGCGTGCGCAGCTCCCACGGGCCCGCGTCCGGCTGGTCGTAAAGTTTTACAGCATGCTCGCCAGCGCGCTCCAATTCTTCAAACAGGCGGATATCGCCAGGTCGTGAAAGGCGTGTGTCGAAGAAGGCCTGGGTTGAAGTCAGCACCACGCTTCCATAAACGTCGTGTTGCGGCTGTAGATAAGCGGCGTTGCCGGTGCGCACCGGGCCCATTTGGCGGTAGCCGGATAGGCTTTCGATTTTCTGTTCGTGAAGGAGCGATTCAAGCGCAATGCCGTAAACGGGTTGCAGGCCGCCATCGTCGGCGCCGGCGACGATGTTGATGATGTAACGCAGGTAGTTTTCCATCGTCAGCGTCGCTCCAAGCCGGTTTAGGGCGTGGACGACAAAATAGGAATCCCGAAGCCAGCAAAACCGATAATCCCAGTTGCGCTGACTGTTCGGCGCTTCCGGGATCGAGGTGGTCATGGCGGCGATAAGGGCGCCGGTTTCTTCAAAACTGCACAGCTTGAGGGTAATGGCGGCGCGGGTCACGGCTTCCTGCCACTCGAAGGGAAGGGATAGGTAGCGTGTCCAGTCGCGCCAGTAATCGACGGTTTTTTTGTAAAAATCCTTACTCAAATCCTCGATCGAGCTGGTCAGGCTTTCATCCGGACCGAGGATCAGCGTATGAGGAAGTTCAAGAATGAAAGACGTCTCTTCGAGAAGAAAAGAAACCGGAAGGTCTGTCGTCATGCGCAATGTTACGCCGGACGTAACGTAGCGAATGTGGTTGCTGCCATGGGTGATGGCCGGTTTTTCAGCGCCGTAATTCGATAGCGGGCGGGTGCGCACCTTAATTCTGGGCGTTCCGTTTACGGGCCGGATGTGCCGGACCATCATCATGGGCCGGAAGATGCGGTCAAAACGCCGAAAGCGTGGGGCAAAATCCGTAATTTCGATCGATGCGCCCTTTTTGTCATAGAGCTTCGTGATCAAAATGGCCGTATGCGGAACGTAATATTGTTCGGAATGGGAGAAATTCTCGATTTCGATATCGAAGAAACCGGACTCGTCCGGATCGCCATCGCCATTTCCGTGCAGCAAGCGGCAGAAAACCGGGTCCCCATCGAAACGGGGCAGGCAGGACCAGACGACTCGTCCGCGGCGATCAATCAACGCCCCGTAAGAGGCGTTGCCAATCATGCCCAAATTCAGGTCGGTCATGGATCTTATCCCTTCGCCGCTTCGGTTCCGGCCAAGATTGCCTCGGAAAGGCCGACAAGCCAAGCGCGAAGCTGGCGCACGGATTCAATGCGAAAGGTGGCAACGGTCTTTCCATTTTCGCCTACGCGGATGGAATGACCGCCAAGCCGGTTGACGGTGGCAAACCCGTCTTCATCCGTGACGTCGTCGCCGATAAAGACGGGAATGCGTCCGGCAAAAGGGGCTTCGGTCAACAAATGCTCCACCGCCTTCCCTTTGTTGATGCCGGACGGCTTCACTTCCAGCACCATTTTTCCCTGGAGGAAATGATAGCCTTCGTCGTGCGTTGCGAGGAGATCGGCTAGGAGCCTCTTTGCCTCTTCTTCTCGTTCGGGGGCTTGCCTGTAATGCAGTGCAAGCGTTGTGCCTTTGTCCTCAAGAAGAATGCCGGGCGTTTTTTTCGCAAATTGCTCCAGTGTTTCTCTGATCTTCGTCAAGGAGCCGCCATTGTTTGATACTCGGTAGGTTGCATCTGCCGCGTTACGCACCTCAATGCCGTGAAGGCCCGCCGTTGGGAGGTGCAGCGGCTGGAAAAGCTGGTCGATGGTTTCGATCGGGCGGCCGCTCACCAGGGCGATGGCGCCGTTGAACGCATCGGAAAGACGGCAAAGGGTTGTTCGCACCTCCGGCTCAACGCACACCTCTTTTGGCGTTTTCGCAATTTCGATCAGCGTCCCGTCCACGTCCAGGAAAAGGGCCCAGCGCGGGTCGGGAGCGGGAAGCTCGGGAAGAGGCATGCCTTCGTCCACGTCGATAGGGGCTATACGAAGATGCGTGGGAAACCTGTCTGTAAGGTTAATAAAGGCTCGTCCGTCCATGGGCAAGAGGCCCATGGGCACGGGGGGCGCTTGCGAGCCTAGCCGTCGCACCCCTTTGCGACGAAGGACGGATTTTCGAAGTTCGGTTTGCCGTAGCGCAATTCTTCCCCATCCAGGGTCGTGATGTTGCCGCCCGCCGCCAGCAAGATGGCGTGCCCGGCTGCCGTATCCCATTCCATCGTTTGCCCAAGGCGTGGGTAAATATCCGCTTCGCCTTCTGCGATCACGCAAAACTTTATCGAGCTGCCGGACGTCTTTCTTTTCCGCACATGCAACGTTGCAAGATAGGCCTCCGTCTCCGGCCCGGTGTGGGAACGGCTTGCGACAATGACGAAGCCTTCCGGGGATGCCTTGATGGCGGTAATCGGCCGGGGGGCGCCGTCCTCAACGACAACCGTGGCCGTGCCGGGGCCTGCCGCGGCGTAGATCGTTTTCTTAAGGGGGATGCCGATCATTCCCAAGACCGGACGCGCGCCCACGACAAGGCCTATGTTGACGGTGAATTCGCCGGTCCGGTTGATGAATTCCTTCGTCCCGTCCAGCGGGTCGACAAGCCAGAATTTTCCGCCGGCAATGGAAGGAATGTTGCCGGCCTCGGCGCTTTCCTCCGAGACGATGGGAATGTCGGGCGTAAGCTTGCCTAAGGCGCGAAGGATAATCCGCTCCGACGCCTCGTCGGCATCCGTAACAGGCGAGGCATCGGCCTTTTTTCGGACGCTATAGGTTTTTTCCTCATAGATTCGGACGATTTCTTCCCCGGCATCGCAAACGATTGGCCGTAGGGCCTCCAGAAGTTCGAGAAGTTCTGCGTTTTTCAACTTGGAAGTCCCGATTTAACGGCGTTCATATTGTGCGTTGCCAAACATGACGTTCCAGGCCTCTTCGTCCTCGGCCCAGTCCGCCTCGAGGTTACCGGGCACTTCCATGCCCCGTTTGACGGCCGGCCGATCGTGGATTTGGTTGTACCAGCGATGGACGTTTGGAAAATCTTCCAGCTTTTGCCCATGCACGTCATGCCACCGGACCCAAGGGTAAGTGGCGATGTCTGCGATCGAATAATCGCCGGCCAAATAGGCGCTTTCGCCCAGCCGCCGGTCGAGGACGCAGTAAAGCCGCGCCGCCTCTTTCGTGTAGCGTTCAATCGCGTAGGGGATTTTTTCCGGCGCGTATTTCCGAAAATGGTGGGCTTGGCCGAACATGGGCCCGATGCCGCCCATCTGAAACATTAGCCATTGGATCGTTTCGATACGAAGGCGCGGGTCCGGGGATAAGAATTTTCCCGTCTTTTCGGCCAGGTAAATCAAGATGGCGCCGGATTCGAAAAGCGCCAGCGCTTTGCCGCCGGGCCCTTCCGTATCGACGATCGCAGGGATCTTGTTGTTCGGGCTGATTTTCAGGAATTTCGGTTTGAACTGATCGCCCTTCATGATGTTGATGTGCGCGACACGATAGGGAAGGGACGCCTCCTCAAGAAAGATGGAAACCTTGTGGCCGTTTGGCGTTCCGTCCGTATAAAGCGTGATCATCTTCGTTCCTCTGGGCGTGCGGCGGCATCCAGGCCCGTCTATAGCACCCCATGCCTGGCCTGGCGACCCGGGAGCGATTTTCCGCTCTATATAGGCGCCGCGCCATTTGTGTTAATTTCAGCTATGCGCCGGGATGCCCCGGCGCTTGTGCGACCTAAAGCGGGGCCCGGCCATGTTGGATGCAAATCTGGATCTCATGGGACATATCTTCAACCAGACGCCCTATCTCGTCGTTTGGGTTTCCTGGTTGATGGCGGTAAATACGATGAGCGTCTTGTTCGTCGCCCGGCACGTCGAGGCCCGCTGGGTTCTGGGCGCTTGGCTTGTCAACCTGCCGCTGATGACGGTGCTCTTTGATTCCGTCGGCTTTGTTCGCTTGCTTGGCCTTTCCCATATCGTCGTATGGACGCCGTTGCTCATCTATCTTTGGACGCGCCGGGCCGAATGCGACCTAAAAACCGGTTTCGGAAAATGGGCGATGGCCTTGTTCCTGTCGAATGGGCTCTCCTTGGCCATCGATTATGTTGATATCGTTCGCTATATGATGGGCGACGGTTCCTTGCCACAGTAACGACGCATCAAACATCGAAACATGACAAGCATTAACTCGGCCGAAACGCCATCGGGAAAGGGTGCCGCGGACGAAAACTTTCCGGTCGGGTCCTGGCTGCTGCCGGCAAGGCTCCGGCCGCACGCCGCCACCTTTTATGCCTATGCGCGCGCCATCGACGACATCGCGGACAATTCGGAGCTTGCGCCGGACGACAAGATTTCACGCCTCGAAGGGTTCGCAAAGGCCATCCTTGGCGCCGAGACAGAGGATCCAGCTTACGAAAAGGCGCACCGCATGCGCGAAAGCCTGGATCAGACGAAGGTTCCGACCGTTCATTGCACCGATCTTATCGACGCTTTCAAGCAGGATGCGACGCAAGGCCGTTACCAGGATTGGGCCGGGCTCATTCATTATTGCGAACGCTCCGCCGCGCCGGTCGGGCGCTATCTTTTGGACCTGCATGGCGAGTCGAAGGCGGGCTACCCGGTTTCGGATGCCCTTTGCAATGCGCTGCAGGTGTTAAACCATTTGCAAGATTGCAAGGCGGATTATCTTTCCCTCGACCGGGTCTACCTTCCGGAAAGCTGGCTTAAAGAGGCGGGCGCCAATGTCGAGGCGTTGGCGGCGCCGGAGGCAAGTGCGGCCCTTCGTTCCGTGCTCGATCGCTGCCTGGATGGGGTGGCGGCGCTTCTTGTCACGGCGCGGCGGCTCCCCGATGTGCTCGACAACCGTTTTCTGGCAATGGAATCCGCCGTCATCGTGGCGGTTGCCGAAGAGCTGACCCGTCAGCTTCGCCGCCGCGACCCTCTTGCCGAGCGCGTTCAGCTCTCGAAACCAGCCTATGCGGCCTGTTTTTTGAAGGGTATTTTCCGCGCGCTTTTTTGAGACGTAACGCTGGCTTCCCAAGTCTTTTGCCGGCCTTCCCTTCCTTTTCGCTTGCCGCATTTCAGGGTATGCTCTGGCCTCTCGCCGCAAGCCCGAACGGATAAATTGGGTGCAAATGTCGCTCGCCGCCTCAGAAATCCCTCAAGATCTGGAAGCCTCCGAATCGGTCCAGCAGGTCGTGGTCAATTCGGGCACGTCTTTTTTCTGGGCGATGCGGCTGCTTCCGGAAAATCGCCGGAAGGGGATGTTTGCGATCTATGCGTTTTGCCGGGAGGTCGACGACATTGCCGACGAACCAGCGCCGAAGGCAGCCAAGGCTGAAGCCCTTGGCAAATGGCGGGCCGAGATCAAGCGTCTCTATGCCGGCGGCGCCGATAATTTGGACGCCCTATCCCCCACCGCCCGTGCGCTGGCGGAACCGATCGCCGAATTTAGCCTTCGCAAGCAGGATTTCCTGGCCGTAATCGACGGCATGGAGATGGACGCGGCGGGACCCATTCAAGGGCCCACGATGACAGAGCTGGAGCGTTATTGCGATCGCGTGGCATGCGCCGTTGGGCGTCTTTCCGTGCACGCGTTCGGCGTTCCGAATGCGAAAGGGTACGCTGTCGCGGATACGCTTGGCCACGCGTTGCAGCTTACGAACATTCTTCGCGACCTGCACGAGGATGCGAAGACGGACCGCCTGTACCTGCCGGTGGAACTTTTGGAAAAACACGGCATTGGCGAGCGCCGGCCTGAAAAGGTTCTCAATCATCCAGCCCTTCCGGCGGCCTGCGAAGAGCTGGCGCAGATTGCGCGCGGCCGCTTCGAAGAGGCGGCGGCGGCGTTGAAGCAATGTACGCGCCGGGAAATGCGGCCGGCCAATGTCATGATGCGGGTCTATCGGAAAATTCTCGACGCCTTGGAGGCCAGAGGCTGGAAAGATCTGGATCGCGAGGTTGGCCCTTCAAAGGCCGCAAAAATCTGGATCGCATTGCGCTACGGAATCATCTAAGCGATGGGCGTCGTTCATATCGTTGGCGGCGGGCTTGCGGGGCTGGCGGCAGCCGTCTTTCTTGCGAAGTCTGGAAGGCGGGTTGCGCTTTACGAGGCATCCGATCATGCCGGCGGGCGATGCCGGTCCTATGTGGACGCCAAGCTCGGCAGGCGCGTCGACAATGGCAACCATTTGCTGTTCCGCGGAAACCGGGAAGCGCTTCGCTATCTGGAAACGATTGGCGCGGCGGATCGTTTCCTTTGCCCGCAGGAGCCGGCCTTTCCTTTCATCGATCTTGAGACGCGAGAGCGCTGGGTCGTGCGCCCCTCTGGGGGGCCGGGGTGGATCTTCATGCCTTCGCGGCGCATTCCGGGAACGGGCCCGATGGATTATTTGGCAGCGTTGCGCCTTTTTCTGGCTTCGCCC
>JAJFGH010000007.1 GCA_021776275.1 Alphaproteobacteria bacterium | reverse complement strand
GCAATGACCAGATCGATCTGACCCAGGCTGCGAAAAAAGGAAAACAGCCCCACGCCAGCGGTCGAGCCAAGCAAGCCGCCGACGAGCAGCACGATCCCCATTTTGATGTCGATGTTCTTTCGCCGCCAATGGGCCAAGGCGCCGGAAACGGAGGCGGCGACAATCTGGTTGGCTTCCGTAGCCACGGCGACCGCGGGCGGAATACCAATAAAGATCAGGAACGGCGCCATCAAGAAGCCGCCGCCGATGCCGAACAGGCCGGAAAGAAATCCGACGAGTCCCCCAAGCCCGAGAAGGAGAAAAACATCCACCGACACTTCGGCAATGGGGAGATAAATTTGCATTTGGGCTTTGTCTAACGGCCGCGAGGCGCCACTAAGCAGAGATAGGCCCTGTAACGGCACCAGGGCAAGCCCAAATCGCCCTTTGGAAGGAGAAAAAGAAAAGGAAGAAGGGCGCGGCTGCCTTAGGCGTGCAGGAGGCCGATCAAATCGTCGATCTCGGCCAAATGTTTCTCGGCCAGCGCATTGGCGTGCTCGGCGCCGTCGCGAAGGATGGCGTCCACCGCGCCTGGGTCCTTCAGCAACCGCGCCATCTCTTCGCCGATGGGCCCCAGCACATCGACGGCAAGGGCCGTCAGCGCCTCCTTGAAGGCCGAAAACTGGGCCCCGGCGAAGCGCGCGAGGACGGCGTCGCGGGGAAGATCGGCAAGGGCGGCGTAAATGCCGATGAGATTTGCCGCCTCCGGCCGCCCCTCCAGATCCTTCGGGTCGTCGGGCAGGGGCGCCGGGTCCGTTTTTGCTTTGCGGATCTTCCGGGCAATCGTGTCGCGGTCGTCCGTCAGATTGATCCGGGAATTGTCGGAATTGTCCGACTTGCTCATTTTCGCCGTCCCGTCGCGCAGGCTCATTACCCGCGTCGCCTCGCCGAAAATCTGCGGCTCCGGCAAAGGAAAATACTCGACCCCATAGCGCCGGTTGAAGGCACCGGCGATGTCGCGAACAAGTTCCAGATGCTGTTTTTGATCTTCGCCGACCGGCACATGGGTTGCCTTGTAAAGCAGCACGTCCGCCGCCATCAGCACCGGATAGGCGTACAGCCCAAGCCCGGCGTTTTCTTTGTGCTTACCAGCCTTGTCCTTGAACTGGGTCATGCGGTTGAGCCAGCCAAGCGGCGTCATGCAGGCAAGCAGCCAGGCCAGCTGGCTATGGCCGGGGACGGCGCTTTGGTTGAAGATGGCGCAGCGTTTCGTATCGATGCCCGCGGCCAGAAAGGCGGCCGCCACTTCGCGCGTGTGGGCGCGAAGGGCGTCGGGCTCCTGCGGCAGGGTCAGCGCATGCAGATCGACGATGCCGTAAAGGCAATCGAATTCGTCCTGCAGCCCAACCCAGTTTTTCAGGGCGCCCAGATAATTGCCGAGATGCAGATTGCCCGTAGGCTGCACGCCGGAAAAGATACGTTTCATGGCTCGAACTCCCGCGGACGACTTTCCATTTAAGCCGGCGGTCGGTCAAGCGTGCTTTTTTGAAACAGCGATCGCAGATCGCCTTTTTCGAACGCACCCAAAAGACGGGCCAGAAGAACGTAAGCCGCGAAGCCGCCCGCGACGAGTAGCCCCAGGGCCAGCCAACGCTCCGCCTCGCCGCCCGCAAGGGGCGCCGCCAGCAGCTCGGCGGCGCCAAAGGCCAGCCCGCCCATGGCCAGAGAGGCGAGCCCCATGCGCGGCAGCCTTTTCTTCAACCGCGCATCCAAGGGAAGCTCGCCGCGGCGCCGGAGGCCGGCGATCAACAGGGCGGCATTGCACCAGGACGCGATCGCCGTCGCCAGCGCGATCCCCACATGGGCGAAGGGGATCATCAGGGCGACGCTGAAAAGGATGTTCACGACGACGGCGATGCCGGCGATCCTTACCGGCGTCGCCGTGTCCTGGCGGGCAAAATAGGCGGGCGCCAAAACTTTGACGAGGACGTAAGCCGGAAGCCCGATCGCATAGGCCGAAAGGGCCGCCGCCGCGGCCTGCACTTCCACATGGGTGAAGGCGCCGCGCTCGAACAGCACGTGAAGAATGGGCGTGCTTAACAAAAAGAGGGCGACCGCCGCCGGCAGGGTCAGGAAAAAAGCGGCCTCGATGGCGCGGTTTTGGCTGGCCAGCGCGCCTTGCCGATCGCCGCCGCGAAGCTGGCGGGAAAGCAACGGCAACAACGCCGTGCCGATGGCGATCCCGACGACGCCGAGGGGAAGCTGATTCAACCGGTCCGCATAATAAAGGTAGGAAATGGCACCGGCGGGAAGAAGCGAGGCAAGAATAACGTCCACGAACAAATTGATCTGCACGATCCCGGCGCCGATCGCGCCCGGTGCCAGCAGGCGCAAAAACCGTTTCACATCCGGCGTCAACCGCGGGCGGCGCAAACGAAGCGGCATGTCTGCCCGATACAGCGCCTGGGCCAGCCACAAAAACTGGCCAAGCCCTGCCACCCCCACGCCGATGGCAAGCGCATGGCCCGGCGTCTCCGTATATCCCGCCAAAATCAGGAGGCTTCCGATCAGCACCAGGTTCAGCAGGATCGGCGTTGCCGCGACGGCGGCGAACCGGCCAAGCGAATTCAGCACGCCCCCCATCAACGAAACCAGGGAGATAAACAAAAGATAGGGAAAGGTGATGCGTGTAAACAGCGTGGCATAGCCATAGCGCAGCGGGTCGTCCACGAAACCTGGCGCAAGCGCATAAAGAAGCCACGGCATCGCCACCTCGGCGGCTGCCACGAACAGCGCCAGCGCGACGAACAGCACCGCCAGCACTTCCTCGCCGAAACGCTTCGCCTCCTGCCTGCCGTTCTTTTCGAAAAAGCCCGCGAACATCGGGACAAAGGCGGCGTTGAAGGCCCCCTCCGCAAAAAGCCGGCGAAAGAAATTGGGCAACTTGAACGCCACGAAGAACGCGTCCGCAACGACGCTGGCACCAAGGATAGCCGCCAGCAAAATGTCGCGGATAAACCCCAGCACGCGGCTTATCAGCGTATAACCACCAACGGTGGCGATTGAACGAAAAAGCGCCATGGCCTTGATAGATATCGGATTTTTAACCGCCTTGAAAGGTGAAGCGAAGGCGCGGCCCTATTTTCCGGCCGCCGCAACCGCCGCCTCGACCCGGGGTTCCCACCCCTCAATGGCCGCAATCAACGCTTCCCGGATTTGCTTTTGCTTCGTTTTGTGCTCGACCTTCATGCCGAAGATGTCCTTTACATAGAAGACATCGACCGCACGCTCGCCATAGGTGGCGACATGGGCGCTGGCGATCTGCAGGCTTAGACCGCTCAACGCGCGCGTCACGTCATAAAGCAAACCGGGCCGGTCGCGCCCGTTTACCTCGATCACCGTAAAATGATGACTGGCGCCATTGTCGGTTAAAACCCTGGGCACAACTTTGAACACCCGCGTCCGACTGGAAAGATTGGTCTGACGCGCCAGTTCCTGCGTCGGCAGAATATCCCCCGCCAGGGTTTGTTTGATGCGCGTCAAACAAACCCTGGCG
>JAJFGH010000060.1 GCA_021776275.1 Alphaproteobacteria bacterium | reverse complement strand
GTCCTTCAACTCGCTGACGATGCGCCCCGCAAGCTTTGCGCCGACGCCCTGGGCCTGGGCAATTGCCTGAGCATCCTTGGCCGCAATCGCCTGGGCAATCGCGTCCGGGCCCAGCGCCGAAAGGATCGCCAGCCCCACCTTCGCGCCAACGCCCTGCACGGTGAGCAAAAGCCGGAACCATTCCCGTTCAGCCACGTCGATAAAGCCGTAGAGATGGATATGGTCTTCCCGCACATGGGTATCGATCAAGAGCGAAACCTGCACGCCTTCGCCCGGCAAGGCACGCAGCGTGCGGGCGGAGGCAAAAACGAGATAGCCGACGCCCCCGACGTCCAGGACGACCTGATCCCCATCGACGCTATCGAGAACGCCGCTGAGCCGCGCAATCATGGGCGCGCCTCCTCTTTGGCGGCGTCCGTCCAGCGCGCCTGGGTTGCCCGATGATGGGCGTGGCAGATGGCGACGGCCAGCGCGTCGGCGGCATCCGCCGTTTCAAGCGTGGCGCCCGGAAGCAGGGTGCGAACCATGGTGCCAACTTGTTCCTTCGTCGCATGGCCGGTGCCGACGACGGATTTCTTGATTAAATTCGCCGAATATTCCGCAACGTCGAGACCGGCTTTTGCCGGCGCAAACAAAACGACGCCTCGGGCAAGCCCCAGTTTCAGCGTCGTCGCCGGGTTGCGGTTGACGAAGGTCTCCTCGACCGCCGCCGCCTCGGGCTGATAGGCCGCAATCACTTCGAAAAGACCATCGTAAAGCTGGACCAGGCGTTCCGCCGTCGAGGCGTTTTCATCGGGACGCACGGCGCCATCGCCCACGTGGCGCAATCGGTTTCCCGTAACGTCGATCACGCCCCACCCTGTTATTCGGATGCCCGGATCGAGACCGAGGAGTCGCATGCACCCATCCCTGGCCATCGCGATCGCCTAAGCGCTCAGCTTCGCGATTGCCTCGTCGGAAATTTCATAATTTGCCGAAACCGTCTGCACATCGTCGTTGTCTTCAAGCACCTCGATCAGACGAAAGAGCGTTTCCGCGTCGCCCTCGTCTACCGACGTCGTCGTTTTCGGCTTCCAAACCAGGCCCGCGCTATCCGGCGGACCGAACGCGTTTTCCAACGCCTCGCAAACAACGTTGAAATCTTCCGTCGTGCACGTTACCTCGTGAAGCGCCGCGTCCGTCTCGACATTTTCCGCGCCGGCATCCAAGGCCGCTTCGAAAATTTTCGCCTCCGCCACTTTGTCGACGGCATATTGAACGAGGCCGACACGCTCAAACTGAAAACTCACGCTGTTCGTTTCGCCGAGACTGCCGCCATGCTTGTTGAAGGCGGTGCGAATTTCGGCTGCCGAACGGTTGCGGTTGTCGGTCAGCGCCTCGACGATGAGGGCGACCCCGCTGGGCCCGTAGCCTTCGTAGCGGATTTCCTCGTAATTGGCGCCGTCGTCATTGCCGGCGCCGCGCCGGATGGCGCGCTCCAATGTGTCCTTCGGCAAATTCGCCGCGCGGGCCGCCGCAATCGCCGTGCGCAGCCTTGGGTTGCCGGCCGGGTCGTCGCCGCCGGCACGGGCCGCCACCGTCAGCTCACGAATAAGCTTCGTGAACAATTTGGCGCGCTTCGCGTCCTGCGCGCCCTTGCGGTACATGATGTTCTTAAATTTCGAGTGGCCTGCCATTGGAACTGCGCCAGCCTTAAGGGATTCGGTGGGTTCTCTATACCAGATGATGGGGGTCAATGCACGAAAGCCGCAGGCCCTGCCGTTTTTCCGCCCCTGCCCGGATCGGGTCCTCGGGCGCCCCGCCTCAATCCATGGCCGGCCAGGCCGGCGCGAGACGGCCGCCCATGCGAAGCGGCGCCACGCGCTTTGCGAGGCCCGTTTTCGGGTCCGTCTCGACAAAAACGGCGCACAGGCTCGCCTCGCCTTCAGCCGGGCTAAAGGGCTCCGTTCGGAGCGGGCGGAGAAAGCGCTTGATCGAGATTTCCTTTTTCATGCCGATCACCGAATCGTAATCGCCGCACATGCCCACATCGGAGATATAGGCGGTGCCGCCTGCCAACACCTGTGCGTCCGCCGTCGGAATGTGGGTGTGCGTTCCGGCAACCAGCGTCACCCTGCCGTCCAGATAATGGCCAACGGCCATCTTCTCGCTTGTCGCTTCGGCGTGCACGTCCACAAGGATGGCGGCAACGCTGCCGCCCAGGCGATGGTTGGCAAGGGTTCTTTCCGCCGCCGCAAAAGGATCGTCGACGGGCTCCATGAAAAGACGGCCCAGGACCTGCAGGACAAGAACGCGCTCCCCCTTCGCCGTCGTATAGAGGCCGCTTCCAACTCCGGGCGTCCCGTCCGGGTAGTTCAACGGCCGCAGCAATTTCGGATCCTGATCGATGTAGCCGACGATTTCGCGCTGGGCCCAGGCGTGGTTGCCAAGGGTAAGGACATCAACGCCGGCCGCATAAAATTCCTGGCAGAGACGTGCCGTGATGCCAAATCCGCCGGCGGCGTTTTCGGCATTCACGACCACCAGGTCGAGACCCAGCTTTTCGCGAATCTCCGGGATGTGCGCAAGAATTGCCTCGCGCCCGGAACGTCCCACCACATCGCCGCAAAAAAGAATTCGCATCGCTTCTTTCTACCCCAAATCGCTTCGGATGGCGCCGCGTTCTGTGACCACCCAATCAAGCGCCTCGTCCGCCGCTGCTTTGGGAACGCCGCCAAGCTGCTGGCCGGCATAGGCAAGCCCGACCGCCAGCAGCTCCCCCTCGGCGCGCAGGCTTGCGATCGTCCGGTCGTAATAGCCGCCGCCATAGCCAAGCCGGTGGCCCGACCGGTCGAAAGCAAGCAGCGGCACCAGCAAAAGCGCGGGCCGGACGATGGGCGCCGTCTCCGCAGGCGTTGGGATGCCATAGGGCCCGGACAGCAAGGCGTCCCCCGGCAGCCAGGTCCGAAAACAAAGGGGCGCTTGCGGCGCGACAACGGCCGGCAGGGCATTTTGACACCCCGCCTCGGCCAGCGCCGCCAACAATGGACGCGGATCGATCTCGTCCCGGATCGGCCAATAGCCGCCAACCGGCATGGGGTTTTCTTCGCAAACGCGCCAGGGCACCTGGTCCAGAAAATGCGCCGCCAGGGCATCGCCCGCGCGATCCCCCGCCGCCACGGCCAGTTGCTCGCGAAGGGCCTTCGCTTTTTCCCGAACGGTCTGTTTATCGGTGGCCGGATTCAAGGCAGGCATGTCCGCCGCAAAGAGTGGGTAAAGCTGCATCGGCCGTCGACGTTCGATATCCTCTGCGACCTGCAAGTGCAGGTGGGCGCCATATACCGAGACCAGGGTCCCGACAGGGACAGCTCCCTAGAGGTAGATATTGGTCCCAGGGATTTCCATCGCCTAACGCACCGCGAAGCCCTACCCGATTTCCAATCTAGGCAGAAACCAACCGGTCAGCAATGCTCTCGATCCGCGCGGCCAAGGTATCGAGC
>JAJFGH010000059.1 GCA_021776275.1 Alphaproteobacteria bacterium | reverse complement strand
CCCCCATGTCAGGCGTGATAGCCGGCGCATCCAAGCTTCTTGAGGCCATTGCCTTCGATGGGAACGGCCTTGTGACGGCGGTCGCCCAGCAGGCGGAGACCGGCGAAGTCCTGATGGTGGCCTGGATGAACCGCGAGGCGGTCGAAAAAACCCTCGCGACCGGCGATGTTCATTATTGGTCGCGCTCGCGCAAGCAGCTTTGGCGCAAGGGCGAAACGTCCGGGCAAACGCAAAAGCTGATCGATTTTCGTCTCGATTGCGACGGCGATACGGTCTTGGTAACCGTCGATCAGAAGGGCGTCGCCTGCCACACCGGCCGGCGGCAATGTTTTTTCCGGGCGCTGCGTGGGGGCGAGCTTGAAATTGTGGAAGATGTTCTTGTCGATCCGGAAAAACTTTATGAAAGCTAGGACGCGAAGGGGCGTTCTTGCCACCTTCGCGCTCGCCCTGCTGCTTTGCGTGGCCTTCGCGGCCGCCTCGGAGACGCCGGCGAAGGTAACGACGCCGGTCACCGTTTATGCGCCGACCAGCCTGACCAACGTGCTGCAGGTCGTGACCGACCGGTTCGCGGCCAAGGGCTTGGGCGCCGTGCTTGTCACCTTTGCGTCGATCCAGGAGCTCGAGAAACGGATTGCCGAGGGCGCGCCGGTCGATCTGTTGATTACGGACCGGCCAAATTGGAAAGAAGCCCTTGGCGAGCGTGGCATCGAAGCCACCGGCGAGACGGCGGCGATCCTCGGCGACGGCTTGGTGTTCATCGCCCGCAAGAAAAGCCCCATCCAGCTTGGCATTCCGCTGGGATTGCACATCACGAAAAATCTGGAAGGCCGGGTCATCGCCCTTGGCGAACCGGACAGCGTGCCGGCCGGCGGCTTTGCCCGGGAAGCGCTGATGCAGCTTGAACTTTGGGACGCGTTGACGCCGAACTTTCTTTTCGCCCCCGACGTCCGGGCCGCCCTGACCCAGGTTGAACGGGGCCAGGCGGACGCCGGCATCGTCTATGCGACGGATGCGTCCATCAGCGATCTGGTCAAGGTGATCGGCGTCATTCCAAAAACGACCCACGCGCCCATTCTTTACCATCTGGTGCCCGTCGGCACGCGCACGGAACCGGCGGTGACGAATTTTTACCGCTTTCTGCGCGAGCCCGAAGTCGCGAACATCCTGCAACGTTTTGGGTTTGGCTTTCGCGCGGACTAGCGAAATGGCGCGCCCTCCAGGATTCGAACCTGGGACCTACGGCTTAGAAGGCCGTTGCTCTAATCCACTGAGCTAAGGGCGCGCGGAAAACCGCCTCGACTATAACGCCGCCGGCCTTTTTTCCAGAAAGATTGTCGGAGGGCCTATTTGAAGTTCGCGGCGTAGCTTTTTGGCCGGGGTCTTCGCGTTTTTGGTTCGACCAGCTGATAGGCAAAGTTGCGCCGTTCGGCATAGCGCACCGCCGCTTCCTTGGTCTGGAAACGAAGCGCCACCTGGGCACGGGTATCGCGGCAGCTGGTCCAGCCCATCAGCGGCTCTTTTTCCTTCGGCGCGGCGGCATCGAATTCGAGCACCCAGTCGCGCGTTTGCGCGCGGCCCGATTGCATCGCCGTTTTCGTCGGCCGATAGATGCAAACCTTTGTCATGGGCCTATCTCCTTTTCGTCGCCGCCGTCTTGCCGTTTCAATCAATCTGGTCGGGGTGGAGAGATTCGAACTCCCGGCCCCCTGCTCCCAAAGCAGGTGCGCTACCAGGCTGCGCTACACCCCGAATGCCTGGAAATCTAGTGTTTCTGGGCCTTGCGGCCAAGGCGTTTTTTGCCAAGGCTTAAGGGGTGTCCTCAAAGAGCCGGTGCACGACCCGGTCACCGAGGGCGATGCCAAGGCGCGCCGCCGTGCCGCCGGCCAGTTCCAGCACGGCCCGAACCGGGCGGCGGGTGCCGACCGGTTCCATGGAGCCCGGCACCATCGAACCGGCGATCATGAGCACCTGCCCCCTTGGCCCCAGAAACAGCATGTCGAGCGGGATCAAGGTGTCCTTCATCCACATGGCGATATCCGTCCTTGGCCGGCCAAAATCGAACAGCATGCCCCGATGAGAAGGAAGGTTTTCGCGATGCATCAGGCCAAGGGCGCGGGCCGCGGGAGTCGCCGCCAGCTCGACTTCAAAGGCATGGATGCCGCTTGCGGTGATAAGGGAAAGCGGCTCGCGCGCAGGCACTTCCGCCAAGGCCCAGCCACCCGTGCCCGGGGTCAGGACCGAAAGGACCAGAAGGAAAAGGAAAAAGACCCGCCCAGCCGGACCTTTGCAGAATTGCCAAGCCGCGCGGAGAAGGCTAGCCTTCACTCCGCCATTGTCGAAAGAAGGCCCGAAAGCGGCCGCAACGGAACGAAATTTACTCATGCCGATCAAAACGATCCTTGTACATCTTGCCGACGACCCAAAATATCAAGCCCGGGTCGAGACGGCCGTAAAGCTTGCCGAACGGTTTCAGGCCCATCTCGTCGGCCTTTATACGGAAGAGCCGGCCCATATGCCGGACGCCATCGCCGGGAGGGGCGCGGCCCTTGGCTACCTTGCCGCGGAAACGAAGATCGCCGATCAGCATGCCAGGGATATCGAGCAGGAATTCGCCGATTACTGCAAGGCCAATCAGGCATCCGCCGAGTGTTTTTGCGAAAAGGGCAACCATCTGGATTTGCTGGTAAAATATGCCCCTTTCGCGGACCTTGTCGTCATCAGCCAGTCCCATCAACAAAGCTTCGAGGACAAACTTCGCCTGCACCTTCCGGACCATTTGCCGATGCGGGCCGGCTCGCCGGTTTTGGTCGTGCCCTATGAGCAGGCGGTCGAGCGCATCGGACGGCGGGTCCTGATTGCATGGAAGCCCGCGCCCGAGAGCGGCCGCGCCGTCGGCTATGCGCTTCCCTTCCTGAAGGACGCCGAAAAGGTGATCGTTCTGACCATCGACCCGACGGATCACAACGACGTGCCCGGCGCCGCCATCGCGACGCGATTGGCCCGTCACGGGATCGAGGTGGAAACGCGTTCGAACCTGATCAGCGAACACCAACCCTTGGGCCGGATCATCTGCCAAAGCGCCATTGACCTGGATTGCGATTTGATTGTGATGGGAGCCTATGGCCGGTCCCACCTACGCGAACTTTTCCTAGGCGGCGTCACCCATTACACCCTGGCCAACACCCAGGTGCCGATTTTGATGTCCCATTGAGGAAAATTGCCTAGTCCAGAAAGACGAAGGTAACGACGACGAAGAGCGGCATCAAAAAGACGATCGACCAGCCCATATACCCAAAGAAACTTGGCATTTTTACGCCGCTGTCCTCGGCGATCGACCGCACCATGAAATTCGGCGCGTTGCCGACATACGTATTCGCCCCCATGAAAACGGCGCCAAGGGAGATGGCAATCAAGGTCATCGCATTGGCGCCCATCAGCGCCGCCGCGTCCCCGCCCGCCGTGTTGAAAAACACAAGGTAGGTCGGCGCGTTGTCGAGGAAGCTGGAGAGAATGCCCGTCATCCAGAAATAGGCCGGGTTGTTTGCGCCCTGCTCCGTATTCACCAATTCGATCAGAATGCCAAGCGCGCCGCCCGTTCCCGCCTTCAAGATTGCGATGGCCGGAATAATTGTAAGAAAAATGCCGGCGAAAAGCTTCGCCACTTCGACGATCGGAAACCAGGTGAAGCCGTTTTGCTCGCGCCTCGGCTTGCTGGTAAACGCCCAGGAAAGAAACGTAATCGCCAACAGCAAGACGTCTCGCGTTAAATTTTCAAGCGCGACCGGCGTTCCGAGAATGTCGAAGGCAATGCCGGATTTCCAGGTGCCGCTCAACAGCACCGCGCCAATGATGCCCAGGATGAGGAGAATGTTCGCCCAACCTTCGATGCGGATTGGTTCGTGTTCATGTTCAACCCGCGCGCCCGGCTCCTGCCGGTAGAAATAGCTGTAAAGACAATAGAAGACAAAGAGCAAGACGCCCGCCATGGCCAGCATCGGCAGCAAGAGATGTTGCGTCGGCCAGAAAAAATCGACCCCCTTCAAGAAGCCGAGAAACAGGGGCGGATCGCCGAGCGGCGTCAGCGAACCACCGATATTCGCCACCAGGAAAATGAAAAAGACGACGGTGTGCACCTGATGCTTGCGCCACTCGTTTGCCCGAAGCAAGGGGCGGATCAGCAGCATCGCCGCCCCCGTTGTGCCCATCCAACTGGCGATCGCCGTGCCGAACGCCAGAAGGCCTGTATTCATGGCGGGCGATCCGGCCAAGCTTCCCCGAAGCCGCACGCCGCCAGCGGCCGTGAAAAGCGCCAGCAAAAGAATGATGAAGGGGATGTATTCGAGAAGAAAGGTGTGCGCGACTTCGTAGATGGCGATATCGACGCCGTAATTGGCAACCAGCGGCACGAGAAGGGCGAGCGCCCAGAAGGCGCTGACCTTGCCGAAATGCTTGTGCCAGAAATGCGGTAAAATCAGCGGAAAAATCGCGATCGAAAGCAAGATGCCGGCAAAAGGAACGATCCAAAGCAGGCTTAATTTTGCCCCATCGAAGGCCACCAGCCCGTGGGGAGCGATGCCCTCAACCGTGCCTGCCAAGGCCCCTCCCGCCCAAAGGAGCGCGACGCATCCAGCAACCCAAGCCAGAAAACGGCCTTCGCCTATCTTGCCGAAAAATCCTCGCACGACGTGATTGCCTCGCTTCAAAACCTTGAATGGCCTGCCAAAGCCGCCTTAACCATGGGCTTGGTTATACGCTATTCGGCCATCCTGGGAAACGCGTTGCGCCTTTCGAGTCCCTAGCCGCTTGCCGTTTTTACACCGGGAATCCAACGCTGGATCGGCTTGCCATTGTGGGTGCGCCCAAGGCGTGCCGGGGGTTTCCCCTTCATCGTTCGATAAATCCTCTGCATGGGGATTTCTTTTCCCTCTCCGGCCGCAAGCATTTGATCGAGCCCGGCGATGGCGGCGAGGAGCAGGTTCATATGACCCATGTCGAGATGGCCGAAACGCCGCCAAATTCCATAAAGGAACGCGTCCGTTTCTTCCGCCATGGGATCGGCGACGACGCTTGGCCGGCCATGTTCGAAGGCGCGAACGACGTTTGGCTCGACCGGGCCCTGACGATCCGTCACAAAAACCGCCGGCATCAGTTTTTCCCCTTCCCGTTCCACCGCAAAATAGGCTTGGGCAAGAAAAAGGAGGCGATGCAATTTCTGAGGCGGCAGGCAGCTGTCCTCGGCCCGGGCGCGGTCGAGAAACCACAAAGCAACGTCGAAGACGGAAGAAACGGCGAAGGTCATGGCGAAAGGGTGCTTTTCGGTCCCGGTCGTTTCCCCTATGATTCAGGGGAAACCTAAACGGCGCGTTAAGGAAGGCTTTACCCTCGTGAAAACGCCCTTTTCCGCCCTTGCAGGCAATTTGCAGCGCCCCCGGCCTGGGTTGCTTTTTCTATGCGCGCTTTTCCTTGGCTTCAACGTCTTGCCAGCCGCGGCGCAGAAGCCGGGCGATTTTGCCGCCGGGATCTATGCCTATCAGCAAAAGGATTTCGCGGCCGCCTACCAGCTGCTGGAGCCCCTTGCCAAGCAGGGGCATAGCTCTGCCCAATACAATCTCGGCCGCATGTATGTCCGTGGCGAGGGCGCGCCGAAGGATTACGTCGAGGCCTATAAATGGTTTTTCCTGGCTGACAAAAACGGCCGCAAGGAAGGCAACCAGGCGATGCGCGCGCTGGCGAAAAGCCTGACGGACAAGCAGATCGGCGAAGCCATCCTGCGGGCGGGCAAGGAGTGCTGCGCCCTCAAGCGCTAGGCCCCACCCAGGCAGGACATTATTGCAGTTGCGTCAGATCGCCGAAACGGGGGCGAAAGAGCGCACGGTGATAGGTCTGCCTGTTCGAAAGAAAGTCCGTCTGCAACAAGGGCGAATAATTGTAATAGACCTCCGAGATGATGGCGTTCTCGCCATCGCGGACCAGAAAGCCTGCGGGCAAGGTTGCCGCACCTCCCGCCGATCCGATCGCACTGCTTGCGGATAGCGTGCCGCCGCCGCTCTGCTGCCAATCGACCTGGGGCGGGTTGCCGCCGCTGGCACTCACCGATGAGACGATGACAACGCCGTCCGCGCCGAAGGTAAACGGCGCGATCACGTGATCCGCCGATTCGAAGATAACATTGATGGTCGCAGCGGAAATTTGTTCGCGCTGGGACACCAGATCGGCCGTCGTGATGGTGATCGCATCCAATTTTTGCTGCAGCAGCATGTAGCGGGCAAGTTCGGTGCCCGCCAAGATGATGGTAACCAGGACCGGGAGAACGAACGCCATCTCGACCAACAACGAGCCGCGCTGGTCTTTTCGTATTCGATGAAGCATGGATATCATGAGAGCACCTAAAAAGGTTCGTTCTGAACGGCAACGCTTGCCGTAAGCTGGATCTCGCCATTTTGACCGATGAACGCATCGAGCAGGCCGGTCAGCAATTGCCAATCGTAGGTGATGTTGTAAACGACGATATCGCCCGCATTGCCCGCGCCGGAGGCGCCCATATCCGCATCCCACTGGGCATTGCCGTTCACATCGACATAGGTTTCGCCTACGTCGTAAGAACCGTTGGCGGGCGAATCATCCGTATAGGGCTCGGGATCGCCGATGTTGTCGAAATCCGGATAGATGAGCGTCGTAATGTTCGCCTGGGCCATATCGACAAGCCCGATCGTATGTTCCTCGATGATATCGAGGATGCGTTGTTCGCGGCTGACGCCCGCAGGAATGGACCCAGTGATCCCAAAACGGGATGCCTCGCGCAGGCCGCCCTCCATCAGGGTGGTAACGAACATGATCATCGCCATCTCGAGAAGGCCGACGAGCGCCACCGCCAGGATGGGCATGGCGAAGGCGAATTCGACCGCCGTTGCGCCGGACCGACAGCGGCGTAAGTTACGGAACTTATGGATCCATTCAGCG
>JAJFGH010000058.1 GCA_021776275.1 Alphaproteobacteria bacterium | reverse complement strand
CCCTGCTTGGCCGCATTCCAAGCGCGGTCGGCTATCAGCCGACCCTCGCCACCGATATGGGCACGCTTCAAGAGCGGATTACGACGACGAAGAAAGGTTCCATCACCTCGGTGCAGGCAATTTACGTCCCGGCCGACGAGTTGACGGACCCGGCCCCGGCGACGTCCTTTGCCCATCTGGATGCAACGACGGTGCTGTCGCGCCAAATCGCCGAGCTTGGCATCTATCCGGCGGTGGACCCGCTCGATTCCACCTCGCGGATGCTGGACCCGCGCATCGTCGGCGAAGAACATTACCAGGTCGCCCGTGACGTGCAGCTGGTGTTGCAGACGTATAAATCCCTGCAGGACATCATCGCCATTCTCGGCATGGACGAACTTTCCGAAGAAGACAAACTTACCGTCGCCCGGGCACGGAAAATTCAACGCTTCCTTTCCCAGCCCTTCTTTGTCGCCGAAATCTTCACCGGCAAGCCCGGCGCCTTCGTGAGCCTCGAAGAAACGATCAAGGGCTTCAAAGGCATCGTCGCCGGCGAATATGACGACCTGCCCGAAGCCGCCTTCTACATGGTCGGCACCATCGACGAAGCCATTGCCAAAGCGAAGGAGATGGCCGCCGAGGCGGCCTAAGGAGCGCATTCATGGCTGATAAAATCGCCTTCGAACTCGTTTCCCCGGAAAAACTTCTGATTTCCCGCGACGTCGATTTTGTCGTCGTGCCGGGGGCGGAGGGCGATTTCGCCGTGCTGCCGGAGCACGCGCCGTTTCTCTCGGGCGTGCGCGCCGGCATTATTGAAATCCATGAGGAGGGCGGCGAGAAAACCGGCCTCTTCGTCGCCGGCGGTTTCGCGGAAGCGACGCCGACCCGCTGCACGGTGCTGGCCAAGGAAGCGACGCCCCTGGACGAGATGGACCGCAAGGCCATCGAACGGCGCCTTGGCAACGCAAAGGAAGATCTCGGCCTTCACCCCGACGATGGGAAAGCGAAGACCGAGCTTGCCACCGCCGAGGCCATGCTCGCCGCCCTGGACGGCTGGGAAAAGGCCTAAAGTCACCATTTCCGCCCTTCTTGGCAGGCCGCCGCCCCCCACTTATACTTTTCAAAACGCCGCAAAGGATGGACGTCCCCATGCCCGCACCTTGGTCCCTCGACGACATTCCGTGGAAAGATTTTGAGCCCGCCAAGGTGGACCCGGACCTGCTCCGCATCGCCAAGGCCGCCAGCCTTGTCGAGCGCAACGCGAACGATTACGCGATTTACCTATGCAATATCTTCGACGACAACCCGGAATTTCAGAAAATCGTGCATCAATGGGCGCGGGAAGAAGAACAGCATGGCGAAGCGCTTCGCCGCTGGGTGGAAATGGCGGATGCCAATTTTGACTTCGAGAAAAGCTTTCGTCGTTTTACGGAAGGGTTTCGCATTCCCATCGACGCCGACCGGTCCGTTCGCGGCTCCCGCACCGGCGAGTTGATCGCGCGTTGCGTGGTCGAAGTCGGCACCAGCTCTTATTACTCCGCCCTTGCCGATACGTCGGAAGAACCGGTGCTGGAAAAAATTTGCCGCAACATCGCCAGCGACGAATTTCGCCATTACAAACTTTTCTATACGTACATGCAGCACTACTACCCCAAGGATCGCCCGAGCATCTTTGCGCGGTTGCGCATTGCCCTTGGCCGTATTCTCGAATCGGAAGATGACGAATTGGCGTACGCCTATTTCTGCGCAAACGATGAGGCGGAACCCTATGTGCGCAAGGAAAGCAGCAGCGAATATATGCGGCGCGCCTATCGCTGTTACAAGCCGCAGCATCTGGAGCGCGCCATCGCGATGACGATGAAGGCATCCAGGCTGCCCCTGAACGACCGGCTGCTTCGCGGCCTTGCATGGATGGCGCATCGTTTCCTGCGCTGGCGGGCCCGCAGCGCACCCGCTTAAACCCGCCGGTCCGGCTTATATTTTTTTCGAAAAGCCCCGAAGCGCGCCCGCGAATTCCGCGATCAAATCTTCGTACAATTGGCGCTTAAAAGGAATGGCGAGCCGGGGCAGCGCCGCAACCTCCGCCCAACGCCAAGCTTGAAATTCCGGGTGGTCGCCATCAATCCGGATGTCCGCGTCGCGCCCGAGAAACCGCAGGACAAACCATTTCTGTTTCTGGCCGCGATATTTTCCGCCCCAGACTTTCCCCACAAGCACGTCGGGAAGGTCGTAAAAATACCAATCCTTGCTTTCGGCAATAATTTCCGCCGCCCGCGTCCCAACCTCTTCTTCCAATTCGCGAAAAAGCGCTGCCTCCGGCGTTTCGCCAGGGTCGATGCCACCTTGCGGCATTTGCCAGGCATCGCTTTGCATGTCGATGCGGCTGCCGACGAAGACCCGCCCTTCGCCGTTTAACAGCAAGATGCCAACACCAAGACGGTAGGGAAGGGCTTTCGCGTTTCCCGTTTTTTTCATTCCGGCTTTTTTGTTTGGGGGATGGCGCTAACCGGCACCAGGACGAACCCCTTCTTGTGCAGCGTACCCATCCAGGCGGAAAGCCGTTCCAGCGTCACCGGATAGGGAAAGCCGATGCCGACCGCGTAGCCGTGGCGCTTTGCCAAGGTTTCAAGGGCCGCCAATTCCCGGTCGATCGCCGCCCGGGACGCCTGATTGTCGAGAAAGCGGTTGTTCGCCACCCAGGGCAGGGCCAACTCCTGAGCCACCTGGGGCACCAGGCTGTTCGAAGAGGAGCGGCTGTCGAGGAAAAGCAGCCCCCGGCTTTTCAGCGCGGTCAGCACCGGCTTCAGCGCCGTCGCAGAGGTCGTAAAGCGCGACCCCATATAGTTCGTCACGCCCACATAACCGGTCACCCGCGCCAGCGTCCATTCCAGCCGGTCGAGGTTGCGGGCCGGGCTCAAACTGGTGAGCAAGGCCTGGGGGCCGGGGTCGTTGGCCGGATAGTTGAGCGGTTCCATCGGCAGGTTCAAAAGCACTTCATGGCCGGCTGCGCGGGCAAGCTGCACCCAATGGGTTAAATTCTCCGCATAG
Organism: Alphaproteobacteria bacterium; assembly: GCA_021776275.1. GTDB lineage: Bacteria > Pseudomonadota > Alphaproteobacteria. The sequence continues at coordinate 501 of JAJFGH010000058.1, read as the reverse complement.
GGCGCAAACGCCAGCGTCACCGTGCCGGGAAGTTCCTGAATGGCGGCCTCGGTCGCCGCGTCGCTCAACCCCAGCCAGTTGATGACAAGGGCGATCCGCGGACGGCGATCCGTCGGATCGAACGGCCGCGCATATACTTGCCAGGGCTCGCGCCCATCGCTGGCGATGGCCGGAAGCGGGCCTTTCTGACTTTCTTCAACAAGCTGCGGATCCGGTGCCGGCGGCAGCGCCTGGCGTGCGACCGGTGCGGCCGGTGCGGGAACAACGGCCTGTTCAACCGGTGCGGCCTGTTCAACCGGTGCGGCCGGTGCCGCGGGCGCTGGTGATTCGGGCACGCTTTCCGGGACGGCAATTTCGGGGCTTAGCGGCGGCGGCAGTTGCACAATAATACGCGGCGAAACGGCGCGGGCTTCTATCGGCGCCCGCTCCTCGGCGACAAGAAGCCAACCGATGGCGCCGCCGATCAGCAAAACCACAACGGCCCAGCTCAACGCCAGAAGG
>JAJFGH010000057.1 GCA_021776275.1 Alphaproteobacteria bacterium | reverse complement strand
CGGGCGGCGGATGGCGGCGACGACCTGATGCCCCTCTGCCACCAGTGCCGGGCAAAGGGTGCGGCCGATCAATCCGTTTGCCCCGGTTACCAGGACGCGCATCAGTCTTTCTTCCGAAATGGATTCCGTAGGATGGCGAGCGCCATCCCGACCAGAACTAGGGCAACGGCAAGGGAAAGCCAAGGCAAACCGGTCGAAGCCAGAACGGCTAGTCCGAGAAGTCCGGCATTTGTCGCCAGGACAATCAGCACAACACCGGCATGGCCGAGGCCGCGCTGGGTTGCCAATTGGTAGAAATGGCTGGCATGGGCTTCCCAGACGCGTTCGCCCGCGAGCAGGCGGCGAGCAAGGGTCCAGGTCGAATCGGCGAGGTAGTAAAGCGGCAAGATCAAGGCTTCGGCCCAATGGCCGGCGGCCGCGAGCGAAAACAGCAGCCAACCGAGCAGGAAACCAAGCGGAATGCTGCCGACATCGCCCAGGAAGATCTTTGCCGGCGGCCAATTCCACGCCAGGAAGCCGACCGCGACCGCGGCAATGGTGATGCCAAGAGAGGGAAGAACGGACGTTACCCCGCCCAGCAAGGCCACCAAGGCGACCCCCAATCCCAAGCTTGCGGTTTCCACGCCGGCGATGCCATCGATGCCGTCCATGAAATTGAAAAGATTCAGAAACCAAATCCATAGGAAACCGGTCGCAAGGCGATCCAGAAGCGGCGGCAAAGCGCCTTGGAAGGTTTCGGTCCCGCTCGGCTGACCGGCAAGGACGGCTGCCACCGCGATGGTTTGAAGCAGCAGGCGGAGGGTGGGGGAAAGGCCACGAAGGTCATCGACCCAGGAAAGCCCTGCCAAAAAACAGGCGGCCCCTAGCAGCAGCCATCCCCCAAAAGGGTCCGGCGAAAAAACATAGAAAAGAACGCCCCAGATCGGCAGCAAGGCCATCAGGACGCCGATGCCGCCGCCGCGCGGCGTCGGCTGATCGTGACTGCTGCGCGCATTTGGGTGATCGAGGATGGCGTGCCGGTGAAGAAGCCGCAAGGCAAGCCCTGTGCCAGCCCAAGAACCGATCAAGGCTACGCCCGCCGCCAGGAAGTACAGAAGCCACCCCATGACGCGGGTTATAGCCCGCCCATCCGGCCTTCTGCAAAAGCAAGTTCAATGACGCCTCGGGCGCCGTTTTCCTAAGGGGTTGGTTTGGGCGGGGGATCGTTCTCCCCGGTCATGCTCACCAGCAGCGCCGCGGTCAAGAAAAGCGTTGCCAGCCACCACGCCTGCCAGATGCCGTAGCCGAGGGAGGCAATGGCGATGCCCGTCATCATGGCGCCGTTGAAAATCGCATTTGGGAATCGTTCCATTCGCCGCCGCAGGACCATGACGAATGCCCAAACCATGAAAAGGCCGCCGATAACGGCTCCGAACAGTCCAATTTCCATCCACCATTGCAGGGCGGCGTTATGCGGATGAAGCGGCAGCGCCTCGCCGCCCTCGCCAACGTTCCAGATAATCCGTGTGCGGCCAGGCATGTCCCGGCCGGTATCGAGGCCCCAGCCTAAGAAAGGCCGTTCCTCGATCCGTTCGGCGACAAAACGCCAGACGTAGAGCCGATGCACAAGTGAGGTCGAAAGCCCGGGCATTTCCGTCCAAAGCGTCTTTGGATCCGGCAGCATCAGGGGAATCCGTGGCGCCAGGGCGGTTCCGACCATAACGAGGCAGATAAAGGCGATGGTCGCGCGCTTTGGGAATCGCAAAGACAGGAAAAAGGCCGCCACGCCGAGGACAAAACCGACGAGGGAGGAAGAATTTTCCAATTGAACGAGAACGGCGAACGACAAAACCAAAACCGCGCCGGCCAGCCATGGGCGGAATTTCTGGCGCGTCAACAACAGAACCGGCCAGACAAGCAGCGCGAAAACCGTGGTCCAACGATTGAAGATCGTGTTCAGCGGCTTGTTTTCTCCCCACATCGGGTGGTCCAGGCGATAGATGGCCTGGCTCGTTGCAACTTCGGCAGTCATGAACAAGGCGGCAATTCCGAGTCCGGCCAGCAAGGCGGGGCCGAGGCCGCGCCGTTCCTGGGGGGCCAGGGTGCGGGCGCCAGCCAACAGCACCAACCCGCAGGCCCCAAGGCTCAATAGATCCAGGGCTTGCGTCAGGCTTCTTTCCGGTGCGATGGACCAAAAAGCGCTCACGCCGCCCCAAAGGGCGAGCACGAGGAAAAAGGCGGCGCCAATCCACGAGATTTTTAAGCGTTTGGCGTTTTGACGAAAGGAAAGGCCGCAAAGCGCCAAGGCCATCACAATCAACAGCGGCGTTAAGAACCCGGACAAATAGACGGCAAGCGTCGGCGTCAGGAAAGCTGCGGCTGCAAAAAGATGTCCGTTGTGCAAATTGCGAAGTTTCATTGAAAGCGTATCTGTCGTGAAGGGTGAAGAAAGAAGTAATCGCGCCATGGTTCGTCCACCACCGAATCGACGCGCTGCGGCCGTCCCTCTTTTAGACAATAGGCTTCATAACCGCGAGACGTAAAAAAATTAAAAACTTCCTCTTTTGAGGAGTTGAAATTTCTTTCAAGGGCATGGGGGTGTATCTCAATAAGTACGTTCGGAAGATCGCGATCGATCGTCCGTTTCCCGCCGTTAAGCACCTTGTACTCGGCGCCCTCCACATCGCAGCGTAGAAAATCGACCCTATCGATGCCATTGCGCTCGCAGAAAGCATCCAGCGTGGTTGCCTGCACCGATTCCGTCACCATGTCTTCCGATTGAATATCGGGAAAAGATGTAGCGGCGTTCTTATCTTCCGCCACCTGACCAAAAGAGTGGCCAAGACGGCCGCTTGTCTTCACCGGCACGACCAGTTCGACGTCGTGGAAATCATCCATGATGGCGACGTGAAAGCAGCTCACGTTTCGAAGCCCGTGAAACGCCAAAACGCGCTGCAAAATGCCAAAGCTGTAGCCTGAGGGTTCGAAGCAGTATACGTGCCCGTGGGCGGCCAGACGGGCCATCACCAGGCTATGCCTGCCATCGCTGGCGCCGATATGAAGGCAGACGTCCTGTGGCTTTAGGATGTCCTTCAAAAAGGCGACCTCAGGTTCGAATTTGTACTGGCGAAGGTTTCTGGAAATCACACGCGCCGTCGCCATCCACGAGCGCGCGAGATAGCTCAAATCTGCCCAGATATTAGGGTTTCGAAACAAGGGCCTACCTCGTGTCAGGCGGTGTGCGCGGGGATGCGCTTGAAGGCCCATTTTATTTGGGCGGCGGTGCTTTCCAAGGGGCCGCTCACGACGATTTGCTCGCTACGGTGCATCTCCTGCCGGTCGCCGAGGTACACAGTTTTTTCAAGACGTATCGCGCCGCCAATCGCATGAAATTTCCATCCGCCGCCTTTCGGTAGGCGCAGCAGAACGGTAAATCCGTCTCGCGCCAGCGAGGCAGAAACATTTGGGTGCAAGAGAAAACGAATGTCAAACGCCGATCCCTTCCGCCCTTCGAGGTGATCCTCGCCGCGCAGATCTTCGCCATTCGCGGATAGATAAAGGCGGCGGCGATGCACGCGGCCAAAGGGCATGCGGTAACCATCGTGGCTTCCCTCGATCCAAATGTTGCCATCCTTTTCGTCCCGCCGACAAATCACTTCACGTGGGCGTCGGCCAATCCGGCCATCGGATAGAATTTCGGACGAGTTTGTATCGTCAATTGTAACGGTCGAATGCGCGGCCGTGGAACGCATCACCTCGCGCCACTCGCCTTTATTTCCTGTGTAGGCGCCGCCATTGACAACAAGGCGCTCCTTGCCGCAGCTCATTTCGAAGGAAAGCGTTCCGGCATGAGTTTGCTGCGTGCCGGGCGGCGCCGGCTCGGGCGTGCCGGCATCGAAAAGAAGAAGCGTGCGGCCGGCAACCAGTCGTTCAAAACCGGAGTAAGGGGCGCTTTTGGGTGCGTTGCCCCGCGCATCCGCCCGTCCCAGCACCATATCGATTAGCCAGCTTTCTTCCTCGCAAGTGCCGTTGAAGAGGGCAAGCCCGCCATCGCCATGGCGAAAGAAGCGCAACATCGCGCCCATGCGGTCGATGGCCGATTGCAGAGCGGATGGCACTTCCCGATGGGTCGCCATAAGAAGTGCGCGGATCTCGGCAAGATCGCGAAGGACGGTGAGTTGGATAGTGGGGCTGCGAAGCACATGCCCGCCATCCCGATAGATTTGTTTTGGCAGTTCTTTCGCAAGCAAGTGAAGGCCGTTTTGAAGGGCCGGTGCATATCTCGATGCAACGGCGCCGGCATAGATCAAGCCTTTTGCGGCGGCAATGCGTGGTGGCCCTTGCAGGCGGCCTGGCGCCACACGGTTCAGGTGGCGCGCTTGCCGTGCGAAGGAAGCCAGAAACGTTGTGCGAAACCCATCCTCCGCCCCGGCACAAAGAAATTCGCCATGCCCTGCCCAGGAGGAAAGGCGTGTGCCAAGTACATCTGCGCGCCAGCCAATCGGGTGCCAGAAACGGTTGTGGGCGATCCAATCGAAAACAAGGGCGCGCCCCTTGCGGCGCGCTGCATCGGTGCCAAGCGCGCGAAGATCGCGAAGCCAGGCGAAGCCCTGCAGCTCGGCCAGCCAGCGCGCGTCCATATCCTGCCGTTTCCATGGGATCGCGTCGGCCAGGATCGTGGTGCCCAGGAAGACAAAGGTATTTTGCTGAATGGCTTCGCCGCGGGCCACGTTGCCGGGCCATGGGTCCGCCGGAATTATGTCCAGTCGGCGCGGGGCCCTGCCAATCGGAAAAAAGAAATAGAGCGGATTGCCATAGAGAAGAGGGTCGATGCTGCCAAAAATCTTCTGGGAGATACGCTCGAGCGCGTCGCCAAAGGTAGATTTTCCCGAACCCGTGTGCGTGTAGAGTTCGGACGGCTCGACAGCGCTTTCCTCAACCCCGTCTAGAGGCGACATCGGATCCACTCCGCAGGCGCTGAATGTTTTCGGCGTAACGCTTTGCCCCGCCCTCAAAGGTTGCGGTACCGGCCACTAGAAGGTCCGCGCCCGATGCAATGGCTTCGGCCGCGGTTTCGGCGTTGATCCCGCCATCGACTTCAAGATCGATGGTCCGGTTGCTGGCGTCGATCTTTTTCCGAAGCTCGCGGATTTTTCCAAGCTGTGAACGCAGGAATGCCTGCCCGCCGAAACCGGGGTT
>JAJFGH010000056.1 GCA_021776275.1 Alphaproteobacteria bacterium | reverse complement strand
CGGGCCGTCCGCGACCCAGACCGTGGGCCATCTTCGCATGTCCGGACGCGAAGTGTTTCGTCATGCCGTCGTCAATCTTGCCGGCGTAGTTCATGAAGCGCTGGAGGCAAACGGATTGCAAGCGGACGCCATCGACTGGATCGTTCCGCATCAAGCGAACAAACGCATTCTCGCTGGCACGGCAAAAAAACTCGGGCTGTCGATGGAACGCGTTGTCGTGACCGTTGAAGAACACGCCAACACGTCGGCGGCTTCCATTCCGCTGGCATTGCACACCGCCGTTGCGGATGGGCGAATCCAGCCTGGCCAGCTTCTGTTATTGGAGGCCATGGGCGGTGGATTTACCTGGGGCTCCGCGCTGGTGCGCTGGTAATGGCGGTTTTCTCGGAAAATCCTCTTAACTGGCCTTGTTGACTGGGTTTTTCGTCCGGGGTAGGGTTCCGATCGCAACTTAGGGAGCCGGCTCATGGGTGAAAGCACAGTCACGCGCGCGCATTTGACTGAGGCGGTGTATCAGGAAATTGGTCTTTCTCGAAACGAGTCGGCGGAACTGGTCGAGTCGGTTTTGAAGTTGATTTCGGATGCGCTTGTTCAGGGAGACACGGTGAAGGTTTCTTCCTTCGGAAGTTTTTCCGTTCGCCAAAAAGGGCAGCGCATCGGTCGCAATCCAAAGACCGGTGAAGAAGTGCCGATTTTGCCGCGCCGGGTTCTCGTTTTTCGGGCATCGCAGGTTCTTAAGGCACGGATTAATAAGGCCCTTTCGGGAGGCTAGCGCCAGGGCCGCTCGGCAGGAGTTTCATGGTTGAATCGCTGAATACGACACTGGAACGCCGTGGGAGCAGCAAGTCCGCTTCCGCGTTTCGCACCATTAGCGAAGTCGCTTCCGAGCTGAACGTTCCCCAACATGTCCTTCGCTTTTGGGAAGGAAAGTTTGCCCAGATTAGCCCGCTGAAGCGTGGCGGCGGCCGCCGCTACTATCGGCCGGAAGACATCGATCTGCTTCGGCGGATTCGCGCCCTTCTGTATGAAGAGGGCTATACGATCATGGGCGTGCAAAAGCTGTTGCGAAACGGCAATGGCAGCAAGGAGGCCAAGTCCTCCGAGGCGATCGAAAGCGCTGCGTCCCGTCCCGCCATCAATCCCGCAAAACGGTCGGAACTGCGTTCCATCCTCCATGAATTGGAAGACCTGCAGGGCGCATTGCAGAAACTTCAGGGCGAATAACCCGCCGCCCATTGCGAAGTTTTCGGCCCATCCCTATAGTTCGCCGGCAATTCGTCCGATCGGAGCGTAGCGCAGCCTGGTAGCGCACCACACTGGGGGTGTGGGGGTCGTGGGTTCGAATCCCGCCGCTCCGACCATTTCTTAAAGCGGACCCCCAACCCGCCATCTGGATTGTAAATATGGTTAACGGCTTTTTTGCCGTGAGCCCTTTTCTTTCCAACATGCTCTGGTAATCTTTAGCCTGAAGGCCCATCTGGAGGCCTCCTAATTTTAAAAATGGCGATGCACGCAATGCCCTTCTGGCCTTCCCTTTTGCTGGCGCTTGCGACGGTGGCGGTGGCCTTTCTTGCCTGGCTGCTTTTGCGGTTGAACCGGCGGCTGGCCAGCTTAAAGGAAGGGATGGAATTGCATTCCGAGCTGACGCTGCGGCTAAAGCTTCGCGAAGAAAACACGCCCGTCATCTGGTGGGATCCGACGGTCGAGCCGTGGCCGGATATTGAAAAACGTCACCGCAACCGCGGCGAACTGTCCCACATTGTGCTTGGGGTGCCCGCACATCGGCGCTGGGGGGCAGGGATGCGCCATTACGTGCGTCTGTTGGTGCTGGGCCTTGCCGGCGCTCTCATCGCGGCGTTCTCGCTTTTCGGCTGGGCGCCGGCTGCCGCGGATTGGATCGCGGCTTGGCAGCGCGAGATTCTTTTTGCCGCCCTTCTTCTTTTTGGCCTGCTTTTCCTCTACGCCTTCGTGCAGTGTTCCCGTAAACTTCTGCAACGCGAATGGATGCGGCAAAATGCGCCGCCGGGACAGACGCCGGAGAGGCAATAAGCCTTCCGGCTTCGTCAGGAAAGAGGGCGATGCAAATCCAACGGAACAGCGTTCATTTCCGAGTACTTGAAGCGTTGTGCACAACGCCGGAGGCCGTGCGCGGTATTACCTCCGTCATGTTGAACCGGAAATTCGATGCGCCTCAAGCGCTGTTGGATCTCGAATCGGAAGGCCTGATTTCCGAAAAAGGCTGGGATCGGGGGCCGGGCGCCGTTTTGGTTGCCACCGAGGCCGGCGCGCGTCTCTATCGCACGCTTGCCGCCGACGAAGCGCCTTAAAGAAATCCAGGGTCGTCGGTGAAGGGGCCGCAATGGCAATGGGGATGAATATTCTTCACGAAGCCCAGTCGTTGCACCAAGCTGGCCGGCTTCAGGAGGCGGAGGGCCGCTACCGGCAGGTCCTTGATGCGGATCCGCAAAATACGGAAGTTTTAAACCTCCTTGGCATTCTTGCCTTTCAGGCAGGCAATCCCGAGGCCGCTTATCGCAGCGTCTGGAAAAAATGGTGCCGGCAGGCAAAAAAGGC
>JAJFGH010000055.1 GCA_021776275.1 Alphaproteobacteria bacterium | reverse complement strand
GCCTCTTTTGCCATCTGGACGCTGTCCGTTCGCATATAGGTGATAAGACCGATCGTCTCACCGTCGATGTCGAAGCCTTCATAAAGCCGCTGTGCGACGCTCATCGTATGCCGGGTCGAGAAGCCGAGCTTGCGCGAGGCTTCCTGCTGCAGCGTCGAGGTCGTAAAGGGGGGCGGGGGGTGGCGATGGGCCTGTTTGCGGACGATGTCCTTGACGGCAAAGTCCAGCGGCTGAAGGCGTTCCACCGCAGCCTTTGCCTCCGCCTCGGTTTGCAGGCTGAATTTTTCGATCTTCCCGCCGTTTAGCAGCGCCAGTTTCGCCGGCAGCTTTTCGTTTGCGGCCGTTTCGAACGTGCCTTCGATCGTCCAGTATTCCTGCGGCTTGAAAACCTCGATTTCGGCTTCCCGTTCGCAAATTAGGCGCAGCGCAACGGATTGCACGCGGCCCGCCGAACGGCTGCCGGGAAGCTTTCGCCATAGGACCGGCGACAACGTGAAGCCGACCAAATAGTCGAGCGCCCGCCTGGCCAGATAGGATTCGACGAGTTTGTAGTCCAGCTCGCGGGGGTGCTGCATCGCTTCCAGCACGGCGGATTTCGTAATTTCATGAAAGACAACGCGATGCACCTCGACATTTTCAAGGGCGTTGCGTTCTTGAAGCACCTCAAGAATGTGCCACGCGATGGCTTCGCCTTCGCGGTCCGGGTCGGTTGCAAGATAGAGATGGCCCGCGCCGCGAACGGCCTTCGCAATATCCTGAACGCGTTTTTCGGACTTGCTGTCGACCGTCCAGTGCATGAGGAAATCTTCCTCCGGCAGGACCGAGCCTGCCTTGGCAGGCAAATCGCGCACATGGCCATAGCTGGCGACGACATGGTAGTCGCTGCCGAGATACTTATTAATGGTTTTCGCCTTGGCCGGCGATTCGACGATGACAAGGCTCATAGGGTGTCAACCAGAACGAAAGAAACAAAAAAATCTGTCTTCTCGCTATAGAGACAGCAACGACACCTGATTACCGGGATGACGTTCGAGGCGGCCTGCAAGCTCTAGTTCGAGAAGAACCGTCGATAGAACGGGAGGAGACAATTGGCACTGCCGAAGGATTTCGTCAACCATTACTGGTGACGGGCCCAGCATTTCCAGCACGGTATCGCGTGCCTGGGCTACCTCCTGTTCGCTGGGGGCCAGGATGGGTGGCGCCAGCAAAGACGGGGGTTTCCGCTCTTCAAGGGGGGTGCGAAGGCGGCCTTCCAGCGCCGCCAGAATGTCCTCGGCATTTTCTGTGAGCACGGCACCCTGGCGGATGAGATGGTTTGCGCCCTGCGCCCGCGGGTCCAAGGGCGATCCTGGGACCGCGAACACCTCGCGGCCTTGTTCGAGGGCCATGCGTGCCGTGATCAACGAGCCCGATTTCAGCGCCGCCTCGACGACGAGGACGCCAAGGGAAAGGCCCGAAACCAGGCGGTTTCGTCTTGGGAAATGCCGGGCCTGGGGGGTTGTGCCGAGGGGCTGCTCGGAAATCAGCACGCCTTCTTCGGCAATGCGTTCGTAAAGGGGCGTGTTTTCTTGCGGGTAGATGCTATCGATGCCGCCTGCCTGCACGGCGACCGTGCCCGTCGCAAGGCTGCCTTCATGGGCGGCGGTATCGATGCCGCGCGCCAGGCCCGAAACGACCAGGAAGTCGTTTTTTCCAAGGTCCATTGCCGTTTTTTCCGCAAACCGCCGGCCATTTGCCGAGGCGTTGCGCGCGCCGACGATTGCCAGCGCGTGTTTTTCGAAAAGATGCGGATGCCCGCGAAGGCTGATGACCGGCGGCGGGTCGTAAATCTGCGCAAGATTAAGTGGGTAATCCGGCTCGCCGAGGGCAATGAGCCGCGCCCCCAGCTTTGCGTGGGCCTCGGCTTCGCGTTCGGCCACCGCCTTTGGACAAATGGCAATGGGCTTGCGCCGCCCGCCATGCTGGGCAAGTTTTGGCGCGGCCTCCAAGGCGGCGGCAGCGGAGCCGTATGCTTCGAGCAATTTGAAAAACGTGATGGGGCCGATGTTTTCGCTGCGAATCAGCCGAAGCCAATCGAGGCGCTCGGCTTCCGAAAGCATTTGCGCATTTGCGGGCATTTAAGAATCCGAAGGCGCTTTGGCGCCGATTTTCGGTTCCTCGCCATGGAGCAACCGGCGAATATTGGCGTGATGGCTTAGAAAAACGAGAGCGGTAACCGGAACCAGGAACGCGGCCAAGGGCGTGTAACCCGAAAGCCAGGCAAAAATCGGCGAAGCTCCGATGGCGACCAGCGCTGCCAGGGAGGAATAACGGAACAGAAAGGCAATCAAGAGCCAGACCGCGCAGGTGAGCAATCCAATGGGTGGGGCCAGCGCCAGCAAAACGCCCAACGTCGTTGATACGCCCTTGCCGCCGCGAAAGCGAAGCCAGACCGGAAACAAATGCCCAAGGACGGCACTGCCGCCTGCAAGCATGGCAGCCGTTGGGCTGAAGGTTAGTCCGATGGCCACGGCCGCGGCCCCCTTGCCGCCATCCAGCAACAAGGTAAGCAGGGCCAGCCCTTTCGATCCGCTGCGCAGTACGTTCGTCGCGCCAATATTGCCGGAGCCGATTTTCTGGATATCGCCAAGACCGGCAAAGCGCGTAAGCAACAGCCCAAAGGGGACGGCGCCAAAAAAATAACCGCCCGCAAGCGTTACGAGGAGGACGTCCAGTGGAATTTCGAAAAATGCGGCCATTTAGATTTTTCCGGTGAAAATGGTCCGCCCGGCGGCAATGGTTTGAAGCGCGCAGCCTTGCACCGGCCGTTCGTCGAAGGGGGAATTCTTC
>JAJFGH010000054.1 GCA_021776275.1 Alphaproteobacteria bacterium | reverse complement strand
TCCAGCGACGGCGTGATCAGGCCGCTCAATCCCACCATGTCGACCTTTTCTTTTTCGGCCGTCTCCAGGATCGTCGCATAGGGGACCATGACGCCGAGGTCGAGGACCTCGAAGTTGTTGCATTGTAAAACGACGCCGACGATGTTCTTGCCGATGTCGTGCACGTCGCCCTTGACGGTCGCCAGCAGGATCTTGCCTTTCCTGGTCGTTTTCCCGCTCTTCTCGCCTTCCGCTTCGATGAAGGGCGTTAAATGGGCGACCGCCTGTTTCATGACCCGGGCACTTTTCACAACCTGCGGTAGAAACATCTTACCGGCTCCGAAGAGATCGCCGACGACATTCATGCCGTCCATCAACGGCCCTTCGATGACCTCGATGGGGCGCGCCTTTTGAAGGCGAGCCTCTTCCGTATCGGCAACGACGTATTCCGTAATGCCCTTGACGAGGGCATGGGTGAGCCGCTCCTCAACGGGCGCGTCCCGCCAGGCAAGGTCCTCTTTCTTTTCCCGCGTCTCGCCCTTGACCAAACTGGCAACCTCGAGAAGGCGTTCCGTCGCATCGTCGCGCCGATTCAAGACAACGTCCTCGAGGCGCTCGCGGAAATCCGGTTCGATCTCCTCATAGACGACCAACTGGCCAGCGTTCACGATGCCCATATCCATGCCGGCCTTGACGGCGTGGTAGAGAAAGACCGAATGCATCGCCTCGCGCACGGCGTTGTTGCCACGAAAGGAGAACGAGACGTTGCTGACGCCGCCGCTCGTCAGGGCGTGGGGCAGCGTCGCCTTGATCTCGCGCACGGCGCCGATGTAATCGCAGGAAAAATTCCGATGCTCTTCGATCCCCGTAGCAATGGGAAAGATGTTCGCATCGAAAATGATGTCTTCGGGCGGAAAGCCGACTTCCTCGGTTAACGCCCGGTAGGACCGGGTGCAAATTTCGACCATGCGCGACTGGCTGTCCGCCTGGCCCTTCTCGTCGAAGGCCATGACGATCACCGCCGCGCCATACCGCCGGATCGCGCGGGCTTGCTCCAGGAAGGCGGCCGCGCCCTCCTTCAGGCTGATCGAATTGACGACCCCCTTTCCCTGAATGGATTGAAGCCCGGCCTCGATCACGGACCATTTCGAGGAATCGACCATGACCGGCACGCGGGCGATGTCCGGCTCGGCCGCGACCAGGCGCAGAAAGGCGCCCATCGCCGATTCCGCTTCCAGCATCGGGTCGTCCATATTGACATCGATCACTTGCGCGCCGTTCACCACCTGCTCTTTCGCAATTTCAAGGGCGGTGTCGTAATCTTCTTCCTGAACAAGTTTTGCAAAACGCTTCGATCCGGCGACGTTCGTCCGCTCGCCAACATTAACGAAGCCGGCGACAGAACCAAGGGTCAGCGGCTCGAGGCCGCTTAGGCGGCAATGTTTTTCGATTTCCGGAATTTGCCGTGGCGCCACCCCGGCAACGGCCTCCGCCATGGCTTGGATGTGCGCAGGCGTCGTACCGCAACAGCCGCCGATCAAATTGACAAGGCCGCTTTCGGCAAACTCCCTCAACTGACCGGCCATTTCTTCCGGCGTCGCGTCATACCCGCCGAATGCGTTGGGAAGACCCGCATTTGGATGCGCGCTTACATGGGTTCCGGCAATCCGGGAGATTTCCTGGATATGGGGGCGCAGCTCCTTCGCCCCGAGCGCGCAGTTGAACCCGATGGTGAGCGGCTCGGCATGGGCGACAGCGTTCCAGAAGGCCTCCGGCGTCTGACCGGAAAGGGTGCGGCCCGACGCATCCGTGATCGTGCCGGAAATCATCACCGGCAGGCGATACCCCTGGGCCGCGAATTGGTCGAGGACGGCAAAAATCGCCGCCTTCGCGTTCAGGGTGTCGAACACCGTCTCGATCAGCAACAGATCGGCGCCGCCATCGATCAGCCCCTTTGTCGCCTCGCCATAAGCCGCCACCAATTCCTCGAAAGTGACGTTTCGAAAGCCCGGATCGTTCACGTCCGGCGAGATGGAAGCCGTGCGGTTGGTTGGCCCCAGAACCCCGGCCACGAAGCGCGGTTTTTCCGGCGTCTTTTCCGTCATCGCCGCGGCCGCCAGGCGCGCCACCCGCGCGCCTTCGCGGTTCAATTCGTAAACGATGGACGAAAGCCCGTAATCGGCCTGGGCGATGGCCGTCGAATTAAAGGTGTTCGTCTCGAGGATGTCGGCGCCGGCTTCCAGATAGGCGGTATGGATCTCGCCCAGGATGGCCGGCTGGGTAAGGGTCAGCAGGTCGTTGTTGCCCTTGAGGTCATCGCCTGAATCCCGGAAACGCTCCCCCCGATAGCCGGCCTCGTCCAGGCCATAGCCCTGGATCATCGTCCCCATCGCGCCGTCGAGCACAAGGATGCGCTGACGCAGCAGACGGGTCAGTTCGTTGGTGCGGTCCCGGGCGGTCATGGACGGTTTCCTTCTTTGGGCGTTTCCCCTTTCGAGGGCCTGGCGCCAAGAACATGGCTGATCGCATAGGCTAAATCCGCCCGGTTGAGGGTATAGAAGTGAAACTCGTCGATCCCCTGCGCCTGCAAAAGCCGGCACTGCTCGGCCGCGACCGTCGCGCCGACCAGTTTTCGCGTTTCCGGATCGTCATCGAGGCCTTCGAACAAATCGCAAAGCCAGGCCGGCACCGTCGTGCCGCAAGTTGCGCTGAAACGGACGATCTGGGCGAAGTTCGATACCGGCATGATGCCCGGAACGATGGGAACCGTAATGCCGGCGGCGCGCACACGGTCGAGAAAACGAAAATAAACGTCCACATCGAAAAAATATTGTGTGATGGCGCGCACGGCGCCCGCGTCGATCTTTTGCTTCAAATGATCGAGATCCGCGTCGGCACTTTTTGCTTCCGGATGGGTTTCGGGATAGGCGGCAACGGAAATTTCAAAATCGGCGATGCGCTTCAGGCCGCGCACCAAATCCACCGCATAAGGATAGCCGCCGGGATGCGGGACGTAGGGCGCCGCCGCTTCCGGCGCATCGCCGCGCAAGGCAACGATATGGCGAATGCCGGATTCCCAATAACGCCGCGCCACCCCATCGACTTCTTCCCGGGTGGCGCCAATGCAGGTGAGATGCGCCGCCGGTTCGAGATCGGTCTCGCGCCGAACGCGGGTGACGGTTTCGTGGGTGCGCGCGCGGGTGGAACCGCCGGCCCCGTAGGTGACCGAGACGAAACGCGGTTGAAGCGGCGCCAGCCGCAACACGGCATCCCAAAGCTTGACCGCCATTGCCTCCGTATGGGGCGGAAAGAATTCAAAAGAAAGCTTCGGCGCGGGGTGGCGCGTCAACACGAAAGGAAGCGGCGGCGTCTGTGCGGCGGTAATGGATGGCGTGTCCGTCATTAGGCGGCCCTCCCGCGTTTCGCGGCCCTCACCGCCGACGCCACGCCATGCCAAATGGTAACCGTCAGCGGCTCGCCCGGCAAAGCGCGCTTCGACCCCGGCTTCAGGCCGGCAGCGGTGAGCCACCCTTTTATCTCGGCGTCCGAAAACCCAAGACGGCGATGGGCATGGGCGTCGCGCAACGCTTCCAAAGCATGGGGCGCAAAATCGACGATCAACAGCCGCCCTTCCGGCCGCAAGACGCGGGCGGCTTCGCGGATCACCTCCGCCGGGCGATCGGCATAATGGAGAACCTGATGCACGGTCACCAGATCATAGGATTGATCCGGCAAGGGCAATTGATACATATCCGCCTGACGAATCTGGCAATGATCGAGGCCAGCTTTCTCAAGGTTGGCCCGGGCGATGGCCAGCATTTCATGGGACAAATCGATCCCAAGCGCGCGCTCGACATAGGGCGCGAAGACTTCGAGAATGCGCCCCGTGCCGGTGCCGATGTCGAGCAGGTTGCGCCGATGCCCCGCCGGGACGCCTTTCCGGCTAAGCGCCAGCATGGCTTCCTCGACCCGCGCGTCCGGCACATGAAGGGAACGCAGCCGCTTCCATTCGCTCGCATTTTGGCGAAAGTAATCGGCCGCAAGCTTTGCCCGCGCCCGTTTCACATCCAAGGAACGCTTGCGGTCACGGCTGAGCTCTGCGTCCTTTGGAAGCAGCGCCACGATGCGCGCCGCCAGATCGGCCGTGTCGCCATCGTCCGCCAGGCGGTAAAATGTCCAACTTCCCTCGCGCAAGCGCAGAAGCAGCCCCGCCTCGGCGAGCAGCCGAAGATGGCGCGAGACCCGCGGCTGGCTTTGACCCAGGATCTGGGTCAGTTCGCTGACCGTCCACTCGCCGGCGGCACAAAGCGCCAGCAGCCGAAGCCGGGTCGGCTCCGCCACGGCCCGCAAGCCTCCAAGCAATTGTGCAAGATCGTCCATTTCGCTCCTTTGGCGCCCCCCTTTGCCCATGCCCATATGCGGCCCGAGGGTCCGATATATAAATATATCTTTATATCTTTATCAAGAGAGAAGCTGCGGCGGTTGCACATGGCCGCCCGGAAATCCCAAAAATCCAGTAAACCCCCATATCTAGTAGTACAAGCCAGGAAATTCCCATTATATTGGGCTGGCTCGAAGGGCCGGGCGCAGGGAGCAATGGAACATGCTGGCAAGGATGGCGCGCAAAGGCCTTTTCGCCATGGGGCGGGGCGTGCTTTTTGGCGCCGTCTTGCTATTGGCGGCCGGGGCGGCCAGGGCGGGAGCCGGGGCGGCCAGGGCGGGAACGGATGACGCGAACGACCCACTCGAATCCGCAAACCGCTTCCTGTTCGAATCGAATTTGCACTTTGACCGTTTTGCCCTTCGGCCCCTTGCGGAAGGGTACCGGGCATTCATCCCACGGACGGGCCGCGACGGCATCCGGCGGGTCATCAACAATCTGCGCGCCCCGGTTATTTTCTTCAACGACGTTTTGCAGGCGAACCCCGCCCATGCCGGGGAAACGGTTGGACGTTTTCTCATCAATTCGACCCTGGGCGTCGCAGGCATCTACGATGCCGCCGCGCATTTCGGCCTGCCTTACCACAACGAAGATTTCGGACAGACGCTTGCCGTTTGGGGCGTGGCGGAAGGGCCCTATCTGATGGTGCCCTTCATAGGGCCATCCAATCCGCGCGACCTGGCCGGCCTGGCCGCGGATATTTTTATGGACCCTTTCTTCCACATCGCCGACGCAAATAACGTGGAATATGCAATTTATTTACGGGATGCGGTGACGATCCTTGATTGGCGCCAGCGCAACCTAGAGCTTGTTAAGGAATTGGAAGAAAAGTCGGTTGATTTCTATGCGGCAGTGCGTAGTCTCTACCGCCAGCGCCGGGGCGATGCGATCCGGAATGGTAAGGCATCTCCGATTTCACCGACTTTCAGCGTGTCATCGGAATGGAAGAGTGAAACACACCCATCAGAAGGAAGCGCCCGCGTGGCGCCATAGAGAATGTCTTCAAGCCGCTTTTTTCGTTTTAGCCTTTTCGCATGTTTACTTGTCTTCCTGACGTTTTCTGGAAGGCTTGCCGCAGCGGTGGATGAAAACGCCGTGTCCGACTTTGTCGGCAACCTCGCCACCAGCGCAATCGATACCCTGACGGAACCGGCGCTGGAAGATCCCATCCGGCAGGCGCGCTTCCGCAAGCTCTTTCAAGAGAATTTTGACCTGCCGGTGATTTCCCGTTTCGTCCTCGGACGTTACTGGCACCAGGCGACAGAGGCCCAGCAAAAGGAATTCCAAAGCTTGCTGGAGGACTACATCGTTCTCGCCTATTCCAGCCGCTTCAAAGGCTACAACGGCGAAACCTTCGAGGTGGACGACGTCCGGTCAGACGGCCAGAAAGATACGATCATTTACACCCGTATCCTCCGGCAAGATGCCCCGCCTGTGCGCGTCGATTGGCGCGTACGCGCGCCGGAAGATCGTATGAAAGTTATCGACATCGTGATCGAAGGCCTGAGCATGTCCCTCACCCATCGCAATGAATTCGCCGCCGTTATTCAACGCGCCGGCAGTGGCATCGACGGACTGATCAAATTGCTGCGTGAAAAAACCGCGGGCGTAAACCGGGAAGTCTCGGACGCCTCCTAACGCGGCAAAGCACGCCCCTCTCGCACCTGGCGGGGGAAATGTTGGAACATGCAGCCCATCTCCTGATCCTCCTCGTTGCGGCACGCCTTTTCGGCCGCCTGGCATTGGCCATTGGACAGCCCTCCTCCGTCGGTGAAGTTTTCGGCGGCGTTGCCGTCCTTTTTTTGATCGCGCCCTTTTCAGACGATATTCCCCTTCTCCAAAACCTGGTCGGCGGGCCGGTGATGGAGATCGCCAGCGAGATCGGGATCTTCTTTCTGCTGCTCTATACGGGCATCGAGATGCAGCCGAAGGAGATTTCCGACCATTCGAAGCAATCTTTCGCCGTGGCCATTGGTGGGATGGCGCTGCCGCTGATTTTTGGCTTTGCCTTCGCCTGGATGATGCTGCCGGAATCGGCCTGGAAAAGCACCCAAGCCCTTGTCGTCGGCACCGCGCTTTCCATTTCGGCCATCGCCGTTGCGGCCCGCATCCTCATGGAATTCGACCTGCTCCATAAGCCAATTGGCGAGATCATCGTGACGGCGGCAATTTTCGACGACGTCTTCGGCCTGGTCCTCCTTGCCTTGGTCACGAGCATGATCAGCATTGGGCATTTTCCGGGGTTGACCGCCATCCTTTTCCTCGGCCTCAAAATTGCCTTCTTCTTCCTGACAACCGGCGCCATCGGTTATTTCGCCTATCCCTGGATCTGGCGGCAGGTGGCAAAATTGCCGATCCCGGGCGCCCGGTTAAGCGGGCTGCTGGTTTTTGGCCTCGCCTTCAGCCTCCTGGCCGAGACGCTTGGCCTGCATTTCCTGCTCGGCGCCTTCATGGCAGGGCTTTTTTTTGAAACCGGGCGGGTTGGCGAGGAAACCTATGCGCGCACGAAGACCGTGATCGGCAACGTCACCCTCGGCTTTTTCGGGCCCATTTTCTTTGCCTATATCGGCTGCAATCTGGATTTGTCGGCCGTTTTCGCCATCCCCGGTTTTCTTCTCGGCCTGCTGCTGATTGCTTTTCTCGGCAAACTGATCGGCGGCGGCCTACCGGCCTATTGGGGGGGCTTAACCAAACGCCACGCCCTGGCCGTCGGCGTCGGATTAAGCGGCCGTGGCGCCGTCGAGCTTGTCGTCGCCAGCATCGCGCTGAAAGCCGGCGTCTTCACCATCGCGAATGGCGACCATCCGATCCTCAGCCATCTCTTTTCCGCCCTCGTAATCACCGCCGTTGCGACAACGCTGTTAACGCCGGTCCTGCTGCGCTGGGGCTTGCGGCCTGCAACGGATCGTCCTTCCAAACGATAGGGCGATGCCGCCTTGGCCGTAAACGCAAGCCTGCCGTATTAACGCCAAAGTTTATTTTTTTCGGATCTTCCGTTCGCGCGTCAGGCAATTGCGTGTGCGTCTGTAAGTTTGCCCATTTGTAAATATGAAACTTTGCAAAGAAGCACGTTTTCGCCCAAATCCTCCCGGGAGAACGTCGCAAGGCGAAAGGATGGCTCTATCTTCCACGTCGATCTGGTGATGAGCAAGACGATGTACCGTGGCAAGGAAGTCCGAATTGCCGTCGTGCGCGACATCACCCAACAAAAAGTCTTGCAGACCCAGCTTCGCGTCGTCGGCTCCCCCTAAGCTTAGAACGACTCCAAATCTTTCCGCGCACAGCGTGTTGTCGCGGCAATTCCATTAACACCGTCCCCTGCCTAGCTGCGGGTATCCGTAAGAATTGGCTGTGCTAACATGCGCTGGACCAACCCGCGGAAAGCCATGCAAGATACTCGTTCCGACCACGCACTCACCGAACTGGTCCCCCTCGCTTACCGAAGCGTCCCCCTTGCGCTGGCGGCAAATTTCGTTTGCGCCGCTGCCGTTGGCTATGTCCTTTGGGACCACATTGCCAATCAAATTCTTTCCGTCTGGCTTGCCGGTGTCTTACTCGTTTCCATTTTGCGTCTTGGCCTTTGGTCCCGCTTCCAAAAAGTCCAGATCGACGCTTCAAACGTTCAAAAATGGGCACATTGGCTGACGCTTGGCTCCGGCGCCGCGGGCGTCTTATGGGGCACCGCCGGTTTTCTTCTTTTCATTCCCGACGACCCCCATTTGCACACCTTTCTTCTCTTCGTCATCGGCGGCCTGGCGACCGGCGCTTTGGCTGTCTCCGGCCCGCATCTACCGACGTTCCATGCCTTTTTCCTGACAAGCCTGCCGCCGATCGGCGTTCGCCTTTTCCTGGCGGGCGAGGCTTCCCATTTAATGATGGCAACCCTGGTCGCCTTTTATTGCCTGGCCATCTTCATCATAAGCCTCCGCATCGGCAAATCCTTCGTTGAAGTGATTTCGCTGGAACAGCGCCTACGGGCGGTCATGGAAAACGTGCTCGACGGCATCGCCACCATGGACAGTTCCGGGCGCATCCAATCCGCCAACCCGGCCTTTTCCGACATGTTCGGGTACACGGAAAAAGAATGCATCGGAAAGGCCTTTTTCGGCGGCCTCTTGCCAGCCGAATACAATGTAGATGCCGCATCCGAACGCACAGCCTCGGGCGAAGCCTGGCAATGGGGGACTGCCGTCTCGGCCCGCGAGCTGGTGGCAAAACGAAAAGACCGATCGACCTTTTTGGCGGACGTCGCGACCAGCAGCATGACCTATGCCGGGGAAAACATGCACATCGCCATCGTTCGCGACATCACCGAACAAAAGGCCATGCAGATCCAGCTTTTGCAAGCCTCGAAGCTGGCCACCCTTGGGCAGATGGCCGCCGGCATCGCCCATGAATTGAATCAGCCTTTGAACGTTATCCGCATGGCTGCGGAGAACGCCCTCATACGCCAGCGGGCCGACCCGCCGGACAAAAAATACGCGGAAGAAAAATTGAAACTTATCGCCCAACAATCCGAGAGGATGGGCAACAGTATCAACCATCTGCGGGCATTTAGCCGCCTCGACGAAGCGCGGACGGAAGCCTTCGACCTGGAGACCACCATCCACCAATCCATTCAATTGGTCCAGGACCAGCTCAACATCGATAGCATCCTGCTGCACACCCAATTCTCAAAAGGACCCTTCGTGGTGAAGGGGCATCCGAATCAGTTGGAGCACGTCCTCTTGAACCTCCTGAACAATGCGAGAGACGCCATTCTGGAGCGGCAAAATCAGGATGCAAACGCCCCGGAAAAAGGGCAAATCGACATCGAGGTTTTTGCCGACGGCCCCGCATCGATGGTTGCCGTCCGGATCACGGACAATGGTCCAGGCATCGGCGCAAAAGACCTTGAACAGATTTTTGACCCATTCTTCACGACAAAGCCGGTCGGCAAGGGAACCGGACTTGGGCTCTCCATCGCCCAGGGCATCATCCAAGCGATGGGGGGGAGAATTTCCGCCAAAAACACCGCGACCGGCGCCTCTTTTGAGGTTAAATTGCCTCGATCGTCCGGCGAAGAAACCGGGTAAGCTTGGCAAAAATATTTGGAGGGATCCGGGCACCGCTATGATGGCTGAAAATCGAAAATCCGTTCTGATCGTCGACGACGACCCCCTCCAGTTGAAGGAATTGGCGGAATTTTTGTCGACGTTGAACGTCGATTGCCTACAGGAGCAAAATGGCTATGGCGCCATCAATTGCATCAAGAAACACCATCCGGATCTTGTCCTGCTCGATATCAAAATGCCGGGCCTGGATGGAATCGAAGTTGCCCGGCTAATCGAAAGGCAGAATCTCAGCCCCGCCATCATCCTCATGTCCGGCCATGCCGATTGCATCAAAGATGCAAACGCCGCCGGCCTCAAGGTTTTCAGCGTCCTCGACAAGCCGATCCCGCTTCGGGCTTTGAAGCGTTTCGTCGAACAAAAATTACTGGATTGATCCCGAAAGAAAAGCGCGTCTATTCGGCGACGTCTTCCGCTTCTTTTACCGCCTCGCGGTATGCCTTCTCGGAAACGTAGGGCCCGTGGGCATGGAATTCGGAGATTTTCGCTTTTACAAGCCCCCCCTTATGGGGCAATTCCTTCAAATAGCCGCCCTCACGATCCAGCATCGGAATAAACCGGTTCCAGCGTGAAAAAACGCGCCGGGCGGTAATCGATTGATTCTGGGCATATTCCTTTTCCTGCGGATCTTTCTCGAAAAGATATTCATGGGCCGCAACAAATTCCTGAACGAATTGGCGGTTGATAACGTTCAGGTTCGAAATCACCCAACAACGGTCTTCAAACTCCCAGAAACACGCAAGGCCGGCAAAGTCTCCCGCACGCGAAATATAGGGGAAAAAAGGAAAGGCGCGGCAGGCAAGCGTGCGGTTATCGCGCTCGCAGAAGCGAGCGCCCTTGCATTCGATCGCCCTGCAATCGTCCGATGCCTCCTCGACGATTTTGCGCGTGGCGGCATCATAAGGTTTGAAGCGGTGCCACAAATCGGTACGGGATCTTAATAACTTCCATTCCGATTTATGCGCGATCGGAACGGCATCCTCCGTCGTGCAGCAGACCGGGTTCCCGCCATTGAGCGGGGCGCATTTCTTGCCGCAATCGTAACGGGAAATGGAGGCCTGGAACTGATCGTAAACGTGCTGGAAATGCTTGGGCCGAAGCCCTTTCTTTTTCGCCATGGCCTGGAACATATCAAGTTGCACAGGCGAGACAAAGGAAAAGGGCGGCTCTACGAGAGAGCCGCCCAATCGGGAAATCGCGGGAACGCTGGCCAGGGCAAATTGCCTTGCTTACGAAAAACCCGACATCGGTGGCCCTTGACGATTTCCTCTGCCCATGTCCCAGGTCGGGCAAGATCGCCGATGGCAAAGCCAACCGGCCTTCCCGCGGTGCGATGAGGAACCACGCCGCGAAAACCGTTTCTTGCCCCGGAGGACGCGGGCTGGGGGACATGCTTTCAAATGCCCTGCCCCCCGGGACAAGATTAGGGCTAGAGAGGCACCCATCATTAGGATGCCTGCCCCGCCCGGAAGGTTACAAGGGGCCGCTTCAACGGCACCGAAGTCTGGGCTAGATTGGCAGCCATGAGAAAAATCGCGTCCCGGCGCCGCCCCCATCCGCCATCGGCGGAAGAGCAGCAATTGATCGCGCGCCTCTGTGCGGGAGAGCCGGCCAGCTATGCCGAACTTCTCAACGCCTATGGCGGACGGATGCTGGCCGTGGCCAGGCGGATTGTCCAAAGCGACGCCGACGCCCAAGACTGCGTCCAGGACGCCTTTCTACAGGCCTTTCGCAAGATTGCGGCGTTCGAGGGGCGGGCTTCGCTCAGCTCCTGGCTGCACCGGATCGTTGTGAACGCCGCCTTGATGAAAATTCGTCAGCGCAACCGGCGGCAGGAAACGTCGCTTGAGGACCATCTCGCCGATTTCGACGTGGAAGGCATGCGCAAGACGGCATCCCCCGCTCTGCTTGTCGAGACGCAAGCCCATCTTGAAAGCCGGGAAATCCAGGCCCTGATTCGCCAAGAAATTGACGATTTGCCGACGGATTTCCGTAACATTATCTTGCTTCGGGACATCGAAGAATATGATACGGCCGAAACGGCGGCGCTTCTTGGAATCTCGGTAAGTTCCACCAAAACGCGCCTACACCGGGCCCGGGCGGCGTTGAAAAGGCGAATTGAAAAACGGCTCGCTACGAATGGCCCGGAGGGCCGGTAAACGATGCAAATTTACGCGTGGATCGAACGATGCAATTGATGCCAAGCTGTCAAGAGATGGACGCCTTTCTTGTGGATTACCTCGAAGGCTATCTGTCGATTTACCGGCGCTTGCTGTTTTCACTGCATCTCGGCCTGTGTCCGAAATGCCGGGACTATCTTCGCGCCTATCGCAAAATGATCGCGTTAAGCAAAGGCGCCTATCCCCAGGACGCCGAACGCCCGGAAATGCCAAAGGAACTGGTGGACGCGATCCTGGCAAGCCGCAAGGACAAGCCCTGAGCCGCTGCCACGGAAGCGGCGAACACGGCCAACGCCGTCCTACATATCCGGCATTTTTGGGAACTTCGCCAATTCGTCGTCGGGAATCGGGTCCCAGGGCTGCGCGCTGGACGTGTAAAGATGCATTGCCGGGTGGTAGAGCGTCGGATCGTCCAAACTCGCCGCCTTGATGGCAATTGCGTCCGGTGCCATTTCCAGCAAGCTAAACATGGGCGAGCCGCAATTCGGGCAAAAGCCCCTGCTTATCCGGTTCCCGCTATCCGCCTGCAGGTCGTAATATTTTGCCTCGCCCTGAAGAAGTTTGAACCCCTCCTTCGGAAAAAGCATGACCGCCGCCATGGCACTGCCGGTGGCGCGCTGGCAGTCGCGGCAGTGGCAATTCCCGGAAAGAAGGGGTTCTCCGGTAACTTCATAGCTTATGTCGCCGCACTCGCATCTACCTTTATAGGTTGTCATGGTTCCCCTCCCAGATACCGGGTTGCTACGCACGCCGTAAAACTAGCTTGCGCCGACCCAGGGAGGCAACGGGCAATCCGCCTGCATTGCCCGCGCCATTTTGCAACATAGGTCAGCACCCCATAACCGGTTTCTGTGGATAACTCATGCGGCGGCGCAATGCCTAAAGCCTTCCACGTCCGGTTCATAGGGGTTTTCGATTTTGCGCTGCAACCGAACCGAAAGGATTGTGATTCGACAAACAGAGGTGCGTAGCGCGATTCTCACTCCCATGAAAATGGACCTACCCGGCAACGTGACGCCTTGCGTCGGCAAGGAGGCGAGCATGCTTCTCAAACTTCTGTCGGTTCTCGCAATTGCCGCCCTGATGGCGCTGACCGTGTGGACGGGCGGCTGGTAAGTCTGGCTGGCTGCTTGCACGCCTTCCCTTTGCCAATCCGGCCCGGTGGCGCCGCCACTTGCGAATGCTTAAGCTTTTTCACAAATCGGCAAAGCGGAAGGCGCCAAAGCCATGCTCCAAAAAGAAAACCTCTTTAAGTCGTTTCTACAACTCGTCATCGGCGGGATGTTCGGCCTGGGATTTCTTTGGATCGCACATATGTTCGGCTGGCTTTACGCGCTTTTCATGACCCCAATTCGGGACGTCAGCTGGCTTGAGTGGATGGTCGTCGGGGCGTTCTTCACAGGCATCTTTTGCAAGCTAATGGGGCTCTTGCGCTTTTCTTTCAACGAGTAGAAGAAGCCCCGCCACTAAAGTTCGATAGCGGCCCCATGGCTTTGCCTGTCTGGACAGGCAGGCACAAAGGCCGCATCCCCCAAAATATTATGGAAGCCACAGATAAACGGGCAGGTAACCCACTTCCTGCAACCATTCGACCCCCTCGAAAAGCGGCAAGGCTAGATAGAAAAGAGATGCATCCCGAAGGGTTATCCAGACAAGTTTGGGCCGAACAACAAGCGTGTCAGCGTCTTTCCACTGATACCAGCGTGGATGCCAGCGCGGCACCTCGGTCATGTAATCCCGGTAGGGTTCTTCGAACTTCTTCAAGAGAAAATTTTCTTCTTTTCGAATAACGCGATCGAAAATTAGAAAAATTAACAGGGCGAACAAAATACCGATCACAATGCTTCCGACCAGAAGTCCGATAGCACCGGCGGCAATAACGGAAAAAATATATAACGGGTTTCGTACCATCGAATAGGGGCCGACGCGCACGATTGCTTCGTTCTTCTGCCCTCCGATATACATGCAGCACCAAGTTCGCCCAAGCACACAAAGACCAATGAGAACAAGGCCAGCCGTCTCGATATCCTCGTGCCAAAGCCCCTCGGGCATCCACCAGGATTGCGTGAAAAGCGTGGCTAAAAAAAGCAGAAGCGCAACCGCCAAAATGGCGTGCTTGCGCCGGTGCTGAACCCGAGAAAGGCTTGGAACCAACGGTGAAATAGTTGCGGAAACGGGCTTGGATTTCATCTTCTGCCAGATACAATATCTTATCTGACCGGCAGCGAAGCCTATACGCTACAGCTAAACATTGCAAGACAACCAAAGGCTTGGCAGCCCATTAATCGCCGAAATAACCCTCATCGATACGCTTTAATTCGTACACCACGCCGACCCGAACGCCGACATTGTATTGCGTCAACAGCCGCGTCAGCTCGGCGCCGTCAATCAGGATAATCCGCTTTTGGATGCGCTCTGCATATTGGCGAGCATCCCGGGTGAATTTGGACGTCGTCACCAGCACGCCTTTCGTCGCGCTGACCCCATCCAGGCTTCCGGCGAAGGCCTGCACCGCGGGCCTGCCGACGCTGACTTCTGGCTGGTACCGCTTTGCCTGAACGTAGAGAACGTTGAGCCCAAGGGGATCCTCGTCAATAACCCCATCGACGCCGCCATCACCGGACCTGCCAATGGTCCTGCCCGCTTCCTTGCGCGACCCCCCGTAGCCCATCGCCACGAGCAAATCGACGATCAAGGCTTCAAAAAAGGCCGGCGTAACCTGAAGCACGCGGTCCAGCAAATCGTCTTGAAGCGTCGCCATCAATTCCCGGAAGTTCGCCTCGGCGCGCTCTATCGGGATCTCGAATGGCAGCTCCGCCATCTCGGCCCGCCCCTGGGCGAGGCTGCCTTTTGCTCCCCGGCCTTGCTGATTGCGGCGCGTCCACTCGTTGAATTCTTCGTATCGGGTCAGGAGCGCATTATTGATTTGCACCGGTGACTCGCGCAGCAAGGCCTGCCCCCGTTCCGCAATGGTGAAATAGCCGCGCCGCGGGCGTTGAATCAGCCGGGCATGCGCAAGATAGGTAAGAGCCCAATGCACGCGACTGGCGAACAAAGGCTGCTGTCCGGTTGGCATCAGGCGGCCGCACTCTTCCTCCGTTAAAGTAAATTCTTTCGCCAGCCGTTCGATGCAATCGGCGACATGGGTTGCTTCCCGCCCTGCCACACGCAGCACGGGCAACATCAGGCTCTGATAATCCGGTATCGGCATTGGGTATCACCTCTTCGCTGTTCTGCGCGCAAGAGTGACCGAAATTCTTTTGCAAGGAAATGGCAGGCCTGGAAAAAATGCCCGCTCCCGCGTGGAAGTGGTGGGCCCGGCAGGACTCGAACCTGCGGTAGGCCCGGCTAAACGATTGTCGGCCGCAAGAAATCCGCCTCGTTGCGCTTCTCTAACGCGTGCAGCAGATTGTCCGGCGTCAACATCGAGCCTAGATATTCGGACGCCACTTCATCCGTAAAGTCTGCGTTGCGGGTATAGCGAATCTCTTTATTCTTATCCTGCCGCACGGGCTCGACATCGAGAATAGAGCCATCTGCGATCCGCCGTTCAAGCAATACATGCGCCGCTAAAACCGCCTTCATGCCAAGGGCGAACGGTGAAATCTTTTCTGCCTTCGGCAAGGCATGAAAAAGCATGTCACCCGAATCCAGCCCACGGCTAAGCCGTATAACCGTGGCGCCCACCAAGTCCGGGCGCCCGTCGTAGAGCGCCCAGAAATTGCATGAACTTCCTCGGTAAAAGGGGGATACACCCATATGAACATTGACGGCGCGACGCTCTACAAGATGGTCCGCTAATTCGCCCCGGATATAGCTAGCCCCGAAAACGATAAGGATATCCGCTTCCAGAACGGGGGTTAGAACCGATAAATCCAGCATGCTTACGTCCCCGGCTTTGATGGCAAGCTGATGGACGTTCGCTGGCAAAAAACGAACCTTCCCGAATACCTCCGCCTCGGCTGCAACCACGTGGCCGAAATATTCCTGCATCACCTCGGATCTCTTGAAGAAATCCGCCACCTGTCCTGGAAAGACCGTATTGCATTCATGAACGACATAAACATCGTCCGCGATACCCGCCAGCCGTTCCGCAAGAGAAAGGTGCCGCGGCTGGTTGCTGGTAAACAAAGCAATTCTCAAGAACGCATCTCCCTTAGAATATTTGCGTGATCCTCCCGAGGGTATTTGAATGCCCCATGGTCTGCAATCGCAGCCATGTTTGACCGGAATCCAATTTCAATACCAAGATTTTTCAGTATCTTCAGGGTGTTACCAGAATAAGAGTTGCACGGATGCGACATTGCTCTGACGGGTTTCCCGAGTACTTTTTTAAGATGCTGGAAGTTCTTTAGATATTCCTCGGCCTGCACCGCTTCTGTAAGTTCCACCAGCCTCGTGGGATGCGAGTATGAGTGCAGGCCTATCACATGTCCGTCCTCATCGATTCGCTTCAGACAGGCCTCGTCCATCCAGAGAATTGGGGCCAATTCGCTCGGCTTGCAACCTGCGCTCGCGAGCATGGAGCCAAGAATTTCATGGTAGTGAACCGGACCGAGGACATCATCCCGGATAAATCGAAAACGCCGATCTTCATCGGAATAAAAAGGAAAATCCGACAAATATTGATGTGGATCAAAAGCGATGAGTTTTTCGGCTAACAGGTCTGCATAGCCGGAATGTGCGACCTTCTGTTCGAACGCCTCGTAGAATGCCTCCATGCTATCGAAGTGTTCGTGGCGAAAATAGCGGTAAACCTCCAGCATCTCGATATTGCCTTCGAACACGGAAGAATAAACAAACCAGAACGCCGTCAGCCCGCGCGCTTTGAGAACTGGAAATGCAATGTCGTACTGGCAGCGCAAAGCGTCGTCGAATGTCAGGCAGATGCTGTCCTCATCCAAGCGATTCCTTTTGGCGCGCTGCATCCACTCCTCGGCCCCAACGATCCGCTGCGGGCCAAGATATTCGATGATTGCATCTAGCTCCTCGGCCGAAAGCGACCCCTGCCCTGCCGGATGCTGGCCGCCGTGGAAATGGTGAACATGATCCCGTGAGGAGGCATGACGATACTCGGTTACTCTCCAAGGACGAAGTGCGGTCGCTTCAACCGTGAGGCTCGCGCTTTACAAGATGGGAAATTCAAAACACACCCTCCAAGCGCCACGCCAGCGCCCGCTCCTGCGTGGAAGTGGTGGGCCCGGCAGGACTCGAACCTGCGACACGACCGTTATGAGCGGTCAGTTCTAACCAGCTGAACTACGGGCCCGAACCGAGAATAGACCCGAATCACGTGTCGAGGAAACTGCGCAGCTTTCGAGAGCGCGAGGGATGCTTCAATTTGCGAAGCGCCTTCGCTTCGATCTGGCGGATGCGTTCGCGGGTAACCGCAAATTGCTGGCCCACTTCTTCGAGCGTGTGATCCGTGTTCATGCCTATGCCAAAGCGCATGCGCAGAACCCGCTCCTCCCGAGGCGTAAGCGAAGCCAGAACGCGGGTCGTCGTCTCCCGCAGATTTCCCTGAATCGCCGCGTCCAACGGCTGCACGGCATTCTTGTCCTCGATAAAGTCGCCAAGATGGCTGTCTTCCTCGTCCCCAATCGGGGTTTCGAGGCTGATCGGTTCTTTCGCGATCTTCAGCACCTTGCGCACTTTCTCCAACGGCATGCTGAGCTTTTCGGCCAATTCTTCCGGCGTCGGCTCGCGGCCGATCTCGTGCAACATCTGGCGTGACGTGCGCACAAGCTTGTTGATGGTTTCAATCATGTGGACCGGGATACGGATCGTACGCGCCTGATCGGCGATTGAGCGCGTGATGGCCTGGCGAATCCACCAGGTGGCATAGGTCGAAAACTTGTAGCCACGGCGATATTCAAACTTGTCGACCGCCTTCATAAGGCCGATGTTCCCCTCCTGAATAAGGTCGAGAAACTGCAAGCCGCGATTCGTATATTTTTTGGCGATCGAGATGACGAGACGGAGATTGGCCTCAATCATTTCTTTCTTCGCCTGATTGGCCTTCTGCTCGCCCGACTGCACCGTGCCGACGATGCGCTTGAACTCGCCGATGGGCAGCCCGGCCTCGACCGAAATCCCGATGATTTCCTCGCGAATGTCTTTGACCTCATCCCCGTGCCGCTTGGCAAAATCCTTCCAGCCGCGCCCCTTCAGCCGCGCGACGCGGCCAAGCCAATTCGGCTCCAGCTCCGAGCCGACATAGCGCTCCAGAAAATCTTCCCGTTTTACTTTGCGTGCGGTCGCAAGACGGAGCATCCGCCCTTCCAGCATCACGAGGCGGCGATTCAATAATTTCAGATATTCAACCAAATCCTCGATGCGGCCGTTGTTGAGATGAATTTTCTCCATCAGATCGACGAGATCGGCCTTCAGCTTTTCGTAGCGCTTTTCCTGGGCGGGAGTGGTTTCCTCCCCCTTCTGAAAGGCCGCGAAGCGTTTTTCCTGAAGACGATGGAATTTTTTATACGCTGAGGAAATGTTGTTACAAATTTCCAGAATCTCGGGCAGCAACTCTTCCTCCATTGCCGCCATGGAAACAGGAATTTCGTCGTCCTCGTTGTCGTCTTCCCTTCTTTGCCCTTGCGCTTGCCCTTGCGCTTGCCCTTGCGCTTGTCCTTGCGCTTGTCCTTGTCCTTGCGCTTGTCCTTGCGCTTGTCCTTCTTCCCCTGCCTCTTCGCCTTCTTTTCCCTCGAGGCTCTCTTTGAATTTTTCGTCCTCGGCCGCTGCGTTCGTTCCGCCATAGGTAGCGTCCAGGTCGATGATATCCCGGAGGAGAATGCTGCCGTCGATCAAGCCTTCGCGCCAATCCACGATCGCCCGGATCGTGGTTGGGCTTTCACAAATGCCGCCGATCATCTTGTTGCGGCCCGACTCGATCCGCTTGGCGATGGCAATCTCGCCCTCACGGGAAAGCAGCTCGACGCTTCCCATTTCGCGGAGATACATGCGAACCGGATCGTCCGTCCGCCCAAGTTCGGTGTCGTCGTAATTGCCGGCGGTTTTTTCTTCCTCTTCTTCCTCTTCCCCCTCCTCTTCCGCGGCCTTCTTTGAGGTTCCATCGCCGGCATTGTCGTCGTTTTCTTCCGCGTCGACGAGGTTGATGCCCATTTCGGACAGCAAGGCCATGATGTCTTCGATTTGTTCGGAGGACGTCTCGCCCGAAGGCAACGCCGCGTTCAGCTCGTCATAGGTGACGTAGCCACGCTCTTTGCCACGGGCGAATAATTTCTTTACGGCCGCATTCGCGGTGTCGAGCAAGGGGGAATCCCCGGCTGTCTCTTGCGCTTTCGCGGTGCTTGCTGCTTGTGACGCTTTCGAAGCCATGTGCCTCTATTCTCTCCTACGCTCGAAATGCTTTTCAAAACGCCCCCTCGCCTTGGCGAAAGAAAAGCCGAAAAGCCCTACGTTTCCCTTTAATCCGTTGCCGCCGGCGCGGGCGCGTCGCCTGCTACCGTCTCTGCCTGCGAATCGCTCAACCGTTTGTGAACTTTAAGCCGCCGCCAGGTTTCTTCCGTCAAATTGTCCGCCAGCGCGTTTTGCGCGTCGCGAAGCTCCGCCTCCTCGGCCACCTGATGCAACCGGTGATGCGCCTCCATCCAACCCGCAAGGGCCTTCTCGGAAGGCGCCTCGGGCCGCACGAAGGTCCCGACGCTCGTATAAAATTCGGATCGCAGCAATTGGGCAAGCTCCTCCGAAAAACCGCGCCCTTCGAGATCGCGTTTCAGCGCCTCCGTATCGAGGTCGGGCTGCTCGCTAAAGGCTTCGACGATCGCCTGACGCAAACGGTCAAGGCCCTGAAGCGATAGGGAAAGGCTGCCAAAACGTTCGGCGAGCTCGTTATATAGATCGGGATGGTTGACCACAACCGCCACGAGAATCTGCTGGCTTTTCTTCAACGGGTCGGTGGCGGGCATGGCCATCGCCGCTTCGGCGGGCTGGCTGCCCTTGCCGCGCCTGGCGGGCCTCCAAAAGCGCGACCGGAAATCGCTGCGGTAATGGGCCTGAACGCTGCGGTCCTTGATACGCCGAACCAGGGTTTCCAGGCGACTCTCCAGGCCTGCCCGGCGCTCGGGCGTGTCCGCCGGCCGCTCGGAAAGGCTTGCTTCCCATAGGATATCCGCCAATGGCCGGGCTTCTTCCAGCACCCGCGCCATCGCGTCCGCGCCGCCGCTGAGCAACAGGCTATCGGGGTCCTCGCCGCTGGGAAGGCGGGCAAAGCGTAAGGAATGCCCCGCCCGCAATTCCGGCAAGGCGCGCTCTGCCGCGCGATAGGCGGCGCGTTCGCCCGCCGCATCGCCGTCGAAACAAAGAACGGGCTCCGGCGCCAGACGCCAAAGCTCGCCGATCTGGGCCTCGGTCAAGGCCGTGCCAAGG
>JAJFGH010000053.1 GCA_021776275.1 Alphaproteobacteria bacterium | reverse complement strand
GCAAGGGCGAGGGGGCCTGGCAACCTTGGCGCGGCCTTGAGGGGACCCGCATCCGCCGCCTGGTCGGCGCTGCGGCCAGCGAGACGCTCGGGGCGGGAATCATGACGATGGAAAAGCAGACGATTGCCTCGAAGAACGATTTCGATGAGGTGATCGTCGTGCTGGACGGGCAGTACCGGTCGCGGTCCGAAGGCAAGGAATATGAGGCGCAGCCGGGGGACGTCTTTTGGGTGCCGGCGGGCACGGCCTTTGAGTTGGAGACGCCAACGACGGCGACGGTTTTTTACGCGCGCTATCCGTTGGACCCGAAGGTCGCGGGGGAGGCCTAAAAGCCAGCCGCTTTCTTTTCGGCAGTGCCCATAAGTGGCAGGTCCAATTCAAGCTGGCGGGGCGGTTCGACCACGCGAAGGCGGCCACGCCGCGGCCCGCAATGCCGGCAATAGCAATCCTGAGGGCGCCGGCGGGGTTTGCGGACGTAGTGGTATTCCTCGCCGCAGGCCATGCAGGCCCAGGTGACGCGGGCATGCAATTTCGGCGAGAGATAGGCAAGGTCGTGATTGACCAGCGGCGCTTCGCCCAGCAATTCCATCACCTGTTTCCACCGCTTGCCATGCCGGCAATTGCGGCGATGGGCAAGATCGGCAAGCAGATGGGCGCATTCGTGCAGGAAAGTCGCGTTCCGGTCTGGCTCGCGGCCCGGTTCAAGCAAGGCAAGGTTCAGGGTGATTTTCCGAAGCTCTGTATTGGCGGAGCCGGCCTGTATCTTTGAACGCGGGCTTCCTTCGACGGTGGCGGCGAGGCAGGCTTCATAGGCGGGGCCCAAGGAAAAGGCCAGCGCCAGCCTCTCCATTACGTCCCAGCGGGCGGCGACGGCTTCGACCGTGCCAAGCAGATGCCCCCTGCTGTTTTTTCTGCCCATTTGAGTAACGGGTTCCGGGCGCTTCTTATTAATTGCCAAAGAGGCCTTCGATGGCGCTGCCGATGTCTTCGGCGCCCTCATCGAGAACGTCGCCGACGCCTTTCAGGCCTTCCTCTGCCACGCCCCGCACCGCATTCAGGCCAAGACCGGCGGTAGCAGTGACGACCTGTTGCGTAATGGCATTCAATACTTTTTCCGCAACGTCGCCGGGTGTCGTGCCGTCCTGCTTCTTGCCGATGTTCTTGAATTCAAGGTTGGGGAGGGGAACCTCGGTCGTGCCGCTTTGGAGGGTTGAGGCGCTGACGCCGACGGTACCGTTCTTGATCGTCAATTTCTCGATGACGAGCTTGCGCCCTTCCGCGCCGGTGTCCGTCGCCGCGCCATCCTTGGCCGGCGCGCTGCTTTTTCCCTTCCCGGCGCCGGTATAGGCCGCCACATTTTTCTGAAGGGTTTCCAGATTGTTGCCGTTTTCGTTCAACTCATAGGTCAGTTTTGGGGCAACCACGCGGATTTCCTTGATAACAATCGGGTTCTCCGTCACCGTGCCGATGTCGAGGGAAATCGTCACCTCGTTCAACTCGAAGGCGCTTTCCGTCTCGAACCCTTCGGGGTTGCCAATCACGACGCCCCGCAGCGTGCCCTTGCCGTTTTGTGGCGAAATTTCGACGGCGCCCACGGATACGCGCGCCTTGAGGATCTCGGACCCATATTTCTCGATCCCGCTTTCGACGATCGAATCGATGGACGACCCAACGTAGATCACGCCAACGACCAATAGGGTTAGTACGGCGAAAACGCCGGCCGCAATTTTCAATCCCCGTCCCATGGAAAGCCCCCTTAAGCTCTAGATTGCTTAGGCCATGGTAGCGGATTGCGGCGCCGGGGTCAGCCCGGAAACTGGTCCGGGCTTTCAAGAAGGCAGGGCTATCGTTAGGCTTGGGCGGCACCGAAGGGGATCGCCGAAATGGGCTTATACGAAAAATACGTTCTGCCATGGAGCATTCATTTTGCCTGCGGCGTAAAGCCGATCCGCTATCAGCGGAGAAAAATTGTTCCGCTGGCGGAGGGCCGCGTGCTGGAAGTCGGGATTGGCAGCGGGCGAAACCTGCCTTTCTACGACCCGAAGAAGGTTACCGAGATCGTCGGGCTCGATCCTTCCGCCGAAATGCGGCGGATCGCCGAAAAGGCGGCCAGGGCCGTTTCGTTTCCGGTCACGTTCCTTGGCCTTCCCGGAGAAGAAATCCCTTTGGAGAGGGCAAGCGTCGATACGGTCGTCGTCACCTATACGCTTTGCACGATCCCGGACCCGATCAAGGCGTTGCAGGAGATGCGGCGCGTCTTGAAGCCCGGCGGAAAATTGGTCTTTACCGAGCATGGCCTGGCCCCCGACGAGGCGGTGCGGCGCACGCAAATGCGCGTCGAACCCTACTGGAAGCGGATTGCCGGCGGCTGCCATCTGACCCGGCCCATTCCGGATTTGATCCGGGCGGGCGGCTTTCGGATGGCGCAATTGGAAACCATGTACATTCCAGGATGGAAGCCGCTTAGCTTCAATTACTGGGGAACCGGCGAATGATCCTGGGCAGGATGGCGAGGTTGGCGTGGCTTTGCGCAGGCCTCCTTTCATGGCCGGCGGCGGCGGCGGAGCTTGCCGCCGGCACGGTCCTGGATGCCGAAAATTTGCAATCGCACCTGACGGACCGCTTTGACGGCACGCCCATTTCGGAACTTCTGCCGGAGCGCTTTCAATGGCAGATCCGGGAAAAAGGGCTGCGCATCAAACTCGCCAAGCCGAAAGCCCATCCGAAGGACGCACGGCTTGAGGCGGCAACGGCAAAAAACCGGGGACGGCTTGCCATCGATCCGGAAAGCGGGCTTGTGCCCGGCTGGCGGGCGGGCGTGCCGTTTCCGGACGTAACCCTTGCGGACAGGGACGCGGCCAGAAAGGTGATGTGGAACGTCACCTATGGGCGGCCGCGCGGCGATTCCCAGTTTTTTCCGCAAATGGCGACGGCGTTGATCCATGGCGAACGGGGTTTTGAAAAGTTAAGCCAGCAAAAAGTGTTCCGCGTCTTTCTGAAAGGGCGGTTGGGGCAGGAAGGTGCGCCGGTGCTGGGGAAGGGGCGGCTTTTCGAAAAAAGCCTGGTGGTTGGCGATGGGCCCCTGCCTGGCAGCGGCGCCCTTCTCATTCGTTACGACACGGGCGAGGACGAATTTCTTACCACCTATTCGCACGAGGCGAGAAAAGTCGTTCGCTGGAAGGGCGGTTATTGGATGGATCAGCTCGGCGTGACGGATTTTGTCGGCGACGATGTGTTCCTATTCAATGCCTATCCAACCTGGTACGCCGATTTTAAAATTCTTGCGAAGAAGAAAGTGCTTGTCGTTGCCAATAGCGTGCACCCCTTTTGGAACCCGGGTGGCGATGGGCCGGCCGAACAGCTTCCCGGCATCGATCTCGAAAATGCGCCTCATTGGAATGTGCTCGACGCATGGGAGCCTCGCGAGGTTTTTGTCATCGAGGCGACGCCGCCGGAGTTGCATCCCTATGGCCGAAAAATTCTTTATATCGACGCGAAGAATTGGATTCCCTATCTCGGCGAGTTTTATGCGCGAAGCGGGACGTTCTGGAAAGCAAGCGTGCTTGGCTATCGTGCCTTTTCGGCGCAAGGCGGCTCGAAAGGGGCCATTCTTTGGCCCACTTGGCAGACGATTGTCGATTTCCGGCGGAACCATGGCACGGTCCTGATCGCGGACGAGGGGCTGCGCTTCAACCTTGCGATCGAGCCGGAACGCCTTACCCTCGATGCCATCAAGGATCGTTGCGCGGCATGCCTTCCGGCTGAATAGGGCGCTTCCGGGAAATCCCGCTAGTTTTTTACGTCCGGGAACCACTCTTTTACTTGGGCGTCCTCGTAAAGAAGCTCCTGGCGATCGACCTTCCAAACGCCGTCTTCTTTGACCAGGTGGTAAAGCTCATGCTCGATGCTGCCTTCTTTGTTGAAGATGTCCTTGGCGTTCAGGATGTTCGGCACGATGGCCGTATCCCCTTCGATTTTTGCCGGGTAAAGGGTGAATTTGATTACCTTGACGCCGGCGTCGGAATAAAGTTCCCGAGTTGAATCGGCCCATTCCTGTTTGGTTTTGCCGTCCGTGGATTGCTTTGAAATGCAATCGAAGGCCTCTTCAAAGAGGTAGTCCTGTAATGCGGCAAGATGCTTTTGGGTCGTTTCCTTCGGTCCCAAGGTTTCGGCCTGGCCCGTCGCCATGCTCCCAAATACAAGACAAAGCGCAAGACCCAATGCGACGATCGGGATGCGTGCGATCCGGTTCATTTCTCTTCCTCTTCCGATCCTGTGAGCATGTCCCGAAATTGTAGGGCGATCGGCGGGGATCTGGGAAGTTATCTTGGGGATGGGCCATGGAGGCCGCAAGATCGCGGTCGCTTTGGCGCCCGCCTCTGCCCTATAACGGGAGAAGAGCCAGCAATCCAGAGGCGCGCGCGATGGGTGAGAAAAGTTGCAGCAATGCCATGAACCGGCGTGATTTCCTGGCGAAATCGGGGCGCGCGGCGTTTTTCCTTGGGGCCTTCGGGTTTTGGGTTGCCGGCGTTTTGCCGGCGCGCGCGGCGGTGGCCGAGGGGTCGGCCTTCGCATCTGGCTTTAGCGAAGGTTTCCGTTGATGACCGATACGCCACGCACGCAAGAGGCGTTGCTCAAGCTTCTTGCCGACAACGCGACCGGTGCCATTACGCCGCAGGTGCTGCGCGATGTGTTGGTTAGTCTCGATCTTTACCCGCTGAATGTGAAACGTTTTGGCGCAAAGGGAGATGGCCTTGCCGACGACACGGCGGCCATCCAGGCGGCGATCGCGGAAAGCCCTACCTATCCACCGGAACGCTTTTTGCCGGTCTATTTCCCGCCGGGGGATTACATGTGCCACGAGGTGGAATGGAACGGGAGGACGATGCTTGTCGGGTCCGAGGTCGGCAACACCATCCTCGCGTATAATGGCCAAGGCGGGCCTGGCAGCTCTGTCCTCTTCTATGAGGATGAGCGACCCGGTGCGACCCCATGGGGAGGGTTTTCAAACCTCACGATCAGCGGAAAGAGCAACTATTCCGCGTCGTCGGCGAAAATCGCCGAACATTGTTTTCTGCGGATTGGCAGGACCGGAACGGACTGGGGGACGAAATTCGAAAACCTTCATTTTCGGAATTGCTTTGGCGATGCCATCGATTTTGGTTCGAGTGAAATTGTGAACATTCATATAAATCGGATTCGATTCGATGCAATTGGCGGATTCTGCATTCGATTTTCCGCAAATGACCGGCACGAAAGCCGCCCCGTCAACATCAGCCAATTTACTTTTGATAACAACCCAGACCGATATTTTTTTGCCGAGGCGGCGAAGCTTCAGGGCTATTACGATGGCACGCAGTGGGGAAAAGGTTTTCTTTTGCTTGAGGACACGAGCGGAACTCACTTCAACATCAGCGATGGGCGGATCGAGCTCAACGTGCCGCTTCGGCTCCACGATACGCGCAAGGCGATGATTTTCGTCAACCAGACGGTCGACGGCGGCAACACGAGCGTTCGTTTGGAAAATGTCCATGGCTACTTCCGGCCGACGGATAGCGGCGTCGGCGTTTTTGCGAAAGAAGGACGGACAAATTTTTCGACGACCGCCTCTCAGATCCGTGATTCGGTTGCCTTGTTTGAAGATTACCCTAAGAAAAAACGCATCTCTGGATTGGCCCATGAGGTCACCTATCGGACGAACAACCAGCAGAGCAAAGGGATCCACCTGCAAACCGGTCAGATCGAAGTGCGGGGTGGGCTTCCAAACCATACCGTCTATAATTTATACAAGCGCGGTGACGTGATCTTCGGGGAAAATGTGAAATCCGGCGGCCCGCTAGGGTGGGTGTGTACGGACAATGACGACCATTGGCGCAAACCAAGCGGCCCTACCTATAAGGGGACGGTTTCCATCGCTGCGGCCAGCAACGAGGTCACGGTCATCGTGCCGAAATACATGCACCGGTTCGTGCCGGGATTGGCCATTACCCTGATAGGGGCGGGCGCAGGCGGCGGAGATCTGGATACCTTCATCGCGGAGGCAAGCGGGGAGAAGCCCGCTTTCACCGTCAACGATGCGCCATCGATAACGATCGCTTCCGCGGATGTGAAGGTGCAGGCGCCGCATTTCGAGCCCTTTGGGATAGCCGGCGGTGTGCAGGTGGATCGGCAGCCGGACAGCCAGGCCAAGGACGTCGAAGGCCTCGCCCACGATTTCAACGCCCTGCTTGCGCGTTTGCGCAAGGCAAAATTGATGAAGGATTGATTGGCGCGAAGGCGGCTTTAAGCGCTTAACCGCTGCTGCTCGGGGGCTTCCGCGGTCTGTTCGCTTTCGATGGCCCGTTCCTTGGGCAGGCTTACCGTCACGGTCGTGCCGGCACCTAGGCGGCTTTGAATTTTGATCGTCCCGCCAAGCATGCCAACAAATTTATTGACAAGATGCAGGCCAAGCCCGGTTCCTTCGTGCTTGCGATCGAGGGTGCCGTCCGCCTGGTAAAATGGTTCCGTAAGATGCGGAATGGCTTCCTCGTCAATGCCAATGCCGCTATCGATGATACGAATGACGGGCGCGCCGTCCGCTTCCAGTTTTGCTTCGACCAGGACCGTGCCGCCGGCTTCCGTGAATTTTACGGCATTGCCCAGCAGGTTGATCAAAATTTGCCGCAGCACGCGTGTGTCGATATGCAGGGTCGGAAAGTCGGGTGCGATGGATTTTTCAATGGTGAGATCGCTGGCTTCTTCGCGGCGGCCAACAATTTTCAAAGAAGCATCCAGGATCGGCGGGAAGGCGGCTGCCTGCTCACGCAGATTGAATTGGTCCGATTCGATTTTCGAGACATCCAGGATGTCGTTGATTACGTCCAGAAGATGCGCGCCGCTGCGGTGAATGTCGCCGGAATATTCTTTGTATTGGGGCACGCCATGGAGGCCGAACATCTCGTTCTCGAGAATTTCAGAAAAACCGATGATGGCGTTCAACGGCGTGCGCAGCTCATGGCTCATATTCGCAAGAAATTCGGATTTTGCGCGGTTGGCGGAAAGCGCTTCTTCCATCGCCTTTTTCTGCGCCTCCTGCGCCTTTTTACGTTCGGCGATGTCCCGGAAGGTATAAACGTATACGGCGCGGTTTTCCTGCTGGCGTCCTAAAATGGGCGAATTCACTTTCAGGTTCGACGTGCTGACGACGAGTTCAACTTCGACTTTTTTGCCGTCTTTGCGATGAAGCGTCAAGTCGTGAGGTCCGGCAAGATGGTTGGTGCTGAAAATTGCTCCAGGGCGTTGATCCGCACTGCGCGTAGAAATGATCGCCCGCAATTCCGGAATGACGGTATCGATTCGTTGCTGGTGCAGCGCTTCCGATTCGCAATCAAGCATTTTTGCCGCGCAGGAATTGAACATCTCGATATTTCCAGCCTCGTCGGCAATCACGATGCCATCGAAACTGTCTTCGACCACGCATTTCATCATGGCGTTTCGCTGCATGATCATCATGCGCTGTTCGAAAAGATGGAACGCCTGCCGGTCGAATTCTCTGAAGAAGCTGGCTAGATATGAAAGCGCCACGCCTAAAATAAGCGGGGTGGTGTCCAGGCTAAAGGGAAGGGTGCCCTGGACGATGAGAGAAATCAGGAAAATCCCGGCGCATAGTCCAGTGACAGCGACAAGCCCGCGCCGCCAGGACCACTTCGTCAATTTTGGCCCCAACAGAAAAACCAGCAGAAAGGCCATGCCGAGGGTGAGGACCGGCGTGCTTCGGTAAAGGGCGCGGCCTTGGACGATCGACTCGAACGCGAGCGCCTGGACGATCGGACCAGGCAAGGTTCGGTAAACCGGAGTCGAGATAAGGTCGCCCAATTGGATGGACGTCGTGCCGATGAGAATTTTTTTTCCGGCTACGGAGGCGGGATCGAAATTGCCCTTTAGCACTTCGGCAAAGCCAAGGCGCGGCAGGGATTCCGGCCGGATGCCGTAATCCAGGTAGTAAAGGCCCGCGGGCGAGTGGGAGGGATCTGCCAAAAGCGCCGGCATCGTCGCAAGGAGAGAGTCATTCCATGGCTCGACGCTCGAATGGGTGCGAACGAGGCTATCGGAATCAGGGAACATGTTCACGGAGGCCAGCCGGGCATGCCGGTGGAAAATTTCCTGCGGCATCGTTTGGAGAAGGTTCGCCTCGGCGTCGCCTTGCGAAGCGGGCTGCTCGAAAACCGGTAGGATGACGCGGCCCTTCGCCCGTTCCAGGGCGGCGGCAAGCGCCCCGTCCCCAAGCGGGTCCGCGCTGGCGCTCACATCGACGTCGAGGGCAATTTTGCTTGCGCCGGCCGCGAGCAAGCGATCGATGGCATTGGCATAATAGCTTCGCGGCCAAGGCCAGCTATCCAGCTCGTCCAGGCTGCGCGCATCGATCTCGACGACGACCAGTTCGCCGCTTGCCTCTTTGGGGAGAAAACGAAAACGCAGATCCATGAGGGCGTGTTCAACCGGCGTGAGAGCGCCGACAAGGTAGACGACCGCCACGAGGGCAAAAACGAGAAGATGTGGCAAGCGTCGTTTCATCGGAGTTCTCTCGTATTTCGTAAGTCGTTATCCAAAAAATTCGGAGGGGGCCGGCGATGAAGGCCCCCTCCGACTCTCAAGGGGAGGTGTATGGGTTGATGAGCCGATTTTGTAGAGACCGTTAAGCTTTTCCTTTGCCACTGCCGCCACCGGCGCTGGGATTGCCCGCACCGGCATTGCCGCCACCGGCGCTGGGATTGCCTGCACCGGCATTGCCGCCACCGGCGCTGGGATTGCCTGCACCG
>JAJFGH010000052.1 GCA_021776275.1 Alphaproteobacteria bacterium | reverse complement strand
ATCCGCTGGTATGCGCTCGCTTATGTGGGGGGGCTGCTGCTTGGCTGGCGGTACATGCGCCATCTTGCTGCAAAACCGCCGGCGACGATGACGCCCAACCAGGTAGACGACCTTTTGCTGTGGGCAACCTTCGGCGTGCTGCTGGGCGGACGCCTTGGCTATGTGCTGATTTACAATCCCGGCTTTTACCTGGAGCATCCCGTGGAAATCCTTGCCGTCTGGCGGGGCGGCATGGCTTTCCATGGCGGCATGGCCGGCGTTTTGCTGGCCATCGCCCTTTTCGCCTGGCGCCAGAAGCTTTCCTTCCTCGCCGTCGGCGATTTGGTCGCCGCCGCGACGCCCATTGGCCTTTTGCTGGGACGCCTTGCGAATTTTATCAATGGCGAACTTTTTGGCCGGGCGACGGACGTTCCCTGGGGGGTCGTCTTTCCAAATGGCGGCCCGAAACCGCGCCACCCAAGCCAGATTTACGAAGCGTTTTTTGAGGGCGCCCTGTTGTTTCTTCTGCTCTACCTGCTTCTACGTTTCACCAGCATTCGGCATCG
Organism: Alphaproteobacteria bacterium; assembly: GCA_021776275.1. Lineage (GTDB taxonomy): Bacteria > Pseudomonadota > Alphaproteobacteria. The sequence goes on along the minus strand of JAJFGH010000052.1, from coordinate 12,760 downwards.
GCCCGGACTTCTTGGCAGCGTCTTTCTCGGCGGGTATGGGATCGCCCGCTTCGGGGTCGAATTTTTTCGCCAGCCGGACATGCACATCGGCTTTATCGGGCCGGGCCTCACCATGGGACAGTTTCTTTCGCTTCCCGTTTTGGCGGCCGGCCTCGCGCTTCTTTTCTGGGCATGGAAAAGGCCATCCACTTAAACGCCCTTGCCGAACTTCTCCGCCGGCGCATCGCGCGCGGCGGACCCATCTCGCTTGCCGAATACATGGCGCTGGCGCTTGGCCATCCGGAACATGGCTATTACCAGCATGGCGACCCGTTCGGCGTGGAAGGCGACTTCGTCACCGCGCCGGAGATCAGCCAGGTTTTTGGCGAACTTCTTGGCGGCTGGTGCGCAGTCCTGTGGGAAGCGATGGGCCAGCCGCAGACGTTGCGGCTGATCGAGGCTGGACCGGGGCGCGGCACGCTGATGCAAGACGTGCTTCGCGCCGCAAGTCACAAGTCCGGCTTTCGCGAAGCGCTGCAACTGCATTTGATCGAGACCAGCCCGGGCCTCCGCGACCAGCAGAAACGCGCCTTGCAGGCTTTTCGACCAAGTTTTCACGCCCATCTCGACGACGTGCCGGAAGGGCCTAGCCTGCTGCTGGCGAACGAATTTTTCGATTCCCTCCCCATTCGTCAGTTTGCGCGCACGACGGATGGCTGGCGGGAACGCCTGGTGACCTTTTCCGAAACCCCGCCCGCTTTTTGCTTCACCCTTGCCGCCACCCGGACGCCCAGCCAACAAATTCCGGCAGGCTTACGCGACGCGCCCATCGGAAGCATCGCCGAGATTTCGCTGCCCGGCCTTTCCCTGACCCATGCCATCGCCGAACGCGTGTGCCGCCATGGTGGCGCGGCGCTGATCCTCGATTACGGATCTCCAGTGACGAAAGCGGGCGAAACTTTTCAATCCGTTCGCGGACACCGCTTCCACGACCCCTTCGCGCAGCCGGGCGAAGCCGATCTCACCGCCCATGTCGATTTTGCCGCCCTTGCCGAAGCGGCCCGGGCCGGAGGCGCCCATGTGCCGCCCCCCGTGCCCCAGGGCGTTTTCCTGAGCCGCCTCGGAATCAAAGCGCGCGCGGACCAGCTCGCGCAAAAAGCCGCCACAACCGAGGCGGCGGCGATCCACGCCGCCTGCCGCCGCTTGATCGATCCAGAGGAAATGGGCACCCTCTTTCAGGTGTTGGCGATTGCGCAACCGGATTTGGTCGCCCTGCCTGGCTTCGACACAACTTGATCGGGACCCTTGCTTACGCATCCAACCTTTGAAGGCCTGCCCCGCATTGCCCACGCCTTCTTCACACGCGAAGGCGGAACCAGCGAAGGTATCTACGCGTCCTTAAATTGCGGCCCCGGTTCGAACGACGCACCGGACCGCGTCGCCGAAAACCGTGAGCGCGCCATGACGATGCTGGAGTTGCCGGCAGACGCCCTGGCAACGGCAAGGCAGGTGCATGGAAAAAACGTGTGCGTCGTCACCCGCCCATGGAAAGCGTCGGCGGCGCCGGAGGCAGACGCCTTGGTGACGAACGTTCCGGGTCTGGCGGTTGGCATTCTCACCGCGGATTGTGCGCCGGTGCTTTTGGCGGATCCGGATGGCGGCGTCGTCGGCGCCGCCCATGCCGGCTGGCGGGGCGCGAAAGCTGGCGTGCTGGAGGCCGTCCTGGACGCGATGGTGGCCCTTGGCGCCGATCGGGCCCGCATCCGTGCCGCCGTCGGGCCCTGCATCGGCCAGGCCTCTTACGAAGTCGGGCCGGAATTTCCGGCGCCCTTCCTTGCGGAGAACGCCAAACATACCCGCTTCTTCCAGGCGGACGCGACGGGGCGCTTGCATTTTGATCTTGGCGCCTATGTCGCGGAGAGGCTTTCTGCCGCGGGCGTTGCAAAACCGGCCTGCGTCCATGCGGACACGTTTCGCGACCCCGCCCGCTTCTTCAGCTATCGCCGCACCTGTATGGAGAACGCGTCCGATTATGGCCGCACCCTTTCCGCCATCGCCATCCGAAACGGGGCCTAAAAGCGATGCCACATTTTTTGCAATTCACGGCCTTTCTTCTGATCGCGCTTTTTTTGGGATTGCTTGCAAGCTGTGTCGGCTAAATCGCAATTGGGCAGGATCTTCGCAAGGCTTTGCCTGGGCTGGCTTGCCGTTTACGGCCTTGCCGCCTGCGGCGCGGTGCCGCAGCCTTTCGCGCCGGAGGCGCGCTCCGACGCCCTCAAAACGTCCCTGCTGCCGCCGCAAGGATCGGGCCTATGGATGGGGGGTTTCAAAGGCCTGCCCGAAGCCCAGGCAGTCCAGGTGGCCGGCACGCTTCTGGCGACGCTGCACGCCGAGGGCATTCCGGCAAGCGCCGAAAGGCGCAACGAGGCAAGCCTTCTTCTCGATGGCGAAGCGGCCATCGAGGAAACGCCGGACGGCCTGCGGCGCGTGGACCTTCATTGGACGCTTCGCGCGGCAGGCGGCGGACCGATCGGCGAGGTGCGTGTCGGCAAAGCCTTGCCGGCGGAAATTTGGGAACGCGACCCAAGGCCGCTGGAAGAGCTGGCGGTCGCCGCGGCCCGAAAGCTCGCGAAACTTGTCCGCCAGGAAAAATCCTCCCAGCCGCCACGGCCCGCCCTTGCCATCTGGCCGGTCGACGGCGTGTCCGCCGATGGCCAGCGGGCCCTTGCCCGGGCGCTCTATCAGGCCCTGGCCGAGGCCGGGGTCCCCCTGGCCGCGAAGGATCAAGAGCCGGGCCTGATCCTGCTTGGCGACATCCGGCTCGGCCCGGAAGCCCAGGGACAGCAGCCAATTGCGCTCAGATGGTCCCTCATCCACCCAAATGGCGAGACGATCGGCACCTTTACCCAGGCGAACGCGATTCCCGCTGGGGAAATGAACGCCGCCTGGGGAAGCCTGGCCCCTGCCATCGCCGCCGGCGCGACCGAGGGCGTCGTCGCGCTGATCCAGGCGATGGGCCGCGCGGCGGCCTCGAATACGCCCTAATTTTGGGCCTGCAAAGGGCCCGTTTCGTCCCCCTTCGTCATTTACAAACCCCGGGCCGCGCTGTTACATTCCGCCCCCATTCGGCCTTAAAGGCCAAAGGGGCCTGAAGGAGCACAAGCGTCGGCGCCGGGCCTTTGCGACGCGCGAGGAACCCGCATGAAAGTCCTTAGTTGCAACGCGAATCGGCCGCTTGCCGAGGCGATTTCGGCTTGGCTCAAGCTGCCGCTCGCCAATGCCGAAATTCGGCGTTTCGCCGACAACGAGGTTTTCGTCGAAATCCACGAAAACGTCCGCGGCGAGGATGTCTTTGCCATTCAGCCGACCTCCTATCCGGCGAACGACAATTTGATGGAACTTCTGGTTGCGCTGGATGCGCTCCGGCGCGGCTCGGCGCGGCGGATCACCGCCGTCATTCCCTATTTCGGCTATGCGCGCCAGGATCGCAAAACCGGGCCACGGACTCCCATCTCGGCAAAGCTGGTCGCCAACCTGATCGGCGTCGCCGGCGCGAACCGGGTGCTGACCCTCGATCTGCATGCGGCCCAAATTCAAGGCTTTTTCGACATTCCCGTCGACAATCTTTTTGCCGCGCCGGTCTTTACGCGCGACATTCGCGAACAATATGACGGCAAGGATTTGACGATCGTTTCGCCGGACGTCGGCGGCGTTCTCCGCGCACGCGCCATTGCGCGCCGCATCGACGCCGACCTCGCCATCATCGACAAACGGCGCGAACGCGCCGGCGTCTCCGAAGTCATGAACGTCATCGGTGAGGTAAAAAACAAGCACTGCCTGCTCATCGACGACATCGTCGATTCGGCCGGCACGCTCTGCAACGCTGCGACCGCCCTTCGGGACGCGGGCGCCGTCTCCGTTTCCGCCTATGCCACCCATAGCGTGCTTTCCGGCGACGCAGCGGCACGGGTCGAGGCCTCGCCGCTCGAGGCCCTTGTCGTCACGGACAGCATTCCGGCAACGGAAGCGATGGCCAAGTCCAAGACCATTCGGCAAATCTCGATTGCCCCATTGCTGGCCGAGGCGATGTTACGCATCAGTGAAGAGAGTTCCGTTTCCTACCTGTTCAATTAGGAATGGAAGCCTGAAGACCAGCACCCCTGGAGGCTGGCATGCGGGCGCGGAACGAAAGCGAAGGAGAAAGTAAGATTATGACCGATATTACGACCATCAGCGCGGAAATCCGCGAACGGGCCGGAAAGGGGGCCGCCCGTGCCGAACGACGTGCGGGCCGTGTTCCCGCCGTCATCTACGGCAACAAGGAACAGCCCGTCGGCATCACCCTGGCCCCCCGCGATCTACACAAGGAAATGCATCAGCCCGGATTCTTCACGCGTCTTTTCGACGTCGAAGTCAGCGGCCAGACCCATCGCGTGCTGCCACGCGACGTGCAGATGCACCCTTTAAAGGACGTGCCAATTCACGTGGATTTTATGCGCGTTTCCGACGACACGACGATCACCGTCGCGGTCCCGGTTGTTTTCCAAAACGAGGAGCTCTCGCCAGGGCTTAAGCGCGGCGGCGTGTTGAACATTGTCCGCCATGAGATCGATTTGATCTGCCGGGCGATCAGCATTCCGCGCGCGCTCGAGGCGAATCTCGACGGCCTTGAAATCGGCGATTCCATTCACATTAGCCACATCCATCTACCCGACGACGTCCGCACCGTCATTACCGACCGCGATTTCACGGTGGCCGCGGTCGCAGCACCTTCCGCGCTCAAATCTGCCGAGGAAGAAGAGGCCGAAGCCGCTGCCGCCGCCGAGGCTGCGGAAGCCGCTGCCGCCGAGGGCGAAGGTGGCGAGGCAAAGGCCGAAGGCGCGGCAAAGGAAGAGGGCAAGGGCAAGTCCGAATAGGCGACTCGCATCATGTTGCTTCTGGTTGGCCTGGGGAATCCCGGCTCCGAATCTGCCGACAACCGTCACAATGTCGGCAGCATGGCGGTCGACGCCATCGCCCAGCGCCACGCCTTCGGCACTTTCCGAAAGCGTTTTCAGGGGCGGGCCGCCTCGGGCACCCTTGGCGGCGAGAAGGTAATTGCGCTAAAGCCGGAAACCTTCATGAACCTTTCCGGAGAGGCGGTCGCCGCCGCGCTGCGTTTTTACAAGCTTGCGCCAGAAGACGTGCTGGTCGTCCATGACGACATCGACCTCGCCCCCGGCAAGCTGCGGGGAAAGCTGGGCGGTGGCGATGGCGGCCATAACGGCCTTCGCAGCATCGACCAACATATCGGGCCGGCCTATCGACGCCTTCGCATCGGCGTCGGCCACCCCGGCGACAAGGACCGGGTTGCCGATTACGTATTGGCCAATTTTTCGAAGGCCGAGAAAAGCTGGCTTTCGCTCCTGCTCGACGCGATTGCGGAAACGGCGGACCTGCTCGTTCGCGACGAAGCGCGTTTTCTAAGCCGCGTCGCCCATCTCCTAAACCCGCCCAAGAAAAAAGAACCGCCCGAAGGGGGAACGCATGGGATTTAATTGCGGCATCGTCGGCTTGCCAAATGTAGGAAAATCGACGCTATTCAATGCCCTTAGCGCGACCGCCGCGGCCGAGGTCGCCAATTATCCCTTCTGCACGATTGAGCCGAATGTGGGCCGCGTCGCCGTGCCGGACCCGCGGCTCGATCAAATTGCCGAATTGGCGAAATCCGTCAAAATCGTGCCGACCTATCTGGAATTCGTCGACATCGCCGGCCTTGTCCGCGGCGCAAGCAAGGGCGAAGGCCTCGGCAATCAATTCCTCGCCAACATCCGCGAAGTGGATGCCATCCTGCATGTGCTTCGCTGTTTCGAATCCGGGGATGTCACCCATGTCGAGGACAGCATCGATCCGGTGCGCGACGCGGAGACGGTCGATACGGAACTGATGCTGGCCGATCTTGAAAGCCTCGAGCGGCGAACGGTCGCCAATCGGAAAAAAATACGGGGCGGCGACAAGGCGGCCGAAGAAGAACTGAAATTGATGGAACGCGCCCTTAGCGTCCTGCAAGAGGGAAAGCCCGCGTCGATGACACCCCTGGAGCCGGACGAAGCGGAGCAGCTGCGCCAGATGCAACTGCTTACGACAAAACCCATTCTTTACATTGCCAATGTCGAAGAGGCCGCCGCAGACAGCGGCAACGCCCATTCGGAGGCCCTGACGGCCTACGCTAAAGAACGGGGCACGTCCTGCGTCGTGGTCTCTGCCGCCATCGAAGCGGAGGTGGCGGCGCTGGAAAGCCCGGAGGAGCGGACCGAATTTCTTGCCGCCATCGGCCTTGAAGAGACCGGCCTCACCCGCGTTATTCAGGCCGGGTATGGCTTGTTGAACCTGATCACCTATTTTACGGCGGGGCCGAAGGAAGCGCGGGCCTGGACCATTCCGCAAGGCCTGACGGCGCCGAACGCTGCCGGCGTCATCCATACGGATTTCACCCGTGGCTTTATCGCGGCAGAAACGGTTGCGTATGCGGATTTTCTCGCCTGCAAGGGCGAGGCCGGTGCAAAGGAAGCCGGGAAAGTACGCCTCGAAGGCCGCGATTACGTCGTGAAGGACGGCGACGTCCTGCATTTTCGCTTCAACGTTTAGGCCCCGCCGCACCATAGGTGCGGAACTTTTCCAACACCTTTGCCATCTCCACATCCGAAAGGATCATCGGTTCGCCGAGTTGAAGGGCGGCGCCATATTGCTCCGCCAGCGCCTCCACCTCGATCGCTAGATCGAGCGCAAGGTCAAGGCTTTCCCCAAGGGCGATCATGCCGTGATTGGCCAGCAGGCAGGCGCGCCGCGCAACAAGTGCCGCCAGGGCATGGTCGGAAAGTTCCTGACTGCCGAAGGTGGCGTAAGGGGCGCAGCGGATGGACGCGCCGCCGGCCGCCGCCACCATGTAATGAAACGCCGGGATGCCCCGGCCAAGGCAGGCGAGCGCCGTCGAAAAAATCGGATGCGCGTGCAGCACCACGTTGATTTCGGGCCGGGCCACCAGAATATCCCGGTGAAACCGCCACTCCGAAGAAGGCGCGCCTTGGCCCCGCACGGCGCCATCGAAATCCATGGCAACGAGATTTTCCGGCCCCATGGCGTGCGGATCGGCCCCGGAAGGCGTGATCAGAAAATGGTCTTCGAAGCGCGCACTCAAATTGCCGGAGCGGCCGCGATTCAAACCCAGCGCAACCATGCGCCTATTTACGGCGATCAACGCCTCGCGAAGATTTGTCTCTTCGTCCGTCATCCGGCCGGCTCCTTCGGATAATGTTCCGGGTAAAGCGCCGCCAGGCCTTGGCGGGAGGCCTTGGCAACGCCGCGTTCCGTGATCAAACCGGTGACCAGACGGGCAGGCGTCACATCAAAGGCCAGGTTCCGGACCGGGCTTGCCGCCGGCGTCAGACGGATGGTCGCAAGCGCGCCCTTTTCGTCGAGGCCGGTCATGCTCGCTACTTCCGCGCCGTCGCGCTCTTCGATCGGGATGCGCCCCACGCCATCCCCCATGGTCCAATCGATGGAGGTGCCGGGAACGGCCACGTAAAAAGGCACGCCGTTGTCGGTAGCGGCCAGCGCTTTTAGATAGGTGCCGATCTTGTTGCACACATCGCCGTTGGCGGTCGTGCGGTCGCTGCCGACGATGCATAAATTTACTTCGCCCGACTGCATCAAATGGCCGCCCGCATTGTCGACGATCACCGTGTGCGGCACCCCATGCTGGCCAAGTTCCCAGGCGGTGAGGCTTGCGCCTTGATTGCGGGGCCGGGTTTCGTCCACCCAGACATGGATGGGAAGGCCGCTCTCATGGGCAAGGTAGATCGGCGCCAGCGCCGTTCCCCAATCGACCGTCGCCAGCCAGCCGGCGTTGCAATGGGTGAGCACGTTTAAGGGGGCGGCCCCGCCCCTTTGCGCGGCTTCGAACAGGCCAAGGCCATGTTTGGCAATCGCTTCGTTCTGGGCGACGTCCGCGTTGGCAATCGCCGCCGCGCGGGCATACGCCGTCGCTGCCCGCTCCGCCTCGGGCACAGCCCGCAGATGGGCCGCCATGTCGTCCAACGCCCAGCGCAAATTGATGGCCGTCGGCCGGGTCGCCAGCAGCACCCGATGGGCTTCCTCAAGGGCCGCATCCGAAGCGCCCGCCCCCATGGCAAGGGCCACGCCATAGGCCGCCGTCGCCCCGATCAAGGGCGCGCCCCGCACCTGCATCGTCTGAATGGCCTTCGCCGCATCGGCAAGATTGGTCAGCGTCGCCGTCTCGAAACGATGGGGAAGTTGCGTCTGATCGAGGATGCCGACGGACGCACCGTCGTCGTGCAACCAGATCGTCCGCCAATGCTTCCCTTGAACCTTCATGTCACGCTCTTTGCCTTTCGGGCTTTATTTCTTCAGCACGCGCCCGGCGACGGCATCCAGCTTCTGCACCAGTTCCGGATCGCGCGCCTCTTCCGCCGTCACGATGGCAACCTCCAACGCCCGGTCGCACCCTTCCGGGCATGGCCCGTCTTTTCCAACATACGGCACGGCCCGGCGAACAAGCTCGCGGGCCTTGTCCGCATTGGCGAAAAGCACGCTTAAAATCGCGTCGACCGTGACGTCGTCATGATGCGGATGCCAACAATCGTAATCCGTGACCATGCCGACGGACGCGTAACAAATTTCCGCTTCCCGCGCGAGGGCGGCTTCCGGCATGTTCGTCATGCCAATAACATCCAGCCCGGCGCGCCGGTAAAATTCCGATTCCGCAAGGGTGGAGAATTGCAGCCCTTCCATGACGAGATAGGTGCCGCCCTCCACATGCAAAATGTCGGCGTCCCGGCAGGCCTTGGCGACGGCGCGGCCAAGACGCGCACATACCGGCCTGGCCATCGCCACATGGGCGACGAGACCTTCTCCGAAAAAACTTTTCTTTCGCGTCGTGCGATCGAGAAACTGATCGACGATGACGAACGTGCCGGGCGCCAATTCTTCGCGCAGACTGCCAACGGCGCTTAACGAAAGAATTTCCGTGACACCAACTCGCTTCATCGCATCGATATTGGCGCGGTAATTGATCGCATCGGGCGACAGGCGATGGCCCCGGCCATGGCGCGGCAGGAAAACAAGGGTGCGGCCGTTCAGCTCGCCGAAGAAAAATTCATCCGACGGCGCGCCGAAGGGGGATTCGATCCGCTCCCAGCGCGCATTCTCCAAGCCTTCGATCTCGTATAAGCCGCTGCCGCCGATAATGCCGAGCGCACCCTGCGCTTCTGCCTTGTCCATGAATTTCCCTTCCATCCATCCGGATCGCCCCCCATCCTACCCCGACGGCGCGCCCAGAAAAAGCAAGGGCCGCCCCAAGGGGCGGCCCGAGATATCTCAAAAAGCGGGGCGACGCTTAGTGCAGCTTCGACCAAATCCGCCGTTTCACCGCATAGAGCAGCGCCGTCAGCAAGAGCACGAAGATCAGCACCTTGATGCCCAGGCTTTTGCGTTCTTCCAGCTCCGGCTCCGCCGTCCAGGCGAGGAAGGTGGTCACGTCCTTCGACATCTGCGCCACGGTAGCGGGGGTGCCGTCTTCATATTCGACCGAGTCCTCGTAAATCGGCTGCGGCATCGCGATCTGATGGCCGGGGAAGCTGTGGTTGAAATACATGCCGTCCATCATCTCGACGCCTTCCGGCGCTTCGTCCTCATAGCCGGTGAGAACGCCGTAGAGATAATCCGCCCCTCCCTTTCGGGCCTTGACCATCAAGGAAAGGTCGGGCGGATAGGCGCCATTGTTGGAATAGCGCGCCGCCTGTTCGTTCGGGAAGGGCGCGACAAAGCGATCGGAAAGTTTCGCCGGGCGCGTGAACATTTCGCCCTCGTTGTTCGGGCCGTCCTCGACTTCGTTTTCGGCAGCGATTTCCTTCGCTTCCTCTTCCGAGAAATCGATGTCCATCAAATTGCGGTACGCCACCAGGGAAAGCCCATGGCAAGACGAACAGACCTCTTGATAGACCTGGTGCCCGCGGCGAAGAGCGGCGCGGTCAAACCGTCCGAAGATGCCGTTAAACGTCCATTCCTGATGCTCGAAGGCCAGGTCGCCGGAAGCCTTGGCCGAACCAAAATTGCCAAAAAGAAGGCCTGCGGCCATGGCGGCGGCAAAGGCGGCGACAAAAAGGAATCGGTGCATTTTCATGCCGGTCTTCATCCTTTCGATGATGTCACGGCCGCGGACGTCACGGACGCGGCGATGCTTTCCGGCAAGGGCCGGGTTTTTTCAAACATGCCAAGCAACGGAAGCAAGATAAGGAAATGCGCGAAATAGTAGATCGTCGCCACCTGGCCAATGGTGACGAACATGCCTTCCGGCGGGTTTGCGCCGACCCACCCCAGCACGAAGCAATCCACCAGAAACAACCAGAAGAACTGCTTGTAAATCGGGCGGAAGCGCGCGCTGCGCACTCTTGCACGGTCCAGCCACGGCAGGACGAAAAGAATCAGGATCGAAGCGAACATCGCGATGACGCCGCCAAGCTTGTCCGGTACGGCGCGCAGGATCGCGTAGAAGGGCAGGAAGTACCATTCCGGCACGATATGCGGCGGGGTCGCCATCGGGTTGGCGGGGATGTAATTGTCCGGCTCGCCAAAAAAATTGGGGAAGAAAAAGACAATCGTCAGATAGACGAAGAAAAACACGCCGAGGCCAAAATTGTCTTTCACCGTGTAATAGGGATGGAAGGGGATGCTGTCCTGCGGCCCCTTCATGTCAATGCCGAGCGGGTTGTTCGACTTCACCGTGTGCAGCGCCCAAATATGCATGAGCACGACGCCGACGATGACGAAGGGCAACAAATAGTGAAGCGAGAAGAAACGGTTGAGCGTCGCGTTGCCGACGGTAAAGCCGCCCCAAAGCCAGGTCACAATATCCTCGCCCACCAACGGCACCGCCGAGAACATGTTGGTAATGACCGTCGTTCCCCAGAAGCTCATCTGACCCCAAGGCAGCACATAGCCCATGAAGGCGGTCGCCATCATCAACAGCAAGATGACGATGCCGAGCCACCACAAAATTTCGCGCGGCGCCTTGTAAGAGCCGTAATAGAGGCCCCGGAAGATATGGATATACACGACGATGAAGAACATCGTCCCGCCGTTCATATGGAGATAGCGAAGCAGCCAACCGTAATTCACGTCGCGCATGATGCGCTCGACACTGTTGAAGGCCATGTCCACATGGGGCGTGTACTGCATGGCAAGCACGATGCCGGTAACGATCATGATCACCAGGGTGATCCCGGCAAGCGAGCCGAAATTCCACCAGTAATTCAGATTACGCGGCGTCGGATAATCGATGAGCGAGTGACGCGCGATGGAGAAGACCGGCAAGCGATCTTCGATCCATTTTCCAATTCCCTTTTCCGGTGACAGCATGGTTCTCCCTACCGATCCGGTCTCTAGCCGATCCGAAGCATCGTGTCGTCAAGGAAAGTATAAGGGGGCACGCTAAGATTCTTCGGTGCCGGCCCTTTGCGAATTCGCCCGGAAAGGTCGTAATGGGACCCGTGACAGGGGCAGAACCAGCCGCCCCAATCGCCGCGGGGCTCGCCAACCTTCTGGCCAAGCGGAATGCAGCCGAGATGGGTGCAGACGCCGACAAGCACCAACCATTGCGGCTTTTCGACGCGGTCCTGATCCGTCTGGGGATCGGGCAATTCATCCAGCTTCGTGTTTTCGGCGCGCGCGATTTCGTCTGCCGTGCGATGACGGATAAAGACCGGCTTGCCGCGCCATTGAATGGTGATGGCCTGCCCCACCTCAATGGGAGAGATGTCCACTTCCGTTGCGGACAGGGCCAGCACGTCGGCGGATGGGTTCATGCTGTCGACCAGCGGCCATGCGGCCAGGGCCGCGCCGGTGGCGCCGACGGCGCTGGTGGCGAGAATCAGGAAATCCCGGCGGCTGCCGCCGTCTTCGCCCGTTGCCGCTTTTTCAGCCTTTGCCTTCGTCGCCATGCTTCGCGCTTCCTCTTCTTACCGCCACGCTTTCGGGGATTGTCAACGTACCGTGACGAAAGAAGATTTCCAGTCTGTTAAACCGTTCTAATCTTTATGGGTGGAAAAATCGGGTCGGTGCATTTCCGCTCCAATGGCCAACGGGTATACTAGAATTTCAACGCCTTGCAAAGCCCCACGCGAGCAGATGCGCCTAGCCCTTTTCGAGCCCGATATCCCCCAAAACGTTGGCGCCATGCTGCGCCTATGCGCCTGCCTCGGTATGCCGCTTGACGTGATCGAGCCGTGCGGCTTTGCCTTCGACGACCGCAAGCTTCGCCGCGCCGCGCTCGACTATGCGGACAAGGCCGTTTTGGCGCGCCACGTTTCGTGGGACGCCTTCCTGCAGGCCCAGGCGAAAGCGAAAGGCCGGCTGGTGCTGCTTTCCACCAAGGCGGAAATCCTCTATACGGATTTCGCCTTCGCCAAGGACGACACGCTTCTCGTCGGACGGGAAAGCGCCGGCGTCCCGGAGGACGTCCATGCAAGGGCGGATGCGCGGCTGACCATTCCGATGCAAGCTGGCCTACGCTCATTGAATGTCGGCCTCGCCGCCGCAATGGTCCTCGGCGAGGCACTTCGCCAAACGAAGACTTTCCCGAAAGGAGACGCGGGATGAATACGGAAGAGCGAAAAGCGCACGCCAGCGTCTGGTTCGAAGAACTGCGCGACCGCATCTGCAAAAGCTTCGAAGACATCGAAGACGCCCTCGAAGGGCCGGGCTCGGATTTGCCGCCGGGGCGCTT
>JAJFGH010000051.1 GCA_021776275.1 Alphaproteobacteria bacterium | reverse complement strand
GGGCCGCGGCGGGCTATGCCCTCGAAGGGCTGCTTCATACGCTTCGCTTTTCTGCGCGGCGGCCACTTTCCTTTCGGCCAACGGCTTCGTGCATTGGCGTGGGCGAGCAGCTTGTTCTGGATCTCGTGGCGGCATCTCAGGCACAGCATGCGACTTGGATCGCGGCTCTCTTTCGTTGGCTTTTTCCATTCGGGCAATCGCGTGCCGCGAGGGCGCATCTGAGCTTGCTGGCCTCGGCTTTGGCCTCGGCAGGTTTTTTCTTCTCGCCGGTTTTGCCGTTGCGCCCAAAGGCGCGGTTGGGCGGCAACGCCAAACGCGCCGTGGTGCCGTAGAAGGGGTCCCGGCGCGGGCTAAAATTCCGCCACCACGAAAATAGCGCTTTCCGCTATGCTGCCGACATGCCGCAGCCTTCGGAAAAAGCGGAAATGTCCGCATCTTCGTTGATCGGGACGAAGGATCCGCCGCCCTTTGAAACCGTCAATGGGGAGGGCAAGGCGCCCCTGCTGGTCACGTGCGATCATGCAAGCCTTGCGATCCCGGAGGCGATGAGCGGCCTTGGCCTTGATGAAAGTGCGTTGCTTCGCCACATCGCTTGGGACATTGGCGCCGGTGAAATGGTGCGCGCGCTTGCCCATCGGCTCGACGCACCGGCCATTCTTTCCGGTTATTCCCGGCTTCTCATCGATTGCAACCGGCCTTTGGATTCGCCTACGGCCATCGTCGCCGAAGCGGATGGCGTTTTTGTGCCGGGGAACGCGGATTTGACCGCGGCCGAGAAAAAGGCGCGGGCGGATGCGTTCTATTGGCCGTATCACCAGGCGATCGCGGCAAAAATCCAGGCCTTTCGGACGCGCGGCATCGTTCCGGCCGTTCTTTCCATTCACAGCTTTACGCCGGTCTTCGAGGGCTTCGAGCGCCCTTGGGAAATCGGCGTGCTTTGGGAGAAGGATTTGCGCATGGCCGGCCCTTTGATGGAAATTCTGCACGAACATCACGGCGTAAGCGTCGGCGACAACGAGCCCTATGCGGGACGCGACAATTACGGCTACACGATGGAACACCATGTGGTCAAAGAAGGGCTGCCGCAGGTTTTGATCGAGATTCGCCAGGATTTGATCGACACCCATCACGGCGTCGAAGCCTGGCTCGATATCCTGGCGCCCGCCTTTGAGGAAATTCTCGGCAATCCGAAACTCTATCGCCAAGCGTGGTTTGCATGATCGGGAAGAAGCCGGAATTTACGATCGGGGTCGAGGAGGAATATCTGCTCGTCGATCGCAAGACGCGAGACCTGGTGAGCGATCCGTCGGATGCGATGATCCGGGAATGCGGCGAGCTTCTGAAAGGACAGGTGGCGCCGGAATTTCTACGCTCGCAAATCGAGGTGGAAACGCGCGTCTGTTCCAATGTTCAGGAAATCCGCGCCGATTTGGTGCGCTTGCGTCAAACGGTCAGCCGCGTGGCGGCGGCCCACGGGCTTGCGCCGATCGCCGCCTCAACCCATCCCTTCGCCAGTTGGGGCACGCAAAAACACACGGACAAGGAACGCTACAACGTGCTTGCCCGCGACCTGCAAGGTGTGGCGCGGCGGCTTTTGATTTGCGGGATGCACGTTCATGTCGGCATCTCCGATCCGGATTTGCGGATCGATCTGATGAACCAGGCCAGCTATTTTCTGCCGCATCTGCTGGCGTTCAGCACGTCATCGCCGTTCTGGCAGGGCGAGGACACCGGCCTTAAATCCTATCGCCTCAGCATCTTCGACGAAGTGCCGCGAACGGGCCTGCCGGAATATTTTGAAAGCGACAGCGAATTTCAACGCCTTCTCGCCGCCATGGTGAACGCCGGGTTGATCGAGGATGGCACGAAACTCTGGTGGGACATTCGCCCTTCCGCCCGCTTCCCGACCCTGGAAATGCGGATCACGGATGTTTGCACGCGGTTGGACGACGCGGTGACGATTGCGGCCCTTTATCTTTCCATTCTGCACATGCTTTACCGGCTGCGCGGTTCGAATCAGCGTTGGCGCCTTTATTCCCGGGCCTTGATCAGCGAAAACCGCTGGCGTGCTCAACGCTATGGCCTGGACGAAGGGCTTGTCGATTTCGGCAAAGGGGCGGTCGTGCCGATGGCGGAACTTCTGGACGAGCTTCTCGATTTGCTGGCGGAGGACGCCGAAATTCTTGGCTGTAGCACCGAGGTGCAGGCCGCGCGCGGCATCCTAAAGCGCGGCACCAGCGCGCACCGGCAATTGGCGGTCTATCGTGAGGCAATGTCGGAAAGCGATGATCCCATGGAGGGGCTTCGCGCCGTCGTCGACGCTCTTATCCTGGAAACCCAGCAAGGGTTTACGGCTTAAAGCGGTAGTCCGGATCGTAATCGGAAGTAAGATCGCCTGACTTTTCCGCGCGGTCGTACCACATCTTTGCCTTTTTGATGTCGGCTTTGACGCCGATGCCGCCGGTCGTATAAATCTCGCCCATCCGCCATTGGGCCTCGAACATGCCCTGATTGGCGGCTTTCTCGATCCATGCGACGGCGGTTGCAAAGCTGCGCTCCACGCCAATGCCGCGCATGTAAAGCCTCGCCAGATTGTACATGGCCTTTGGATGGCCCTGATCGCTCGCCGCGCGGTACCATTTCGCGGCGTGGTCGAAATCCTGCTTCATGCCTAGGCCGTGATGGCCCATATGGCCAAGGGTATAAAGCGCGTTCGGCTCGCCCTGTCCGGCGGCCTTCTCGTACCAGGCGCGCGCCTGGTCCAAATTTTTCTCCGTGCCGCGCCCTTCCTGATAGGCAAGGGCAAGGGCGTATTGGTTTTCTTTGTCGCCTGCGTTCGCCGCGCCGAGCAGGTCGTCGAAGCTCAGGCTCTTTTCTTCGCAGGCAGCAAGGCCAAAGGCCAGTAGAAGGATAAAGATGGGGCCGATCCGGCGCATGGGTTTTCCTTTCTTCTTTTCCGTGTCCGAACGCCCCCGTTCGTTCTATGCAAAAACGTGACTTATTCCGCCGCCGCGTAAAGGTCCGCGTTACGGAAATTCGCCAGCAAGTCTGCCTCTCTTTGCTTGGTTTCCATCATAGCGGCTTCTTTCACGTGACCGAAACCGCGAATTCGCTCCGCCAGGCCGGCAATTTCAACGGCAAGCGCATGGTTCTCCGGCCGCAGGCCTTCGATCACTTCGCCGATGGCCTTCTCATAATCCGCAATCAGCTGGCGCTCGCGCTTGCGCTCCGCCCCATAGCCAAAAGGATCGAAGGGCGTACCGCGAAGAAAACGCAAGGCCGCCAGCCCGCGAAACGCTCCCATCATCCAGGGGCCAAAGCGGATCTTCTGCGGCTTTCCGGTTTCCCGATCCGCGCGTGCCAAAAGCGGCGGCGCCAAATGAAAGGCAAGTTTGAAATTGCCTTCGAACTGATCGTGCAGGCGGCGTTCAAAATCGCCGTTCGTATAAAGCCGGGCGACTTCGTATTCGTCCTTGTAGGCGAGCAGCTTGAAATAGGCCTTGGCAACGGCCTCGGCCAGGCCGTGTTGGTGAAGGGCGGCTTCCGCTTCTTTCGCACGGCGGACGAGGGCGGCATAGCGCGTTGCAAGGGCCGGGCCCTGATAGGCCGTTAAAAGGGCGCTCCGATGGGCCAGCACGTCTTCCAGCGTCGGCGCGCGTGGCGCTTCGTCTTCGATGCCGGCCATCTCGCGGACGCGCTCGGGATGGGTGGCGGCAAGCCGCCCCCATTGAAAGCTGTCCTGGTTTTGCTGGATGGCGACGCCGTTCAATTCGATCGCCCGATGGATGGCCTCCGCCGAAAGAGGGATGCGGCCCTGCTGATAGGCATAGCCCAAAAGAAATAGATTGGTCGCGATCGAATCGCCCATCAGCCGCGTCGCCAATTGGCTCGCGTCCAGGAAGGTCGCGTTTCCGGCCGTTGCCTGGCCGATGGCGGCCTGCATGGCGTCTTCTGGAAAGAGGGCGTCGGGCTGGCGGGTAAAATCGCCGGTCATCGTTTCGTGGCAATTGACGATGGCGGCCGTCTCGGGCGACGTCCTGGCAAGGGATTCGATCCCCGCCGCCACGATCAGATCGCAGCCGAGCAGGAGGTCCGCGCTGCCCGCCGGGATGCGGACGGCGTGCAAATCGCTTGCGCGGTCGGCGATGCGCACATGGCTCCAGACGGCGCCACCCTTTTGGGCAAGGCCGGCCTGGTCCAGCACGGTGATGCCTTTTCCTTCGAGATGGGCCGCCATGCCCAGCAGATTGCTGAGCGTGACGATGCCGGTGCCGCCAACGCCGGCAATGACGATGCCGTAGTAAGGGGTGGCGGTGGAGGGCCGGGCCGGTTCCGCCACCGCCGCCATGCCTTGCAGGCTTTGCGGGCTGCGTTTGCGCAAACGTCCGCCTTCGACGGTAACGAAGCTTGGGCAAAAGCCGTTCAGGCAGGAATAATCCTTGTTGCAGGACGATTGGTCGATCGCCCGCTTGCGGCCAAGTTCCGTCTCCAGGGGGATGACGGAAAGGCAGTTGGACTGCACGCCGCAATCGCCGCAGCCCTCGCAGATTTCCGGGTTGATAAAGACGCGAAGCGGCGGGTCTTCGAGAAGGCCGCGCTTGCGCCGGCGGCGTTTTTCGGCGGCGCAGGTCTGATCGTAGATAAGGATGGAAACCCCTTTTACGTTACGGAGTTGGCGTTGCACCCGGTCCAGCGCTTCGCGGCCATAAACGGTAACGCCGGCCGCAAAATCCGGGTGCTTGCCGTATTTTTCCGGCGCATCGGTGACAACGGCAATGTGGCGCGCGCCCTCGCCGTAAAGCTGGTGGGTGATCTGTTCCACCGAAAGCGGCCCGTCCACCGCCTGGCCGCCGGTCATGGCGACGGCGTCGTTGTACAAAATTTTGTAGGTAATGTTGACGTTGGCGGCGATGGCTGCGCGAATGGCCAGCACGCCGGAATGGAAATAGGTGCCGTCGCCGATGTTCTGAAAAACATGCGGCGTTTCCGTAAAGGGTGCCTGGCCGATCCAGTTTGCGCCTTCGCCGCCCATATGGGTGAAGGTGTCCGTCGCCCGGTCCATCCACTGCACCATGTAATGGCAGCCGATCCCCGCCAGTGCCCGGCTTCCTTCCGGCACATGGGTTGACGTGTTGTGGGGACAGCCCGAACAGAAATAAGGCACGCGTTCGACGCCGCTTGCCGGTTGTTGCAGCGCTTTTTCCTTCGCTTCCAGGAAGGCCAGCCGTTCCTGGATGGTCGGGTTCGTATAGAAGCGTTCGATACGCCCGGCGATCGCGCGTGCCACCATCGCCGGGGTCAATTCGCCATCCGAAGGCAAAAGCCATGCGCCGGCTTCGTCCCGTTTGCCGACGACGCGCGGCCGCGTGTCGGCGCGCCAATTGTAAAGCTGCTCCTTCAACTGGTTTTCCAGCACGGCGCGCTTTTCCTCGACGACGAGAATTTCTTCCAGCCCCTCGGCGAAATGCCGCGTGCTGGCGGGGTCCAGCGGCCAGCTCAAACCCACCTTGCAGACGCGCAGGCCGATTTCGGCGGCATGGGCGGCGTCGATGCCGAGGTCGCTTAGCGCCTGCATCACGTCGAGGCTGGCCTTTCCGGTCGTGAAAATGCCGAAGCGGGGGCGGGGGCTGTCGATGACGAGGCGGTCGAGGCCGTTGGCGCGCGCGAAGGCGCGCGCGGCGTAAAGCTTGTGGCGGTGGAGGCGCCGTTCCTGCTCCAAAGGATGGTCGGGCCAGCGGATGTTGAGGCCTTCTTCCGGAAGCTCGAAATTCTCCGGCAGGACGATTTTCACGCGGTCGGGCGCGACGATGCAGGCCGCCGTGCTGTCCATGGTTTCCGAGATTGCCTTCATGGCGACCCAACAGCCGGAATAACGCGACATCGCCCAGCCAAGCAGCCCGAAATCCAGCACATCCTGCACGTCGGCGGGGTTTAGGACCGGTATGCCCGCATCGATGCAGGCAAGCTCGCTCTGCTGGGGGATCGTCGAAGATTTGCACGCATGGTCGTCGCCGGTCAGCACCAGCACGCCGCCATGGGTGGCGCTTCCCGCCGCGTTTCCGTGTTTGAACACGTCGCCGGAACGGTCGACGCCGGGGCCTTTGCCGTACCAGATGGAAAAGACGCCGTCGTAACGCGCGCCCTCGAACAGGTTGACCTGCTGGCTGCCCCAGACGGCGGTCGCGCCTAAATCCTCGTTCACGGCCGGGCGGAAATGGATGGCGTTTGCCTCCAGGAATTTTTCCGCCTTCCAAAGTTCGGTATCGAAGCCGCCAAGGGGCGAGCCGCGATAGCCGGAAATGAAGCCCGCCGTGTTCAGTCCCTGGGCGAGGTCGCGGCGGCGCTGCATGAGGGGCAGGCGTACGAGCGCCTGGATGCCGGAGAGGTAGACCCGGCCATTTTCCTGAGCGTATTTGTCGTCAAGCGCGACGGCGGCAAGCGCCATGCTTCCTCCTTCCCCCTTGGATAGGGTAGTTTCGCGGCGTTCCCATTGCAATCGAGGCTTCGGCGCCCAGGCTTTGCATCCCGGAACAGGTGATTTCTTGGGCCAGCCGCGCTATAGGAAGCCTTGCTTCAGGAGGTTGCATGGCCGTTCTTCTCACCGGCGCCGCCGGTTTTATCGGGTTTCACGTCGCAAGCGCGCTTTTGGCGCGCGGTGAAGAAGTTGTCGGCATCGACGACCTCAACCCCTATTACGACGTAAAATTGAAGGAAGCCCGCCTGCAGCAGCTTATGCAGAAGAAGGGCTTTGCGTTTCACAAAATCGACATTGCCGACAAACCGGCGATGGAAGCCTTCGCAGGCACGCTGCAAGGCGTCGATCGCATCGTCCATCTTGCCGCGCAAGCCGGGGTGCGCTATTCGCTTGAAAACCCGCAAGCCTATGTGGATACGAATGTCAGCGGACATCTTCATATGCTGGAGCTGGCGCGGCATTTAAGCGGCCTCAGGCATTTCGTCTATGCAAGCTCGTCGTCGGTTTACGGCGGCAATACGAAGCTTCCCTTTTCCATCGCGGACCCGGTCGAAACGCCGATGTCGCTTTACGCGGCGACGAAACGGGCGGACGAATTGATATCCTACACCTACAGCCATTTATACCGTGTGCCCGCAACCGGCCTTCGCTTCTTCACGGTCTATGGTCCCTGGGGCCGGCCGGACATGTCGGCCTATCTTTTTACGAAGGCGATTTCCGAAGGCACGCCGATCCGGGTGTTCAACCGGGGCGACATGCGCCGCGACTTCACCTATATCGACGACATCGTTTCAGGCGTGCTGGCGACGCTGGACCGCCCGCCGGCTTCGGGCGAAGGCGAGGCACCCCATCGCGTATACAATCTGGGCAATCACAAAAGCGAACCGTTGATGCGGTTCATCGGCCTGATCGAAACGGCGCTGGGCAAGAAGGCGGAAATGGATTTGCAGCCGATGCAGCCCGGCGACGTGCCGGAAACCTATGCCGACATCTCGGAATCCATCCGCGATCTCGATTTTCATCCCCGTACCACGATCGACGAGGGCATTCCCCGTTTCGTCGACTGGTTTCGCGAATATCACGCGCGTTAAGTGGCTTTCTTCGCAGGGTAGAGCGCTTCCAACGCCTCGCCGTGGCGTTCGCGTATCTTGTGACGCCGCACTTTCATGGTCGGCGTCATCAGATGGTTTTCGATGGTGAAGGCTTCTTCCGTCAGGATGAAGCGTTTTACTTTTTCGATCAGCGAGAGTTTCGCGTTCACCCGGTCAAGCGCGGCCCCAATTGCCTTTTGAAAGGCCTCGTCCTCGATCAATTGGTCGAGGGCATGGGGCTTTTTCCGCCCATGGGCCCATTCATGGGCGAATTCCGCGTTCGGCACGATCAGGGCAACGAGATGCGGTTTCTGGTCGCCATAGACCATCGCTTGCGCGATTTCGGGTTCGAGCTCGATGATTCCTTCGACACGCTGGGGCGATATGTTGTCGCCGCCGGAATTGACGATGATGTCTTTCTTGCGGTCCGTGATGCGGATGAAGCCGTCCCCATCGATCCTTCCCACGTCGCCGGTGTGAAGCCATCCGTCGCGAATGGCGGCGTCCGTGGCCGCCGGATCCCCCCAATAGCCCAGCATCAGCAATTCGCCGCGGGCGAGGATTTCGCCGTCCTCGGCAATCCGGACCTCTGTCGCGCTCAGGGGCGGGCCGACGGTGTCGATCTTGTTGTGGGAGGGGCGGTTGCAACTGATTACCGGCGCGCTTTCCGTCAGGCCATAGCCTTGCAAAAGCCGCAACCCCAACGCCGTGAAGAACATGCCGACTTCGTAATTCAAAGGGGCGCCGCCCGAAATCAGCGCCTTCAACTGGCCACCGAAACGCTTGGCGACTTTGCGCCGGACGAGAAGGTCGAGCAGGCAATTCTGAACGCGTTCGGCAAGGCTTAAGCTGTCGGGTGCCTCGTAACGCTTGCGCCCAAGCACAAGCGCGCGTGCGAACAGTTTTGCTTTCAACCCGCCGGCTTTCGTCACGCCTTTGCGGATGCGCTCGTACAGCACTTCGTAAAGGCGCGGCACGGCCGTCATCAGGGTGGGCCGCACCTCCAGCAGATTCGTCGAAAGCTTGTCGATCGATTCCGCGTAATAGATTTCGGCGCCGAGCGAGATCGGAAAAAATTGGCCCGCCGTGTGTTCGTAGGAGTGGGAAAGGGGGAGGAAGGAAAGAAAACGTTCCTGCTTGAAGCCAAGCTCTAAAAGAAGGTCGTGGGCGCCGCGGCAATTGTGAAGGATGGCGCCGTGGCTCAGCATGACGCCTTTCGGCGCGCCGCCGGTGCCGGAGGTGTAGATTAAACAGGCAAGTTCGCCGCGCGGCGTCTTGGCCGCTGTCCCGGCCGCCAGGTCCGGCCCGCCGCGTCCGGCCTCCAGCGCTTCTTCCCAAAGCAGAATTTTGAAGTTTGCCGTTTTTTCCGGCTCGGCCGGTTCCATGGTGATGACGGTTTCGACCAAGGGCGCGTCGAGGGCCGCCGGGAAGAGGCCGTCGGCAAGCTTGGCGGTCGAGACGATGACCGCCTTGGCGCCGGAATTTGTCAGAATGTGGCGATGGTCGGCGGGCGTGTTCGTAACATAGGCCGGGACCGACACGGCACCGGCCGCCATGATGGCGACGTCCGCGATCAGCCATTCCGGGCGGCTTTCGGAAACGAGGACGACCCGGTCGCCCGGACGGATGCCAAGGCTGCGCAACCCATTGGCCAGCGCCCGGACGGTTCGGGCGGCTTCGCGCCAGCTTAGCGATTGGTACGTGCCCGACCGTTTCGCCCAGAGAAACGGCTTGTCGCCCCGTTCCTCGGCTTTTTCAAAGAACATCTGCGGCAGGTTCTGCCAGGTTTCGTAATCGGATGGCATGCGCCGTCTGGCCGGTTGTTGTTTTCCTGCTTATTGTTTAATGCGAAGAGGGCATCCGGGGCAAATGCCTTGAGCCAAAACCGCAGGAATCCGGAAAGGAATGCATTGATGGACGCCACCCCCGACCGCAACCCGGGCGATTTGCCGGAATGGGATTTAAGCGGCCTTTATGCCGGCGCCGACGCGCCGGAATTGCAGGCCGATCTCGATGCCGCCGCGAAGGCGGCCGCGGCTTTTCAAGACGCCCATCTTGGCTGCGTGGCCGAAAGGACGGGCGAGGCCCTTGGCGAGGCGGTCGCGGCCTATGAACAAATCCAGGAAAACCTCGGCCGTATTTTGGCTTTTGCCTATCTTCGCTATGCTGCCGATGTGAGCGATGCCGCGCGCGGCGGGTTTCTGCAGGACATGCAGGAGAAGACGAACGCGATCGGCAAGGACCTTCTTTTCTTCACCCTCGAGATCAACCGGCTTTCCGACGAAGCGCTTGCCGAGAAGCTGGCCGCGCCGGTGCTTGCAAAATATGGGCCCTGGCTGCGCGACGTTCGCGTTTTCCGCGACCATCAACTGTCCGACGACCTTGAAAAGGTTTTTTACGAAAAACAGCTCTCCGGCCATGCCGCCTGGACGCGCCTTTTCGACGAGACAATGGCGGGCCTGCGCTTTCCCGTGAACGATAAACTGTTAACGGAGACGGAGGCCCTTGACCTGCTGACCAGCCCCGACGGGGGGATGCGGAAAAAAACCGCGAAGGCGTTGGGCAAGGTCTTTTCCGAAAATGCGCGCCTCTTCGCGCTGATCACCAACACCCTTGCAAAGGACAAGGCGATCGAGGATGCGTGGCGGAAATTCCCGGAACCCGTCTCGGCGCGCAATTTGGAAAACCACGTTGCGGATGACGTGGTGGCGGCGCTCGTTACCGCCGTGCGCAACGCCTATCCAACGCTTTCGCACCGCTATTACGCGTGGAAGGCGCAATTGTTTGGACAAACGACGCTCGATTATTGGGACCGCAACGCGCCTTTGCCGGATCAGGCGATGCGGCCGATCCCCTGGAAGGAGGCGGAAGCGACAGTGCTTGAGGCTTACGCCGCCTTTTCGCCGGAGATGGCAGAGGTGGGCGCGCGCTTCTTCGATTCCGGCTGGATCGACGCGCCGCCCAGGCCTGGCAAGGCGTCCGGCGCCTTTGCCCATCCGACGGTGCCTTCCCATCACCCCTATCTGCTTTTGAATTATCAGGAAAAGCCGCGCGACGTCATGACGCTGGCCCACGAGCTTGGTCATGGGGTGCATCAGGTGCTGGCCGGTCCGCAAGGTCTGTTGCTGGCGGACACGCCCCTGACCCTGGCCGAGACGGCGTCCGTCTTCGGCGAGATGCTGACCTTTCGGCGCCTGCTGGCGAAAGAACAGGACCCATTAAGCCGGCGCAACCTCATCGCCATGAAGGTCGAGGACATGCTGAACACCGTCGTTCGCCAGATCGCCTTTCACCGTTTCGAGGAACGCGTGCATGCCGAAAGGCGGAAGGGCGAGCTTTCCGTTGCACGCCTTTCGGATATCTGGATGGATTTGCAGTCGGAAAGCCTTGGCCCGGCCCTGCGTTTCGATGACGATTACCGCTGTTACTGGGCCTACATTCCGCATTTCATCCATTCTCCTTTCTATGTCTATGCCTACGCCTTCGGGGATTGCCTGGTGAACTCCCTCTACGCCGTCTATGAGGGCGCCGAAGCCGGGTTCGCGGAAAAATATCTCGACCTGTTGCGGGCTGGCGGCACACATTGGCATGGGGAGTTGCTGGCCCCCTTCGGGCTGGATGCGTCGGATCCGGCCTTTTGGGATCGCGGCCTTGGGGTCATTGCGCGCCTGATCGACGAATTGGAAACCTTTTCGTAACGGATGGGGCTGCAAACTCGGCGGTTCTTCCTTGGCAAACCGGGCCGAACGCGGCAGACTTGCGGACCTTTTTGGCCAGATCACGGTATCTGGAACGGGTAAGCGGAGCAGGCAATGAAAATTGGTATTCCGAAAGAGTTGCGCGAACATGAACGGCGCGTCGCGGCAACGCCGGATACGGTAAAGAAGTTCGTTGGCCTTGGTTTTGAAGTTTTTGTCGAAAAAAACGCGGGCACCGCGGCCGCTTTTCCGGATCAGCACTATCAGGCGGCGGGGGCGACCGTCGTCAACGATGCGGCCGCCGCCCTTCAGGACGCGGACATCGTGCTGAAAGTGCAGCGCCCGCTTACCCAGGCGGAAGGCGGCCCGGACGAACTTTCCTATTTCAAGCCAGGCGCAAAATTAATCGGCTTTCTGGCGCCCCATGCGGATCTGCAACAGGTAACGGCGTACGCAAACGCCAAGGTCGACGCGTTCGCGATGGAATTGCTGCCCAGGATTACCCGGGCGCAGAGCATGGATGTCCTTTCTTCTCAAAGCAATCTTGCGGGTTACCGCGCCGTGCTGGAGGCGTGCAACGTTTTTGGCCGGGCCTTGCCGATGATGATGACGGCGGCCGGCACCGTGCCGCCGGGCCGCGTCGTGGTGATGGGCGCCGGCGTTGCCGGCCTGCAGGCGATCGCCACGGCCAAGCGTTTGGGGGCCATTGTCTCGGCCTTCGACGTGCGTCCGGCGGTGAAAGAACAGGTGGAAAGCTTGGGCGCCACCTTCATCGAGGTTGAATCGGAAGAAACCGAAAGCGCCGAGACGGCGGGCGGCTATGCGAAGGAAATGAGCGAGGATTACAAACGCAAGCAGTCCGAGCTCGTCCACGAAACGCTTAAAAAACAAGACATTGCCATTACCACGGCCCTTATTCCCGGGAAGCCGGCGCCGACCCTGATCACGGAGGCAATGGTGCGGGACATGAAGCCCGGTTCCGTGATCGTCGACATGGCGATCGAAGCCGGCGGCAATTGCGAGTTGAGCGAGGAGGGGATCGTCGAAACGGGCGGCGTCAGCATCGTTGCCCACCCAAACCTGCCGAGCCGCATCGCCGAGGACGCCAGCGCGCTTTATGCGAAGAACCTTCTCAATTTCCTGACGCCTTTGGTTGACGAGGAAACGAAGTCGCTAAAGCTCGATCCGGAAGATGAAATCATTCGGGGCACCCAGCTGACACGGGACGGTGCCGTCGTTCATCCCAACTTCTCCGGGAGTGGAGACTAGATCATGGAAGAAATACAAATAATGATCGGAAACGCCACCACGGCGGTTGGCGGCACGGCGCATGTGGATCCATTCGTTTTTGCGCTGACGATCTTCGTGTTGGCGATTTTTGTCGGCTATTACGTCGTTTGGAGCGTAACCCCGGCACTGCATTCGCCGCTGATGGCCGTTACGAACGCCGTTTCCAGCGTCATCATCGTTGGGGCGCTGATCGCCGCAGGACCGCCGGAAACGACGTTTTCAAAGCTGATCGGTTTCGCCGCCGTGATCCTGGCAAGTATCAACATCTTCGGTGGGTTTATCGTTACCCAGCGCATGTTGCAGATGTTCAAGAAAAAAAGCTAACGGGAGGAGAAGCACGTGACCGCAACCACAACGGCACTCGCCTATCTCGCCGCTTCCGTTTGCTTTATCATGGCATTGCGGGGCTTGAGTTCGCCAGTGACGGCGCGCGCCGGCAATCTTTATGGCATCGCCGGCATGACGATCGCCATCGCGACGACGCTGCTTTCCCCGCAAGTTTCAAGCTATGTGCTGATTATTCTCGGCATCTTGATCGGCGGCGCAATCGGCACCGTGACGGCGCTTCGCATCCAGATGACGGCGCTGCCGCAGCTTGTGGCGGCGTTTCACAGCCTGGTGGGCATGGCCGCCGTTTTTGTGGCTGGCGCCGCCCTTTATGCGCCATCGGCCTATGGGATCGGCGACATCGGATCCATCCCAATGGCAAACCGGATCGAGATGGGCATCGGCATGGTCGTCGGCGCGATCACGTTTTCGGGCTCCGTCGTGGCGTTTGCGAAGCTGCAGGGACTGGTTTCGGGATCGCCTGTGGTGTTTCCGGGCCAGCATCTGTTAAACGCGGCGTTGGGAATCGCCATCGTCGGCTTGATCGGCTATTTCGCTACGAATGAATCGGTCCCGGTCTTTTGGACCATGGCTGCCCTTGCCTTTCTGGTTGGCTTCCTGCTCATCGTGCCGATCGGCGGCGCCGACATGCCGGTCGTCATCTCGATGTTGAATTCCTATTCGGGGTGGGCGGCCTGCGGCATTGGCTTCACTCTCGACAACCATCTTTTGATCATAACCGGTGCGCTTGTCGGTTCTTCCGGCGCCATCCTCAGCTACATCATGTGCAAGGGGATGAACCGGTCGATCTTCAACGTCGTGCTCGGCGGCTTCGGCGGCGAGGGCCAGGCGGCGCCAACGGCGGCGGCCGGGGACCAGACCGTGAAATCGGGAAGCGGTGAAGACGCTGCCTTTATTCTCAAAAACGCGGCGTCCGTGATCATCGTTCCCGGATATGGGATGGCCGTCGCCCAGGCTCAGCACGCGCTTCGCGAGATGGGAGATTTGCTGAAGGCGGAGGGGGTGAAAGTCAGCTACGCCATTCATCCGGTTGCCGGACGCATGCCGGGGCATATGAACGTTCTGCTGGCGGAAGCGAACGTGCCCTATGACGAAGTGTTCGAGCTGGAAGAGATCAACCGCGATTTTTCTTCGACGGACGTGGCCTTCGTCATCGGCGCGAACGACGTTACGAACCCGATAGCGAAGAAAGATCCGTCAAGCCCGATCTATGGCATGCCGATTTTGGACGTTGAGAACGCGAAAACGATTCTGTTCATCAAACGCTCTCTCGCGTCGGGTTATGCAGGGGTTGGCAACGAGCTCTTCTACCGGGACAATACGATGATGTTGTTTGGCGATGCCAAGAAAGTGGTTGAGGACATCGTCAAGGCGTTCTAGCCAAACGGCAGGGCATTCCGCCAATAAAAAACCCCTCGCAAATTTGAGGGGTTTTTTCAAAAACCGGATTCGGTTTTCTTAAAGCTCGCGTTCCAACCGCTTGCGTTCCAGCTTGCGGGCGCGGCGGATCGCTTCGGCGCGTTCGCGAGCGCGTTTCTCGGACGGCTTTTCATAGGCCCGGCGCATTTTCATCTCGCGGAAAATGCCCTCGCGCTGCATTTTTTTCTTCAGCGCCCGAAGCGCCTGGTCGACGTTGTTGTCGCGAACGGTGACTTGCAAGCTTCTCTCCTCCGTACCCTCTGGGAAACGGCCAATCCGGTCTCCAAAGCGAAAATGGTCTTAAAGAGGGGCGCTTCATAGCACATAGGCCGGCCTTTGGAAAGGGGGGCATGGCGGAAAGCAGTGGTTTTCCGCCATTTTCGCGAAAATCGCCACTGGAACTCGTGAAAAACAGGCCCCATTATACGCCCATGGCGTTGCGTGAAATCGCCCGCATAGGGCATCCGGTCTTGCGAAAAGTGGCGGAAGAGGTGGCGGATCCGACGACGCCGGAGATCGCCGCCCTTGTCGCCGATATGATCGAAACCATGCGGGCATCGGAAGGCGTTGGCCTGGCCGCCCCGCAAATCCTGGTTTCGAGGCGGATCCTTGTTTTCGAAGTAGCTGCCGCGCGCGCCTCGGCCGAAAGCGTGGACGAGGGCGAGGCGGAGGGCACCTTGCCGGTCGGCCTGACCACCCTTATCAACCCGGTGCTTGAACCCCTCGGCGAGGAAATGGAATTGGGGTGGGAGGGGTGCCTCTCGCTTCCCGGTATGGCCGGCATGGTGCCCCGCTATGTGCATTTGCGCTATCGGGGCGTCACCCCGGAAGGCGAAACGATCATGCGCGACGTCCGCGGCTTTCATGCCCGCGTCGTGCAGCACGAAGCGGATCATCTGGATGGCATTCTTTATCCGATGCGCATGCAGGACCTTTCGACCTTTGGCTATGTGGACGAAATGGAAAAATCCCTTCCCGAAATTTAAAGAAGCGAGTTTTATAAGCCCTCATGGACGCAGAGAAGAAAATCGAAGAATTGCGCGCCGCCCTTCTTGAAGCGACGCTGCGCCACGTGCCCTTCGATGGCTGGACGGACCAGGCCATGGCGTCCGGTGCGAAGGAAGCCGGCCTTTCCGCCGCCGAGGCGGCGCGCGCCTTTCCGAGGGGGATGGTGGGTCTCTTCTCTTATTTCGCTGCCGACGCGGACCGGCGCATGCTGGCGGCATTGGAAGCAGAGGATCTGAAGAAACTTCGCATTCGCGATCGCGTCGCCTTTGCCGTACGCACGCGTCTCGAGCAGAACGTCCGGCATCGCGAGGCTTCGAGGCGTGCGGCGGCCTATCTCGCGCTGCCCCAAAACGCGGGCCTTGCCGCCGCTGCTACCTGGCGGACGGTCGATGCCATTTGGTACGCCATCGGCGACCGGTCGGCGGATTTCAACTTTTATTCGAAGCGCGCCCTTTTGGCCGGGGTGTATGTCGCGACGTTTTTTTACTGGTTGAACGACGAGTCGGAAGGCTTGGCCGACAGCTGGGCGTTTCTTGACCGGCGGATCGGCAATGTCATGCAAGTTCCGAAACTGCGCGGCGCGGTGAAAAAGCGGCTTGCCACCCTGGCGGCGCCCTTGCGCCGGTTTGTCGATCGAGGCTCTTCCGGGGCTTCCCGCCCGCCCGGCGCTTAAAATCCGGTTTTCGGGGCCAGCCGTGTCACATGGCCCATCTTGCGGCCCTTGCGCGTTTCTTTCTTGCCATAGAGGTGCAGGCTTGCGCCCGGTTCGGCGGCAAGTTCCGGCCAGGCCAGCCATTCCTCGCCAAGCAGGTTTGTCATCACCGCGTCCGAATGGCGCGCCGGTGTGCCGAGGGGCAGGCCGACGACCGCGCGGACGAATTGTTCGAATTGGCTGGTCGTGCAGGCATCCATGGTCCAATGGCCGGAATTATGCGGGCGTGGGGCCAATTCGTTCACCAATAGGCCGCCATCGCGGGTGACGAAAAATTCGACCGCCAGCAGGCCGACAAGGTCCAGCGCGGCGGCGATTTTTTCCGCACAGGCCTGAGCGTCGCAAGCAATCTTCGCATCGATGGCAGCCGGGACGGTGGCTTGCCGCAAAATGTGATCGGCATGGCGGTTTTCAGACGGGGCGTAAGCCGCCGTTTTACCGTCGATGCCGCGGGCAACGATGACGGAAATTTCGCAGGCAAAATCCACCCAGGCTTCGAGAATGGCTTGGCTTGCGCCCAAATCCTGCCAGACGGCTTCCAAATCCGTGCCGGCGTCGAGGCGCCGCTGGCCCTTGCCGTCATAGCCAAGGCGCACCGCCTTCAAGACCGCCGGCACGCCGATCTTTGGCGCAAGGGCACGAAGATCGGCCGGCCCGTCGACCTGCCCGTAAGCCGTCGTCGCGACGCCAATTCCCCGCAGGAAGTCCTTTTCCCGCAGGCGATCCTGGATGATGTGCAGGATTTCGCCGCGTGGGCGTACGGGCACCACGCCTTCCAGCCGGGCAAC
This sequence comes from Alphaproteobacteria bacterium, assembly GCA_021776275.1. Classification (GTDB taxonomy): domain Bacteria; phylum Pseudomonadota; class Alphaproteobacteria. Next base: position 7,501 of record JAJFGH010000051.1, on the reverse strand, counting down.
CGTCGGGCTTGGTACGTTTTCGAATTCGAAGGTTGCGACATCAATCCCGGCCGCAAATTCCGCCACTGCCTTTTGGTCGTCATAGGCGGCGGCGCAATGAAAATTGGCGATTTGCGCGGCGGGTGGGTCGGCCTCCGGATCGAAGACGTGCACGCGGTAGCCAAGTTTTGCCGCGGCCAGCGCCGTCATGCGGCCAAGCTGACCGCCACCGAAAATACCGATGGTCGAACCCGGTGGCAGAGGCGTCGTCGTCATGCCGCTCGCATTAATCGCTGGGTGTTTCGGCGACGCTTGCCGTTTGCTTTGCGCGCCAGGCGTCAAGGGCCGCCGCCACCTTCGGATCGTTCAGGGCAATCACGGCCGTGGCAAGAAGGCCGGCGTTCTTTGCGCCGGCCTTGCCGACGGCCAGGGTTCCGACCGGCACGCCGCCGGGCATCTGGGCAATGGAAAGCAGGCTATCGAGGCCCTTTAACGTTTTTGATTCGACCGGCACGCCAAGGACCGGCAGGGGCGTCAAGGCCGCGACCATGCCGGGCAGATGGGCGGCGCCGCCAGCGCCGGCAATCAGCACCTGCAGGCCCCGCTCGCGTGCGGCGCCCGCATAGGCATAAAGCCGGTCCGGGGTGCGGTGGGCGGAGACGATCTTCTTCTCATAGGCGACGCCAAGCGCGTCCAGAATCTCCGCCGCGTGGCGCATCGTCTCCCAGTCGGATTGGCTTCCCATAAGGATGCCGACAATCGGCTTGCTTGGTCCCATCTAGGCGCTCCCTGGCGCTTCTCTTCGCCGGAAAGGGCGCCAATGTAAGGGAGGCCCCCCCCGGAGGCAAGGGAGGCGGCTTCGTTAAGGATTTGGGGGGTGGTTCTATGGTAGGGATTGGCGAGGAAAAATTCGTCAGGCTCAAGGGGCTGGCGTTGTCAGCTTTGCCCGACGGGCAGGGAAAGGCCCGATGAAAGTCGAAAAATCGAACCCGCTTCGGGACGTGTCACGCGTCGCCCCTACCGGCAAACGCGCGACGGACCAGGCGGCAGCGGTGCCCCAGGGGGTCGAGGACGTCACCTCCGTGATGGGCGTTCCGGAAGCCGAACTGACGCCAAAAGTCCGTACGGCGCTGCTGGACCTCATGGCGGAGGTCGATCGGCTGCGCCAGGAGCTTTCGGTCTTCAAGGAGCGCGTGGCGCTTCTCGAGCATGAGGCGGATCACGATCCCCTGCTTTCCATCGGCAACCGCCGCTCCTTTGTTCGCCACCTCGTGCGGATGATGTCCTATGCGGAGCGCTATGGGACAAGCGGCTGCATCCTTTATTTCGATCTCGATGGCCTGAAACGGTTAAACGATGTGGAAGGGCACGCCGCGGGCGATGCGGCGCTTCGTCACGTGGCGCAGCTCTTCTTAAGCAACATTCGCGAATCCGATATTTTGGGACGGCTTGGCGGCGACGAGTTCGGCGTTTTGCTTGCCCAGACGGGGCTTAAGGCCGGCAAGGAGAAGGCCGCCTCGCTTGCCAAGCAGATTGAATCCAGCCCCCTCCAGTGGAAGGGGAAATCCATGTCGCTTTCGGTTTCCTACGGCGTTCATCTTTTTGAGGGCTCGGAAGACATCGACACCGCCATCGAAGCCGCCGATAAAAAGATGTACGAGCAGAAACGCGAGCGCAAGGCTGCGGCGGAAGCTTCGGTAAAAACTTCGGAAACGGACGGCGACTAGGCCTGCCTTCTTTCGTCCCGTCCATACAACGCTTTTCCATCAGCCGTTCTCCGCTTAAGGTCGGGGGAAAGGACAGAAGCCATGAGCAGTGAAAAGCGAATCGGCGTTCTAACCAGCGGCGGCGATTGTTCCGGCTTAAATGCCGTCATTCGGGCCATTGCGCGTCGCGCGATCGGCGAATATGGCTGGCGGCTTTTTGGCATTCACGATGGCACGATGGGGCTGCTTCGACGCCCCCTTGATTACGAAGAGCTTACCCTGAAGGTGTTTACGGGCAATGTGCTGCGCATGGGCGGCACGATCCTTGGCGCGTCGAGCAAGGGGGATCCCTTCGCGTTCCCAATGCCGGATGGCAGCGTGAAGGACCGTTCCGACGAAATCATCGAAGGCTATCGCGAGCTTGGCCTGGATGGGCTGATTGTCATTGGCGGCGACGGTAGCTTGCGGATCATGCAGGCGCTTGCCGAAAGAGGAAATTTAAACATCGTCGCGGTTCCGAAGACGATCGACAACGACATCGGTCTTACGGAAACCTGCGTCGGATACAACACCGCCGTTTACGTGGCGACCGAGGCGCTGGATCGCCTGCAGCCGACGGCTGCCAGTCATAGCCGGGTGATCATTCTGGAAGTGATGGGAAGGGATGCCGGGCACATTGCGCTTGCCTCCGGGATTGCCGGCGGCGCCGACATCATTCTAATTCCCGAAATCCCCTATCGGCTGGAAAACGTCACGTCCAGAATTTCGCAGCTTCGTGAAAAGGGCCACACCCATGCGCTGATTGTCGTTGCCGAGGCGGTCAAGACGGAAAGCGGGGAAACGTTAGGCGTCCGCAGCGAATCGGGAAGCGTTCGCTATGGCGGGATCGGCAATTATTTAAAAGAGCAGATCACCGATCTTACCGGGCTGGAGACGCGGGTGACCGTGCTTGGGCATTTGCAGCGGGGCGGCGTGCCGACGCCCAGGGACCGTCTGATGGGGTCGGCCTTCGGCGTGCATGCGGTCGACATGATCAAAGAGGGCAAGTTCGGACATATGGTCGCGTGGCAGAACCGCCGCGTTGTTGACGTTCCGATCTCGGACGTTCTAGGACACTACTATGGTGTGGACCCGCAAGGCACGCTTGTGAAAACGGCGCGCGGTCTTGGAATTTCTTTTGGCGATTGAGGCGCTTGCGCAGGTGTCTGGCCAAGCCGGCTTGAAGGGGGTAGGCTTTTTTGTGTCTGAATAGCATCTTGATCCAGGTGGGAGGTTCAATATGGCGGAAGCAGTTCAACGCAAACAACTTGAGGCTCGGCACGCCGAACTGGAAACCATCATCACCAAAGAAAATCGACGACCCCTTCCCGACGACGCTTACATCCACGAATTAAAACGCGAAAAACTTCGTATCAAGGACGAGCTTATCCAGCTTGAAGCCGTTTAGACGAAACGGCCCTTTGCGAGGATCGGTTAAAAAATGTGCGTGAAGGCGTAGCGGCGTTAGCCGTTCTCTTCCGTTTGCCCGTTTTCTTCAACGCGTTCGACCGGCTCGCCGGCGGGCCCGCTTGCCGCTGGCCGCGAGGCCCAATCGTTCGGAAGGGCGGGCGGCGTTTCTTCTGGCTCGGCGGCCGGCATGTCGGCGCTTTCCAGGGCTTCAACGCCACCACCCAGGGCGGCGGTTTTTCTTTTCTCGGCTGCGGCACGTTTTTCCCGGCGCGCTGCGGCGCGGTTTGCCTTCTCGACGTCGTTCATCAATTCCGTCTGGGTGCAGAGGCCAAGTTTCACCGGGTTTTGCGGCTTCACATTCGGCATGTTCCAGTGGGTGCGATCGCGAATAGCGCCGATCGTCGGTTTCGTCGTGCCGACAAGGCGGGAAATTTGGGCATCGCTAAGCTCCGGATGGTGAGCAAGCAGCCAAGCGATGGCGTCCGGACGATCCTGACGTTTTGAAACGGGCGTGTAGCGCGGCCCCTTCGTCCGGGCGACGGGCACCGGCAATTCCGGCTTCGACATTTTCAACCGATCGGCCGGGTCTTTCTGACAGCGTTCGATCTCGTCCATGGTCAACTCGCCCGATTCGATCGGGCTGATGCCAACGATGCCGACCGCCACTTCCTCGTCCGCGATTCCCTGCACCTCAAGGTGATGCAGGCCGCAAAAATCGGCGATTTGCTCGAAGGTGAGCGTCGTGTTGTCAATCAGCCACACGGCGGTGGCCTTGGGCATTAGCGGTGCCGACATCGTGCCTCCAAAGCCGGCCCGGCTGGCGTAGGCGCCGCGGCCGCAGGTTCGAAAATTCATTGTCAGGAGATGACTTCCTGGGACTATATCCCGGTCAAGGCGGGAAATCAAAGACCCCTTCGACGGATTTTCTCCCAGATTTTAGGGGATTAGGATCATTTTTCCTATGTGCTGGCTGGCTTCCATGCGCCGATGCGCATCCGCCGCCTCGCCAAGGGGGTAGGCTCGGTCGAGGACCGGGCGCACCTGCTTCGCTTCAAGCAGCGGCCAAACCTGTTCGCGAAGGGCGGCCATGATGGCGGCTTTCTCCGCCACCTTGCGCGAACGCAGCACAGAGCCGGAAAGCGTCAGCCGTTTCAACAAGAGGCGGGTCAGGTTCAATTCGACCTTGGGGCCTTTCAGGAAGGCAATCTGAATCAGGCGGCCTTCCGTTCCAAGGCATTCGAGATTCCGCGCAATATAGTCGCCGCCAACCATGTCGAGAAGGACATTGACGCCGCGGCCGTCGGTAAATGCCTTCACGGCGGCGACGAAATCTTTTTCCCGGTACGGCACCGCAAGCGCCGCGCCAAGTTCTTCGCAGAATTTGCATTTCTCCGGGCTTCCAGCCGTCGTGAGCACGGTGGCGCCGAACTGTTTGGCAAGCTGAATGGCGGTCGTGCCGATGCCGCTGGTTCCGCCATGGACGAGAAACACCTCTCCCGCCTTCAAGGCGGCGCGCTCGAAGACATTGGTCCAAACCGTCGCAAAACTTTCCGGTATGGCTGCAGCTTCGGGCAGGGTGAGGCCGGCGGGAACGGGCAAGGCGAGGGCGGCCGGCGCGGTGCAATATTCCGCATAGCCGCCGCCGCTCAGCAGGGCGGTGACGTCTGCGCCGATTTCAAGGCCCGTCACGCCCGGCCCCAGGGCAACCACGCGGCCGGCGGCTTCAAGGCCAAGAATGTCCGATGCGCCGGGTGGCGGCGGGTATTTTCCTTCGCGCTGCATGATGTCGGGCCGATTGACCCCGGCGGCGGCAATTTTGATCAGGACTTCGCCTTCGCCGGGGGTGGGGACGGGGCGCGTGGCAAGGGTCATCTTTTCCGGGCCGCCGGGCTCGGTAATTTCAATCGCAGCCATCGTCGCGGGGATGTTCGCCATTGCATGCACCGGGTTTTCGTTTCGGGGAGATGCCGAGGCGGGTGTAATATGATCGCCGTCTACAGGCAAGGCCTAGTCCATGGAGGGGGAGATGGACTTCGACGACGAAGCATTGGCGCCAAAGCCTCAGCCGAAGGATCTCAGCCGTCTGGGGGTTGAAGAGCTGAAAGAATATATCGCCGAATTGGAAGAAGAGATCGTGCGCGCAAACAAGACGATTGCCGCAAAGCAAGCCCATGGCAGCAGCGTCGAGGGTCTTTTCCGAAAATAGCGGCGTTCGAAAATAGGCGGGTTTTAAGTCTTCACTTCGAAATTTTGAAAGCGCTTTTTGAATTTCGCGAGCTGGCCGCCACTGTCGACCAGGCGATGCACGCCCGTCCATGCCGGGTGGGAAAGCGGGTCGATGTCCAGCTTCAGCGTATCCCCTTCCTTGCCCCAGGTGGAGCGAGTCGTGAACGAGCTGCCGTCGGTCTGAACGACGGTGATCATATGGTAATCGGGGTGGCCTTCTTTCTTCATCTTCCGCTCCTGGCGCTGGGGGGCCGTTATAGCGAAGGCGGCGGGACGAAACAAGGGGCTAAGCTCCGCTTGTTGGTGGCAGGCGCAGTTGATATTTTCGCCCGGCAACCAGCCTTGAGGGCCCCTCGCTTTGACCCCACAGAACCCAGACGTTTTGCCCGCCCCGGAAGGGGCCCGCCGGCCGAATTTTCAGCAACTCCGCCGGATTTTTCCCTATCTGCGGCCCTATGGCCTCAGCATCGCGGGTGCGCTGTTGGCGTTGATCCTTGCCGCCGGCACGGTGCTGGCCCTCGGGCTTGGGCTCCGCACCCTCGTTGACGAAGGCTTCAGCGCCGGGGAGGCGGCCCTGCTCGACCAGGCGCTGATGGTGCTGCTGGGCGTCATCTTGCTGCTGGCCATCGCCACCTATGGGCGGTTTTACCTGGTTTCCTGGGTTGGGGAGCGCGTCGTCGCCGACATTCGCCGGGACGTTTTCAACCACATTCTGCGGCTTAGCCCCAGCTTTTTCGAGGTCACGAAAACCGGGGAACTGCTTTCGCGTTTGACGACGGATACGACGCTTTTGCAAACCGTCGTCGGGTCGTCGCTGTCGATGGCGCTTCGCAATATCTTGATGCTTATCGGCGGCATTGCCCTTCTTGCCATTACCAGTCCGAAGCTGACGCTGCTGGTTGTGCTCGTGATTCCTTTGGTTGTCGTTCCGATCCTGGTGATTGGACGGCGCGTGCGGCGGCTTTCGCGGGAAAGCCAGGACCGCGTGGCCGATGTCGGCGCCTATGTCGAAGAAAGCGTCAATGCCGTCCGCACCGTTCAGGCTTTTGGTCATGAAAAAATCGACCAGGCGCGGTTTGCGAAGCGCGTTGAAAATGCGTTCCGCATCGGCATGCGGCGCGTGCGCATGCGCGCCGTGCTGACGGTTATTGTGATCGTGCTTGCCTTCAGCGCGATCGGTTGCATTCTTTGGATTGGCGGGCACGACGTGCTGGCCGGGGAACTTAGCGCTGGCGATCTGTCGGCGTTCGTTTTCTATGCGGTGATCGTGGCGGCAGCGGCTGGCGCCGTTAGCGAAGTGATCGGCGATCTGCAGCGTGCTGCCGGGGCGGCCGAACGCCTGATGGACCTTCTCGCCACCGAGCCGGAGATCGTTGCGCCGGAAAACCCCAAGCCGCTGCCGGTGCCGGCGCTGGGGGCGGTGACGTTCGAGGGGCTTGGCTTTGCCTATCCGTCGCAGCCCAAGCGCCCGGCGCTTCGCGATTTCGACCTAACCGTGCAGCCGGGAGAGAAGGTGGCCCTTGTCGGCCCTTCCGGTGCCGGAAAATCGACGGTCTTTCAGCTTTTGCTGCGTTTTTACGATCCCCAACAAGGACGGGTCACGCTGGATGGCGTCGATTTGCGGGACGCGGCACCGGCGGAATTGCGCGCCCGCCTCGGTCTCGTTCCGCAAGATCCGGTGATTTTTTCGGCGGATGCCTGGGAGAACATTCGTTACAGCCGTCCGAAGGCAACGGATGCCGAGATACGTGGGGCGGCGGAGGCGGCAAACGCGGCCGAATTCCTCGACCGGTTGCCGGACGGCTTCAACAGTTTTTTAGGCGAGCGCGGCGTGCGCCTTTCGGGCGGGCAAAAGCAGCGGATGGCAATCGCGCGGGCGATTTTGCGCAATCCGGCGGTCTTGCTGCTGGATGAGGCGACCAGCGCGCTGGATTCGGAAAGCGAGCGCGTCGTGCAGACGGCGCTGGAAAAGCTGATGGCCGAACGCACCACCCTTGTGATTGCGCACCGTCTGGCAACGGTCTTAAAGGCGGACCGGATTGTCGTTCTGGATGAGGGCAGGATCGTCGCGGTGGGCACTCATGAGGAACTTCTCGAAAGCTCGCCGCTTTATGCGCGGCTAGCCGAGCTCCAGTTCGAGC
>JAJFGH010000006.1 GCA_021776275.1 Alphaproteobacteria bacterium | reverse complement strand
ACTTCGGGCGATTCCTCGCTCATCGTTCTTTCCTCCGTGGCCTGGCCGGGCGCGTGACCCTGCCGGTCTTACAATTTCTTTTTAAAGAAGAACCGCACATGATCCGATGTCAGATCGATCCGGCCGGCAAAGGTGCTGAGTATGACTTCCAGCTCCTGCATGACAAAATTGCGGCCAAGCATCTTCTCCATCGTTTCGCGGCGGATGATGCAGTCATCGTCCGTTTGTATGCGCATATAGGCGTCGTGATCCTGGATATCGAAGGTCTTGCCAGGGTTGTCTTCCTCGAGTGCTTCAATCGCGGCGTCGGCGATTTCGCCGGTCATGAAGACCGGCCCGACCTTGTTGCCTGTAGAGCTGCTCATCCTGCGTTCTCCTCGGTCTCCGTCGTGGGGGCGGTAAAGTTCGGCTCAATACCTTCAACGTCTACGTAGATATCTTCGCCTTCGATCTTCACCTTGTATTCCGCAAGGGTGCAGCCGCCCGGATTGATGCCTTCGCCGGTCTTGCCGTCGAAGGTCCATTCATGGGCCTTGCAGGTGAGAATGCCTTCTTCAAATTTTCCATCCCAAAGCGGCACTTGCTGATGGGGGCAAACGGCCTGGAAGGCGCGGATTTCGCCCCCTTCCGGGTAGAGCAGCAACACCGGCACCTTGCCGATAGGCCGCATTTCCATGTCGCCTTCCCACAAATCGTCCAGGGAACAGATTTTTGTAAATGCCATGCTCGGCCTCACCCCTCGTAGTAAATTTCAAGCGGTGTCATCGGCGCCAGCTTGGCGTCCTTCACCGTGATGTCGCGGGCAAGCGGCGCGTCGGCGCCCTGCACCCGCACACGCAAGGGCTTGTCCTGGCGTGGGACCCGTCTTTCGACGGAATGCACGGCGGCGGCTTCCGCCACCTCGTCCATGGTGTTTTCCGTATCGACGGCGACCAGCTGCAGCAGAAAATCACCCTCGAAATTTGAAACGAATGGAAACAATGCCATCGTCGGTCCTCCAGATTTGCGCGGTTCGGCCCTTGGGCCCGCCCCGCCTTCTTTTTGTCAGCTCGCCGCTTTTACGGACGCACGATACGCCTCGATCCAGTCGCAAGGATCGTCTCCCATCTCGCCGGGGGCGATGCCCATGAAATTGAGCACACCCGGCACCGTCATCGGCTGAATCTCGCCGGCGAGGAAGCGGTCGATAAGAGAAAGATGCCCTTCGTAGCGATCCGGCTCCGTTTCGAAGATCCACTTACAGGGCTCCGAACAGAAATGGTAAAGCCGGCCCTTATGCTCGTGGGTGTGGTCGTGCAGCTTGAACGTCTTCGTGCCAGGAGGCGCAACGATGGGAAGCTGGCAAAGGTTGCAAAGCATCGGCAGCGTTTCGGGCAGGGTCTTTTCTTTCCGGCCGTTCAGCAAATTGTCGATAACGACATCCCATGCCTTGCCGAAGGTGTCGTTCCAACCCGGGTATTTTCCTTCCAGCCAGTCGCGTTCTTTTGGCGTGACGCCGGCGACGGGGTTCCAGAACAGCGTCGGGCGCCAATACCAAAGGCCCATATGCATCCCGTGATGGGCGTAGTTCAGTTCGTCCAGGAAGATGTCCCAGTACCAGGGATGATCGATTCCCATGTCGGCGATCTGGCGCTCGTACTGGGCGATGATCCATTCCTCCATGAATTCCTTGAAGGATTTTTCCCGCCGGTCGAGCGGAGAATAGTAATCCACCGCCGGGCCGGTCAGGGTCAGGAACAATTTCCAGGACCGCCAGAAGGAAAGGTCCAGCACGTGCTGGGCGGCGTCCTTCTTGCCGTTCTTGACCAGAATTTCCAGATTTGGCGCGCCGATCTGGGCGTGGCGCGATTCGTCCGTCTGGATGCTGTTGACGACGTTCGAAAACGTGTAATCGCCCATGCGGGCGGCATCGGCGGAAAGGCTGATGAATTGCACGTTCGTGAAACCGGTCTCCAGGCAGAACCCGTTTGTCAGCGTGGAGGAGGGAACGTCGCGCGTCACCATCACGTCTTCGATGAAATGGCGTCCGGCGATCGCGGTCCAGTTGTTCGTGTGGTAGGTCTTGACCGCCCAGTCCCACTGGCGGTCCTTCTTGGCGTATTCATGTGGAAAGATGAATTCCAGCTGGCCGTGGCGGATTTCGTCGAGAATGCCGAACATGCCGGTATTGCGCATGCCGCCGGCGCGGCCGAAGCGCGCGGCACGCGAACAATAGATGGCGGCCGTGAATTCGACGGCGCCGATGATCCCGTAATGGGACTTCAGGATCGAACGCCAGCCTTCCGGCGCCTTCTCGATGAAGTTCGAACGCCCCAAGGCGGCGCGCACGGAATAGACGCCCACATCCTTGTCGCGCTGGACCCGGACGTAATCGCGGTAGGTCGTCTTGTAGGGCTCGTCATAGGTGTCCCAGACGTCCTGGGGCAGATTATGGGGATCGCTCATCTCGGGCGGGAACAGCTCGTCCTGTTCGACGTATTTCGGCGTCCAGGACGTCGTCCGCGCCAGGTCGTACCATTCCATTCTGTCGAGTTCGGCCATCTTCGTGCACTCCTGGCATTTTCCGGGAACTGGCCGCCGGGCCAAAATTCCACTGGAAACACAATGATTTGGAAGGGTGGGTTGTCCATGTGGACGGTGGCAAGGGTCGAAAACCCGCCAAAACTCCCTCCCCGGACGCCCTTTTTAAAGTGAAAATTATTCTTAATTAGAAGGGCTTATCCTGATTCTCCCGACTCTACACAGCCGCGCGCGCCTTGCCAAGAAATTCTGAAAAAAACGGGCGGCAGAATGTGTGGCCAGCTTGACGGGGGCGCGCCTGCGCCCCATCCTGCGCGGCGCCACGAAAACCAGGCAAGAGACCTTTATGAAGCGGCAGGCGGAACAAGGGGCGGGAAAAAAACCACACGCGCCGAAGGGGCAAGATGCCCATGCCCGCCGTGCCGACGCCCTTCGTGAGAATTTGCGGAAACGGAAGACGCAGGCCAAGGGCCGGCAGAAACAGGAAACCGACACATGTCCATAATGCCCGATAGCTGGATCCGGGAAATGGCGACGACGAAAAACATGATCGAACCTTTCGTCGAATCGCAAAAACGCGAAGGCGTCATTTCCTATGGCCTTTCTTCTTATGGTTACGACGCGCGCGTGGCGGACGAATTCAAAGTCTTTACGAACGTCGATTCCGCCGTGGTCGATCCGAAATCTTTTTCTCCGCAAGGTTTCGTCAACCGCCAAGGGCCGGAATGCATCATTCCTCCGAACAGTTTTGTTCTGGCGACGACGGTCGAATATTTCCGCATTCCGCGGGACGTGCTGGTGATTTGCCTGGGCAAATCGACCTATGCGCGTTGCGGCATCATCGTCAACGTGACCCCGCTGGAGCCGGAGTGGGAAGGCCATGTGACCCTGGAATTTTCAAACACGACGCCGCTGCCGGCGCGGGTCTACGCCAATGAGGGCGCCTGCCAGTTTCTGTTTCTGAAAGGCGAGCGGCCTTGCGAAACCTCCTACAAGGACCGGGCCGGCAAATATATGGGCCAACGGGGCGTCACGCTGCCGAAACTCTAGGCCGCGGCTTGGCGTGCGAGCCTTGCGCAGCATGGGCGATGGGCCTATTTCTCCTTTTCGGCCAAGCAATGGGGCGGGCTTCGGGCCCGCATAGATAAATGGATCGCATTCAAATCCGTGGCGGCAACCGGCTTCAGGGCCGGATTCCGATCGGTGGCGCGAAGAACGCGGCGCTGCCCTTGATGGCGGCTGCCCTGCTGACGGACGAGTGCCTGACGCTTTCCAATCTGCCGCATTTGGCGGACATCTCGACCCTTGCCAACCTTCTGGGCCGCCACGGCGTCGCCATCCAGATGGTCGGCGACGAGGCGAACGAAGGCCATATCGGCCGTGTGCTGTCGCTGCAGGCAAAGGAAATCACCAATACGACGGCGTCCTACGAGCTGGTCCGCCGGATGCGCGCCTCGATCCTCGTCCTGGGGGCCTTGCTTGCGCGCGAGGGCAAGGCGGAAGTCTCCCTTCCCGGTGGCTGCGCCATCGGGACGCGACCGGTCGATCTGCACCTGAAAGGCCTGCAGCAATTGGGCGCGGACATCGATTTGCGCGAAGGCTATGTGCACGCGCAGGCCCGTTCCGGCCTTCGCGGCGCGAAGATCGTTTTTCCTTTCGTTTCCGTCGGCGCGACGGAGAACCTTTTGATGGCGGCCGTTCTCGCAAAGGGGGAAAGCACGCTTTCCAATGCGTCGCGCGAACCGGAGGTCGTGGACCTTGCCGCCTGCCTTTCTGCCATGGGGGCGAAGATCGAAGGCGCCGGCACGGACACAATTTGCGTGCAGGGCGTCGACCGGCTGCATGGATGCCAGCACCCCATCGTTGCGGACCGGATTGAAACGGGTACTTACGCGATGGCGGCGGCGATCACCGGCGGCGATCTTGTGCTGGAAGGGGCGCGGCGTGAACACATTGTCGCCCTTGCCGAAGTTATGACGGATGCCGGCGTTACGCTGGAGGCGGTGCCGGGAGGCCTTCGCGTCAGCCGCAGCGACGCCGAATTGATCGGCGTCGATGTCATGACGGAACCCTTTCCCGGTTTTCCGACGGACATGCAGGCGCAGATGATGGCGTTGATGTCGATTTCCACGAGCGCGGCGATGATTACGGAGACCATTTTTGAAAACCGTTTCATGCACGTTCCGGAACTGAACCGCATGGGCGCCGATATCACCGTGCACGGCGCCTCGGCCATGGTGCGGGGCGTGAAGCAATTGGTGGGGGCGGAAGTGATGGCGACGGATTTGCGCGCGTCCGTGTCGCTGGTGCTGGCGGGTCTGGTTGCCGAGGGCGAGACGGTCGTTCACCGCGTCTACCATCTGGACCGGGGCTACGAACGTCTCGAGGAAAAACTCGCCGCCTGCGGCGCCGAAATCGCACGACTGAAGCACTAGAAATCCAAGGCGTTTGCCGGACCGTAGGAGGGGGGCGCACGCTTGTGCTATATCTGCGCCCAAGAAGGAGAACCGCGTGCCGACGGATAAGAAAATTGTACTGGCGTTGCCGAAGGGCCGCATCCAGCAGGAGGCGCTGCCGCTGCTTGCCCGGCTTGGGGTTGAGCCGGAGGCGGCGTTTCGCGACCCGGACACGCGCCAGCTTCGCTTTGCGACCAGCGATCCGCAGCTCGACCTGATCCAGGTGCGAAGCTTCGACGCCGCGACTTTCGTCGCCTTTGGCGCGGCGGAGCTTGGCATTGTCGGCAACGACGTGTTGATGGAATTCGATTACCCGGAAATCTACGCGCCTTTGGACCTTCGCATAGGCCGCTGCCGGCTTGCGGTGGCGGAACCGGAGGCCATGGGCACGGAAGACAATCCGGCGCGCTGGTCCTTCGTGCGCGTCGCGACGAAATACCCCTCCCTTACGCGGCGCCATTTCGCCGCCCGGGGCGTGCAGGCGCAATGCATCAAACTGAACGGGGCAATGGAACTGGCGCCCTCGATGGGGCTTTGCGAGCGCATCGTCGATCTGGTGTCGAGCGGTCAAACCTTGCGCGAGAACGGGTTGGTCGAAGTGGAAAAGATTGCCGACATCACGTCCCGCCTTGCCGTCAACCGGACGGCGTTGAAAACGCGAACCGACGCGGTCACGCGCTGGGTCGACCGGTTCCGGGAGAGGGTGGATGCCGCGCTATCTTGACCAGCAGGATCCGGATTTCGAGGCAGCGTTCGCGCGCCTGCTGGACGCGAAGCGTGCCCAGACCGCCGATGTCAGCGCCGCCGTTGCCGAAATTCTGGCGGACGTGCGCGCGCGCGGCGACGCGGCGCTTGCGGCCTATACGGAACGTTTCGACCGCACCACCCTTGCGCCGGCAGCCTTTCGGGTTTCCCCCGCCGAGATCGCCAAGGCCCGACAGGCGGTCGCGCCTTCGCTGATCGAGGCCTTGGAATTCGCCGCTGCCCGCATTGCGGATTACCACGCCCGGCAATTGCCCGAGGATTTGGATTACCGCGACGCGGCGGGTCTGCGGTTGGGGCACCGTTGGCGGCCGTTGGCGGCGGTTGGCGTCTACGTGCCCGGCGGCCAGGCCGTCTACCCAAGTTCCGTGTTGATGAACGCGATCCCGGCGCGGATTGCCGGGGTGGCGCGCATCCAGATGACGGTGCCGACACCGGATGGCGTTCTCGATCCGGTGCTTCTCGTGGCCGCGGAAATCGCCGGCGTGACGGAAATCTATCGCCTTGGCGGTGCCCAGGCGGTTGCGGCCCTGGCTTACGGTACGGAAAGCGTGCCCGCCGTGGACAAGATCGTCGGGCCCGGCAACGTCTATGTGGCGGAGGCGAAGCGCCAGGTTTTCGGCGAAGTCGGCATCGACATGATCGCCGGCCCTTCTGAAATTCTGGTCCTTGCCGATGGCGCGAACGACCCGGCCTGGATCGCCGCCGATTTGCTTTCCCAGGCCGAACACGATCCGGCGGCCCAGGCAATTTTGATCACGGACGATCGCGCGTTCGGCAAAAAAGTCGAAGCCGCCATCGAAACGGCGCTGCAATCCATCTCGCGCGCGGACATCGCGCGGGCAAGTTGGGAGGAAAACGGCGCCGTGATTTTCGTAAGCGCGCTGGAAGACGCCGTTCCCTTGATCGATAGGATCGCGCCGGAACATCTGGAACTTGCGGTCGCGGACCCGGACGCCATCGCGGCGCGGGTGCGGAACGCCGGTGCGATTTTCCTGGGACGCTACACGCCCGAGGCCCTTGGCGATTACGTCGCCGGCCCCAACCACGTGCTGCCGACGGCGGGCAGCGCGCGCTTTTCTTCCGGGCTTGGCGTGCTCGACTTTCTCAAGCGCAGCTCGATGGTGGCCTGCGAGCGGGAGGCGATGAAAACCCTTGGCCCCGCCGCCGAGGCATTGGCCGCGGCAGAAGGCCTGGACGCCCATGCCCTTTCGCTGCGCCTGCGCCGGAACGAAAACGGCTGACGGGGACCTTCGGTGTCCACCAAAATGGAACGCATCGCAAACGTGACTCTCGATGAGCGCTCGGTCGTTCATTGGTCGCCCGAGGTCGATCACGAACGCAAGGTCGCCATCTTCGACCTGTTGGAAGAAAACCACTTCGCGCCCACCGGCCTGGGGGCGGGCCCCTACGATCTGCACCTTTCGATCGTCGAAAGCCGCCTGGT
>JAJFGH010000050.1 GCA_021776275.1 Alphaproteobacteria bacterium | reverse complement strand
GTCATGGCCTTCGCCGAATGGCGCACGCCCGATGGCTGTCACGTCTGCCGGCCGGCGCTTAACTATTACCTTTTGTGCGAATGGCCGGGCGAATATAGGGACGATCCGCGTTCGCGCTTCGTCAACGAACGGATGCACGCCAACATCCAGAAGGATGGGACTTATTCCGTCGTGCCAAGGATGTGGGGCGGCATTACCAATCCGAACGAGCTGCGCGCCATCGCCGACGTCGCGGATAAGTTCGATATTCCCGCGGTCAAGGTCACCGGCGGCCAACGCATCGATTTGCTAGGCGTCAAGCGCGAAGACCTGCCCGCCGTCTGGCGCGATCTCAACGGCGCCGGACTGGTTTCCGGCCACGCTTATGGCAAAGCCCTGCGTACGGTCAAAACCTGCGTCGGATCCGATTGGTGCCGTTTTGGCGTTCAGGATTCAACGGCCATGGGAATTCGCCTGGAAAAAATGTGCTGGGGCACCTGGACGCCACACAAGGTAAAAATGGCCGTGTCAGGATGCCCGCGCAACTGCGCCGAAGCGACCATCAAGGATTTCGGCGTCGTCGCGGTGGCGGAGGGCTGGGAACTCCACATAGCCGGCAATGGCGGCGTCAAGGTGCGAACCACGGACCTTCTATGCAAGGTGACGGACGACGAAGACGTTCTCGAATATTGCGGCGCCTTCCTGCAGCTGTACCGGGAGGAGGCCCACTATCTTGAACGCACGGCGCCGTGGGTTGAGCGGGTGGGCCTTTCCCATGTCCGCGATACCATCGTCACGGACAGCGAGAAGCGGCGCGCCCTCCACGCGCGTTTCCTCCATGCCCAGACATTTTCCCAGACGGATCCCTGGATGGAGCGCGCCGGCCAAAATGTCGATCGCATGGAGTTCGAACCCCTGGCCGAGATCGCATCCGCATGAGCAGTCAATGGGTGGAAGTGGGCCGGCTTGAGGACATCCCGCCCCTTGGCGCCCGGGTCGTGCGCACGGGCCAGGGCGACATCGCGGTCTTTCGTGCCGCCGACGATCAAGTGTTCGCACTGGAAGATCGCTGCCCCCATCGCAACGGCCCCCTCTCGCAAGGGCTGGTTCACGGCACCCAGGTGACCTGCCCGCTGCACAATTGGGTGATCGAACTTGGCAGCGGGTCTGCCGTGGCGCCCGACGAGGGGTGCGCGAAGACATACCCGGTGCGAATCGAGAATGGGCGCGTTTCCCTCTGCCTCGACGGCGCGTCCAATGCGTCCGCCGCCTCGGGATGATTGAAACGACAAAGACAAACTGCCCCTATTGTGGCGTCGGCTGCGGCGTCCTTGCCAAGCGCGAACCGGGCAACGGCATCGCCATTACCGGCAATGGCGAACATCCCGCCAATTTCGGAAAATTATGCTCGAAAGGCTCGGCCCTTGGCGAAACCCTTGGCCTTGAAGGGCGGCTGCTGAGCCCGACGATCGACGGCCAGCGCGCCGATTGGGAAACGGCGCTGGCGCGCGTCGCGGCGGGCCTCGGCGATACGATTGCGCAGCATGGCCCCGATGCCGTGGCATTTTATGTTTCCGGTCAGCTTCTGACCGAAGATTATTATGTCGCCAACAAATTGATGAAAGGGTTCATCGGGTCCGCGAACATCGATACGAATTCACGTCTTTGCATGGCATCGAGCGTCGCGGGACACAAGCGCGCCTTTGGCGCGGATGCGGTGCCTTGCAGTTACGAAGACCTTGAGGAGGCCGATCTTGTTGTCCTGGCCGGATCGAACGCCGCCTGGTGCCACCCCATCCTTTACCAACGCATCGCCGCGCAACAATCCACGTCCGCGGGGAAGAAGCTGGTCGTCATCGACCCGAGACGCACGGCAAGTTGCAGCGATGCCGATCTTCACCTGGCGCTGAAACCCGGCACCGACGCCATTCTCTTCAATGGCCTTCTCGCCTATTTGGATTCCCACGACGCAATCGATATGCATTTCGTGAATTGCCACACCGAGGGCCTGCGCGAAGCCTTGCAGGCGGCCAAACAATCGGCCGCTTCCGCCGCAGAGGTGGCCGCCCTTTGCGGACTTTCGCAAGACGATGTGCTGCGTTTCTTCGACTGGTTCACGGCGACGAAGAAAACCGTGACGGTCTATTCCCAGGGCATCAACCAATCCTCCAGCGGTACCGACAAGGTCAACGCGATCATCAATTGCCATCTGTTTACGGGACGCATTGGCCGCCCAGGCATGGGGCCGTTCTCGTTCACCGGCCAACCGAACGCCATGGGCGGACGGGAAGTCGGCGGCATGGCAAACCAGCTTGCCGCGCATATGGAGATCGAAAACCCGTCCCACCGCGAACGCGTGCAGCGTTTCTGGGGCGCCCCCGGCCTGGCTGAAAAACCCGGCCTCAAGGCCGTGGACCTCTTCGACGCGATTGGGGACGGGCGCGTGAAGGCCGTTTGGATCATGGCGACGAACCCGGCCGTAAGCCTTCCCGATGGGGATCGCATGCGCGATGCGCTGAGGGCATGTGATCTTGTCATCCTGTCCGACTGCGTGCGCCGGACCGACACCGCCGCCTTTGCCGACATTCTCCTGCCAGCCGCCGCCTGGGGCGAGAAAGACGGCACGGTGACGAATTCGGAACGCCGCCTATCGCGGCAACGCGCCTTCCTTCCTCTTCCCGGCGAAGCAAAACCCGATTGGTGGATCGTCACCCAAGTCGCCCGCCGCATGGGCTTCGAGGACGCGTTCCCCTTCGACTCGCCCGCCGCGATCTTTCGCGAGCACGCCACTCTCTCCGGTTTTGAAAATTCCGGCGCCCGCGCCTTCGATATTTCGTCGCTCGCCGAAATCGACGACGACGCTTATGATTCGCTTATGCCGGTGCAGTGGCCCGTCACACGGAAAAAGCCTTCGGGAACGCCGCGGCTCTTTACCGACGGCCGGTTTTTCACTGCAAGCGGCAAGGCGCAATTTATTTCCATCACGCCCCGCCTGCCCGCCCATGGGCCCGATGACGAATTCCCGCTCGTTCTGAACACCGGCCGCACGCGCGACCACTGGCATACGCTTACGCGAACCGGTATTTCGCCGCGCCTTTCACAGCACGACAGCGAACCCATCGCCGATATCCATCCGAAGGATGCGGAAAAGGCCGGCATCCAGGATGGCGCCCTGATACGCGCAACCAGCCATCTTGGCGAAATGTTCGCCCGCGCACGGATTACCAAAAATCTGCGCGAGGGCGACGTTTTCCTGCCGATGCACTGGAACGACCAATTCGCCGCCAAGGGCCGGGCTGACGCGCTGATCGACGCCGTCTGCGATCCGGTCTCGGGCCAACCCGAGCTGAAGCACACGCCGGTACGCCTGACCCCATATGCGCCGCAGTGGAAAGCGCTGGCCTTTTCGCGGCAACCGCTTGCCCTTGAGGCAGCCACCTATTGGGTGCGCAGCGCGGAGGTGGAATGCTGGCGCTATGAATTCGCCGGCGACGCCCTACCCGACGATCCGGAATCCTGGGCGCGCGGGCTGCTGGGCTTCAAGGATGGAAAGGACGAATGGATTGCTTACCGGGACACAACCTCGCAGCACTATCGCTTTGCCGTGATAAGCGGCGGCCGGCTGCAGGCGTGCCTTTTCGTGGTTCCCGACTTCGCCAGCCTATCGCGTTCCTGGCTGGCCAGCCTCTTTGCCGAGAAAGAAATTTCGCCGGCGGCCCGGACCAGCCTCCTCGCCGGCGCGATGCTCGGCGCGGGGGAAGACGATGGGCCCATGATCTGTGCCTGTTATGGCGTGCGGCGGAAACAAATTACCGCGGCGATCGAGACGGAAGGCCTGGCGACGGTGGAAGCCATCGGCGAGCGGCTGCAGGCGGGCACATCATGCGGCTCGTGCAAGCCGGAACTGCGCAATCTGCTGCCGGAACGCTAGCCGGCCGCGCGCTTTAAACAGCCCTCAGGCCGCCGCGGCGTCTGGCCGTTGGTGCGTCTCGTTTTCTTCGAGGAAGCCAAGCAGCTCTTCCCGGTATTCGTAATAGCGGGCATGTTCCAGCAGCGTCTTTCGCGTCCGTGGACGCGGAATATCGATGCAAATGACCTTGCCCACCCGGGCACGCGGTCCGTTCGTCATCATGACCACCCGATCCGCGAGCAAGATCGCTTCATCGACATCGTGGGTCACGCAAATCGACGTGACTTGCGTTTTCCGCCAGACGTCCATCAGCACTTCCTGCAATTCCCACCGCGTCAGCGAGTCCAGCATGCCGAAGGGCTCGTCCAGCAACAGCAATTTCGGCGAAAGCGAGAAAGCGCGAGCGATGCCTACCCGCTGTTTCATTCCGTTCGAAAGGTCGCGCGCCTTCTTGTCCAGCACGCCACCAAGCCCCACGCGGGTGAGAAAATATTTTACGATGTCATCCCGCTCCGCCTGATTGGCATGGGGATAGACGCGGTCCACCCCAAGCGCCACATTTTCGCGCGCCGTCAGCCAGGGAAACAGGCTTGGCGCCTGAAACACCACGCCGCGGTCCGGTCCGGCGGTATCGACTTCCTTGTTGTCTACGACGATGCCGCCATCGCTAAGTTCGTTCAACCCCGCGGCCATCGCCAGCACCGTCGACTTGCCGCAGCCGGAATGTCCGATCAGCGACACAAACTCGCCTTTTGGAAGGATCAACTGAAAATCCTCGACGACCGTCAGCGGGCCTTTCGGCGTGGGGTACGTCTTGCCGACGTTGAAAAATTCGACATAACGCTCGTCCCCGGCCTTGGGCCGTTTCGTCGCGCCCATCCTGCCAGGCCAACCGATCCCCTTGGGGATGACCGGGACCATTTCGGGCAGCTGCAACTCGGTATTGCTTGCCACGTTTTTTTCCAGCCCCGCCTTCATGAGATATTGCGTGATTTCGCGGCGCAGGCCCTTGAACGTCTCGTTGTGATTAATCGCGCTGCGGTTGCGCGGCCGCTCCAGCGCGACACGAAACTCCGGGCCCAGACTGGCCTTTGGCCCCGGATTGAGCGGAATGATCCGATCCGCAAGCAAAATGGCTTCGTCCACGTCGTTGGTAATTAGCACGACGGTCTTGCGCTCTTTGCGCCAAATGGCCTCGATCTCGTCCTGGAGATTGGCCCTAGTCAAGGCGTCCAGCGCGCTTAAAGGTTCGTCGAGCAGCAAGATCTCCGGATTCATGGCCAGCGCGCGGGCAACGGCGACCCGCTGGCGCATGCCGCCCGAAAGCTCCTTCGGCCGCCGAAGCATGGCCGGACGAAGCCCCACCATGTCGATATATTTTTCCGTGTGCGCCCGGCGCCGCTCGGCCGGCCAGCCCTTGAACACCGAATTCACCGCAAGGGCGATGTTTCCATAGACCGTAAGCCACGGCATCAGGGAGTAGCTTTGAAAGACGACGCCGCGTTCGGGCCCGGCACCTTCGACTTTCCTGCCTTTGAAACGCACCTCGCCCGCGTCCGGCATGGTCAAACCGGCCAGGGCCGAGATCAGCGTCGTCTTGCCGCTGCCGGAGAAGCCGACAATGGCAACGAACTCGCCTTCGGCGACGCTCAGATCGATGTCTTTAAGAACTTCGGTCCGGTTTTTGCCCTTGCCATAGCCTTTGCCTAGGCCGGACACTTCAAGAATTGCCATGGCGAGACTCCTATTGCTGATCCGTATAGGTGAACAGGCTCTGAAGCGTCAGCATCACGCGATCGAGCAAAAAGCCGATAATTCCGATGGTGAACACGGCCACCATGATCCGCGCCAGCGAATCGGAACTGCCGTTTTGAAATTCGTCCCAGACGAATTTTCCAAGGCCCGGATTCTGCGCCAGCATCTCGGCCGCGATCAGCACCATCCAGCCGACGCCCAGCGAAAGTCGGAGACCGGTAAAAATCAATGGCAGGGACGATGGCAGCACCAGCTTGAAAAGCTTCGTAAGCCAGGCCAGCCGCAAGACCTTGCCGACATTAATCAAATCCCTATCGATCGAGGCGACGCCCAGCGACGTGTTGATCAGCGTCGGCCACAACGAGCACAGCGTTACCGTAATCGCCGAGTTCAGAAAAGATTTTGAAAACATCGGATTGTCCGAAACGTAAAGCGCGCTGACGATCATCGTGACGATCGGCAGCCAAGCAAGCGGGGACACCGGCTTGAAAACCTGAATCAAGGGATTAAAGGCCGCGTTCACGGTCGCGCTTAATCCGCATAGAATGCCGAGCGGCAGCGCCACCAGAGTCGCAAGAAGAAAGCCCACGAATACGGTCAGCAGGCTGGTAAAAATCTGGTCGATGTAGCTGGGCTTGCCGGTATAGCCGCGCAATTTGACCTTGGCGCCGGGATCGCTTGCCAGGATGGCCGCATTGCGCGTTTCCTGGCGCTCGTAAAAGGCGGCCGCCTTCTGCCTTTGCTGAAGGTGGTCCTCCCAAAGGACTTCCGCCTGCGCCCACACCTGGGCCGGGCCCGGAATCTGGCCGAGGCTGGTATGGACCTTCGGCGCCAATTCCCCCCAGAGCGATAGAAACAGAACGATCGACATCAGCGGAATGCCAAGCTGGTGCCAGATATTTTTTAGCTGATCGCGCGGATTGTCTCCGGCGCCCAACCGAATGAAGCTGGCCAGCCAGCCCAAACCGATAACGTCGAGCACGCGCACCGCCCGGTCGAGAACATATCCGGCGGCGCGCAGCTGCCGGGTCCAGGCACTCGGTCTGTCTTGTTCAATGGCTTTGGCTTGCGCGCTCATTTGACGCCTTCCACCCCGACGCTGTCTTTCCCTTTCAGGCCAATGGCGAGCTTCTCTAGATAGGCGTTGGGCTTGCGGCCATCGAAGACGACGCCATCGATGAATTGTTCCTGGGGTTCACGGTAACCATCGCTTTTCCAAGGAAAGTCCGCCTCCTTCGCCTTTCCCTCGCCCACCAATAGCCGCGCCGCCTTCAGGTAGATACCCGGCCGATAGACCTTTTTCGCGACATCGTGGAACCAGCTGTCCGCCTTGTATTCGTCGATCTGCCCCCAGCGGCGCATCTGCGTCAGGGTCCAGACCGCGTCGCTGTAATAGGGATAGGTGGCGTGGTAACGGAAGAAGACGTTGAAGTCCGGCATGGGACGCTTGTCGCCCTTCTCATATTCGAAGGTGCCGGTCATGCTGCTGGCAATGACATCGGAATCGGCGCCGACATATTCGCTGCGCGCGAGAAACGCCACCGCCTTGCTGCGATTGGCACCGTTGTTTTCGTCAAGCCAGATGGCCGCCCGGATCAACGCTTTGACAACCGCCAGATGGGTGTTCGGGTTCGCCTCGGCCCATTGCTTGCTGACGCCGAAAACCTTTTCCGGGTTGTTTTTCCAGATTTCGTAATCCGTGATGACCGGCACGCCGATGCCCTTGAAGACAGCCTGCTGGTTCCACGGCTCGCCGACGCAATATCCATATATGGTGCCCGCTTCTAGCGTGGCCGGCATTTGCGGCGGTGGCGTCACCGACAACAGGACATCCGCCTGAATCTGACCGCTGATATCGCCCGGAGCGTAATAGCCGGGGTGGATGCCGCCGGCGGCCAGCCAGTAGCGCAGCTCGTAATTGTGGGTCGACACCGGAAAGACCATGCCCATGTTGAACGACTTTCCATCGGCCCGGTAACGATCGACGACGGGCTTTAGATAATCGGCCTTGATCGGATGAACGGGCTTGCCGTCGGCGCCATGGGGTACATGCGTCTTCATCTCTTTCCAGATGTCGTTGGAAACGGTGATGCCGTTGCCGTTGAGGTCCATGCTAAAGGCCGTGACGATGTCGGCGCGGGTGCCGAAACCGATGGTCGCGCCAAGCGGTTGGCCGGCAAGCATATGGGCGCCGTCAAGCTCGCCATCGATGACCCGATCCAACAGCACTTTCCAGTTTGCCTGGGGCTCGAGCGTGACGAACAGCCCCTCGTCCTCGAAAAAACCCAACTCATAGGCGATGGCCAGCGGCGCCATGTCGGTGAGCTTGATGAAGCCGAATTTCAATTCGTCCTTTTCGAGGGCCAATGGCGCGGCCGACACGGGCCCGCAGAAACCGAACAGGGCCAGAACGGCAAAACCGGCCAGGCGGCGCAGACCGGCTGGAAAGTCCTTAAGCGTCTTTAGGGGATTGTTCATGGGCACTCTCATTTCCAAGGCGTGGGCATAGCCGCCCGCGGGTACGCCAAGAAGAGTGCAACCGCCATGCCAAGGGCGGTTATTTAAAAAAAATCAGTTAAAACAATAGGTTGGGAAAATACAGCCGGGCCGTCCGCGCCCCGATCATGACCGTTTTTTGTGCAATGCGAAAAAACTTTGTGCAGCGGGCGGCGCGGCGGCTTTCCGGCCCATCCAGGCCGCAATCCAGGCCAAAGAAGCGGCGGCCGGGGCCCTAGACGCAGCCGAGCGCGACCATGGCTTCATGCGTACTTAAATAGATGGTGCCCGGCTTCAGGTGCTCCAGAAAATTCGTCCGCGCGAGCCGGTCGGTCACCGGCCCTTTAACCTCGGCAAAATGGAGCGTCACGCCGGCGTCGCGCAGTTCGGTGATCACCGTTTCCAGCGTCTCCAGCGCGCTCGCATCGATGAAGTTGACCGCGCTGCAGATCAGCACGACGTGCTCGATCCGTTCGTTGTCGGCCACCTCCTTCAGCAGATGGTCCTCGAGATAGCTTGCATTGGCGAAATAGAGGCTCTCGTCAACCCGGATGGCCAGCACGTGGGGACAGGTGTGGACCTCGTGCCGTTTGATGTTGCGGAAATGCTCCGTCTTGCCGACCCGGCCAACGACCGCGAAATGGGGCCGGCTGGTACGCCATAGGAACAGCGCCAGCGACAGCGCGATGCCGAAGATAATTCCGGGCTCGATCCCTGCCGCCAGCACGGCAAGAAAGGTCGCGGCGAGCGCAACCGCATCCGCCTTGTTGTAGGCCCAAGCGTGCCGGAAGGTGCGGATGTCGATCAGGCTCGCAACGGCAACCATGATGACGGCGGCAAGCACCGCCCGCGGCAAAAAATGGAACAGAGGGGTCAGCAGCAGCACCGTCGCCCCGATCAGCAATGCGGTGACGATGGCGGCAAGCGGCGTGTTGGCGCCGGCGGTGAAATTGACCACCGAGCGGCTGAACCCGCCGGTTACGGGATAACCGCTTGAGAACGCCGCGCCCAAATTTGCCATGCCCAGCGCAACCAGCTCCTGATTGGCGTCGATTTTCTGACGCCGCTTGCTGGCCAGCGCCTTGGCCACAGACACGCTTTCCAGGAACCCGACGATGGCGATCAACAGCGCGGCCGGCGCCAGCTCAACCATCATGTCCGGATCGAAGGCGGGCAGGCCAAGCGGCGGTAGGCCACCCGGGATGACGCCGACGATGCCGACGCCGGCGGCCCGATCCAGTCCGAACAGCCAAACCGCGAGCGTGCCGAGGATAACGACCACCAGCGGCCCGGTCTTGGTCACGGGTGCGATAACGCTTTGCGCAACGCCAAGATGCGACAGCATCTGCGCCAGCGGTTTCCGCATCAGCAAAAGCAGTCCGACGGCGCCGAGGCCAATCACCGCGGTGGCGAAATTGGTCTCGGCCAGCCGCGGAATTGCAGCGGCGGCGACATCGACAAAGAGACTGCTCCGCGGGATATCGATGCCAAGCAAATGCTTGAGCTGGCTTAGCCCGATAACCAGCGCCGCTGCGCTGGTGAAGCCCGAAATGACGGAATGGCTGAGAAACGCCGTCAGAACGCCCATGCGGGCGACGCCCATCGCAATCAAAATAACGCCGCTGAGCCCGGCCAGAACCAACGCGCCGGCCACATAGGCAGGCGTGCCGGCCTCTGCAAGACCGCCCAGCGTACTCGCCACCATTAAAGAGACGATGGCGACGGGTGCGACGGACAGGGTACGGCTTGATCCGAAGGCGCCGTATAGAATAAGCGGGACGATGCTGGCATAGAGCCCAATTTGGGGCGGCAAACCCGCCAGCATTGCGTAAGCCATTCCCTGGGGCACCAGCATCACCGCCACTACGGCACCCGCGATCAGATCGCCGGGCGCGTCCGCGCTGCGATAGCGCGGCAGCCAATCGAGGACCGGCAGAAAACGTCGAACAAAACCGTTGGCCATCTAGTTCTCTTTCAAGCCCTCGGGGAAAAGCTTCACGGCAAATGTAGCACAAGAAGCCAAGGCAACCATGCGAGGGCACATGACATTTTCCAAGCTGGCCACGCAAAACCGCACTGCCTATCATAGCCAATCTTGGTGACCCCCATGGCCGCGCAGAGGCATTCGCAATGGCAGAGAAACACGATCATATGGCCCACGCCGCGCATCCAGCAACCGCCGTGGACCCGGTTTGCGGGATGACCGTCGATATAACGGCGAACAAGCCTACCCATACACATCGCGATCAGGAATTCCATTTCTGCAGCCAAGGGTGTCACGACAAATTTGCAGCCGACCCCGAGCATTATCTATCGGGCGCGCATCAAAAGAATAAAGAAAGCCTTCCATCCGGCACCCTTTACACCTGTCCGATGCACCCTGAAATCAAACAGGAGGGGCCAGGCGATTGCCCAATCTGCGGCATGGCGCTGGAACCGATGGGAGCCCCCACCGGTGACGAAGGTCCAAATCCGGAACTCATCGATTTCAAGCGGCGTTTTCTGGTTGGAGCCGTGCTGACCGTTCCCCTTCTGGTTTTAACGATGTCACCTTTTGTGGGACTCGGTGGGCTCCGCGAAAGTTTGGGCGAACGCACGGCGCTCTGGATCGAGCTTGGGCTTGGGACGCCTGTCATTCTTTGGGCC